>NZ_JBYISM010000005.1:0-364239 GCF_057708605.1 Nocardia sp. bgisy118 | reverse complement strand
CTCACGCCGCCACCGACTCACGCCGCCACCGACTCACGCCGCCACCGACTCACGCCGCCGGGCCGCCGCTGTGCGGCTAGCCCGGCGGCCACGTGCACCGAACCCCTACACCGCCAGAGTCAATCGAGGATGTTGAGGACGACCCCGACAAGCATCAACCCCACGAATGCCGCCAATACTGCGGTGATCACCCAACTGAACCGGATCCAGTTCAACCCCGGCCATCGCATGGGCTCGGGGCCGATCGCACCGCGCAGCACGTACAGCCCTGGGGAGCGATAGTGGACCAGTGTGCAGTGAGCTGCGGCGACCGGGACCACCGTATCGGCGAACCCCATATCGCGCACCCAAGACTGGAAAATCCACTCGTACCACCATTTCGGCTTACTGGTCGAGACCTCGACGTGGTGCAGTCCGGGAGTCGTCGGGATATGCGTCCTCCCCCAGTTCACATCCGGTACCTCGACGCCGTCCACGAAGATCCTCGGTCGGGCCGACGCATAGGCACCGGCGGCGATCCACCATCGAAAGTAGCTGGCATCCACCAGGATTCCTGTCTCTCCGGGCTCCGGGCGATAGGCGTCGACCGGATCCACAGCGGTCCCGTGCTTCAGCAGGAACCCGTGTGGACCGATAGTGCCGGGCGGCGGAGTCATATAGGCGCCGCCGGGCGGCGCAAAACCGTGCTGCGGCTGAATCCCGTTGTGCGGCGGCATATTGCGACCCGGATACGCGGCGAGTCCGTTGTGACCCGCGGGTCTGGTCGGCGGGACACCTGAGGAAGAGCCAGTGTCGGGTGTTCCGAAGCGCGCGCCGGGCTGTGGTTCGTAGCTCATGAGGTTTCGTCTCTCCGTATGCGCAGGCTGTTCGAGGCACACACCCGCGAACAGCCGAAGTTCTCCGCTATGCCGTCTGTGGCTGGTTCTGCTTGCCGAGCAGGGCGTTGATGACACCCACGACAGCCTGCATGAGGGTGTTCAGGTCTCCGAAGGCCTTCGCCATCTCGACAAGCAGCATCGAGATCTTGAAACCGTCGCGCGCGAATCGGCCATACACCGACGCGATGACGTGCGCGGCCCCGCCACCCAGCGTCAGCGCGAGTTCGATCGTGTATCCGATCAGAGCGCCCAGCAGACTGGCCAGGATGTCCTGCACCATCTTCCGGAAAACCTTGACGATGTCCGCCACGATTTGCATCGCCTCCCCGAGGCTGGCCGCGACACCGCCTGCTCCGAGAATCTGATCGATCATGTCGGTGGCACGGTTCCGGTAGGCGTCACCGGCGCTACCGGTCCATGTCGCGATGTCCTCGCCCAGGCTCTTCTTCCAGGTTTCGCTCATGCCGGTGAGTTCGTTGGCGATGTTCGTCCAGCTCTCGGAATACGCCTTCACCATCTTGTCGTTGCCTGCGAGCGCGTCCAGCACTTTCCGGTACGGCTCGGCGTGGGTGAGCATCCAGCCTGCGATCTGTTCGCCGGCGAAACCGAACGGGTCCTTGATCGCGTCGAAGGCCGTTACGCCGGCTGCCACACCACCGGTGATCGCCTCGAGCGTCTTGCCGTTCCTGAGGTTGGCGTATGCCTCCCAGGCGTCACCGGCGATGGTGCCGTTCAGAAATCCCGGGCGCTTGGTCTCCTCGTCCTGCTTCAGCCCGACGTCCGACAGGAAGAAGACCGTCTCCTGGAAGTACTCCTCGCGGTAGTCGGTTCCGTTCGCGATCAATCGGTTGTCGGTGGGTTTCTTCTCGTCATCGAAACCCGCGGTGTGCTCGTTGAACCAGTTGCCGATCTGAGTGCTCACTTCGCCTCCCCGTTCGCCGCGGCGATCTCCTCGCGCAGCTCTCCCAACGACTTGCTGAAAGCGGTGTCCTTGTCATCGAACGTCTCCGCGACGACCTTCAGTTTGTCCGGCAGTTGTGCGACGTCCTCACCGAGTTTGCGGAGCACCTCGATGGTGTTCTGATGATTGTCGTCCAGCACCATTTGCACGAAAGGCCGTGGAATAGCGCCGAATCCGTCGTCCGCGGCACCGAGGTAGGAGGCGGCTTCCAGCGACAGCGTCAGACTTTCGATGAGCTGCTTCACTTTGCCCGCATGATTGCGAACTTCATCCGGATCCACCGAGATCGCATCAGGATTTCCCATGATCACACCAGCCAGGATTTGCGGTTGTAGTACGCGTCGTCTTCGTCCGGCTCGTCCGGCCGCACGACCTGATCGCGATCGGGTTTGCGGTTACGCGGCTGTGGGGCCGATTCCCACGGGGCGGGCGTGACGCTCACGGCCGACTGCGGGGACGCCGACAGCTGCGGTGGCGCGGAAGCCGGTGGCTCCGGCAGCGCGTAGTTCGGAACGTCGCCAGCCGGGACATCCGGAAAACTCTTCGCGTACTGATCAGCGATGGCCGCGCCTGCCGGATCGTCGCCCACGGTGTTCTGCACGGTCTCCGCGACCTGCGCGCGCAGTGTCGCCTGAGCTCTGCGCATGCACGACATGATCTCGGCCGAGACCGCCGCGGGATCCATGCCCCGGGTGCCGACAGCAAGCACGATGTCGGTGGGGACGCCGTTGTTGTTCACCGAGACAGCGATGCGCCCGTCGCTGCTGGACTCCGTGGCGGTGAGCGCCGCCATGCGCTCGCGCAACTGCTCGAATCGCTCGGCCTGACGCTCGAAATCCGCTGCCATGTGCGCGATGTCCTCCGCGATACGGCTCGGATCGAATACGGTCATCAACCCCTCCTACTCGAACTCCTACATCCCTGCGGGCGACGTGCAGCTCTCACGACGTTGTGGGTGTCGCCTTCTTCCTCTGACGCGAGCGCCGTCGAATCGGTTCCATCGAGATCTGCCGAGACGATCTTGTTCGGCCATTGCGCGCCCACGGACCGTCGGCCCAGCTCCTCGCCCTTCTCCCCCGATTCGTGGACGCACGGCTACCGATGGTGGGAAGCTCGATATGACCGCGGTGTCGAGGCGAGGAAGCGTGACACATGGTGGACAAATCGAGTGGACCTGCCGGGGGCAACGGCAGAGCAGTGACGGTGGATCGGCCGGAACGCATTCGGAACGTGGTCCTGGTCGGTCACAGCGGAGCGGGGAAGACGACCCTGGTCGAGGCGATGGCGCTGACGACGGGCGCGGTGAATCGCGCGGGGCGGGTGGAGGACGGCACCTCGCTGTCGGACTACGACGAGATCGAACATCGGCAGCACCGGTCGGTGCAGGTGTCGGTGGTGCCGCTGGCGTGGCAGGAGATGAAGGTCAACCTGGTCGACACGCCGGGATACGCGGACTTCGTCGGCGAGCTGCGGGCGGGGTTGCGCGCGGCGGACGCGGCGCTGTTCGTCATCTCGGCGGCCGAGGGCGCGGAGGGGGTGAGCGGGGCGACGCGTGCGCTGTGGGAGGAGTGCGCGGCCGTCGGCATGCCGCGCGCGATCGTCATCACGCACCTGGACACCGCGCGCGCGGACTTCGAGGAGATGGTGCAGACGTGCCGGGAAGTGCTCGGTGGCGGGGCGTCGGAGAACATCCTGCCGCTGCATCTACCGGTGTACGGGCCGCGTGGCGTGGACGGGCACCGCCCGGTCACGGGGCTGATCGAGTTGCTGCCACACTGCGTGGTCGACTACGCCTCTGGTGAAGGAGTTCGCGGCGAGCCGTCGGCGGAGCAGGCCGCGGAGCTGGACGAGGCGCGGAATCGGCTCATCGAGGGCATCATCGCCGAGAGCGAGGACGAGTCGCTCATGGAGCGCTATCTCGGCGGCGAGGACATAGAACTGGACACGTTGGTCGGCGATCTGGAGCGCGCGGTGGCGCGCGGCAGTTTCCACCCGGTGCTGTTCGGCGCACCCGCGCCGGAGGAAGCGCGGCAGGGGCTGGGCACGATGGAGTTGCTCGACCTGATCACGGGCGGTTTCCCCGCCCCGACCGAACACGTCGTCTCGGCGGCGCCCGCGACCAACGGCGCCGCGCCGACACCGCTGGCCTGCGACCCGAACGGCGCGCTGGCCGCGGAGGTCATCCGCACCGCCTCCGACCCGTACGTGGGCCGAGTGTCGCTGGTGCGCGTCTTCTCCGGCACCCTGCACGCCGACGACACCGTGCACGTCTGCGGGCACGGCTTGGCCGACCGCGGGCACCCCGACCACGACGTGGACGAGCGCGTCGGTTCGGTGACGGCGCCGTTCGGCAAGCAGCAGCGCCCGCTGGGCGAGGCCATCGCGGGCGACATCGCGTACGTCACCAAGCTCGGCCACGCCGAGACCGGCGACACACTGTCGGGCACAGGAAAGCCGTTGGTGATCGAGCCATGGCCGATGCCGGATCCCTTGCTGCCCATCGCGATTCGCGCGCACAGCAAATCCGACGAGGACAAGCTCTCACAGGGTCTGGCCCGGCTTGCGGCGGAGGATCCCGCTTTGCGCGTGGAAAACAACAGCCAGACACACCAATTGGTGCTGTGGTGCCTCGGCGAGGCGCACCGCGATGTCGCGCTGGAGCGGCTGCGCACCCGGTTCGGGGTGCAGGTGGACACCGTCGATCACAAGGTCGCGCTGCGAGAGACGTTCGCGGGCACGGCGAAAGCGCGCGGCAGGCACGTGAAGCAGTCGGGTGGGCACGGGCAGTACGCGGTGTGTGAGATCGAGGTGGAACCGCTGCCGGGCGGTTCGGGGCTCGAGTTCGTGGACAAGGTCGTCGGCGGTGTGGTGCCGCGCCAGTTCATTCCTTCGGTGGAGAAGGGCGTGCGCGCGCAGGCGGCGCGCGGAGTCGCCGCGGGGTATCCGCTGGTGGATGTGCGGGTCACGCTGTTCGACGGGAAGGCGCATTCGGTCGACTCGTCCGATGCCGCGTTCCAGACCGCGGGCGCCCTGGCGCTGCGCGAGGCGGCGGCCACGGCGGGCATCGATCTGCTGGAGCCGTTCGCCGAGGTCTGGGTCGTGGTTTCCGACGACTACCTCGGGCCGGTGCTGAGCGATCTGTCGAGTCGTCGCGGACGGGTGCTGGGCACGGAACCGCACGGGACCGGGCGCACGCGGATCCGCGCCGAGGTGCCCGAGTTGGAACTCAGCCGCTACGCGATCGACCTGCGTTCGCTCTCGCACGGGACCGGGGATTTCAGCAGGACCTACGCGCGTCACGAGCCGATGCCGTCGCAGCTCGCCGGTGCGCTCCGGGAAAACGGCAAGGGCTGATCAACCCTTCGAAACTGTCCACCGTCCCGGCGCAAATGATGAGCTCGGCGGCCACTATTCTGAAACACATGGCAGCAGGCAAGGGCGGTAACCCGTCGAAGGAAGCGAAGGCCGAAGCGAAGGCGGCGCGCAAGCAGGCGTCGAAGGAGCGGCGCCAGCAGCTCTGGCAGGCGTTCCAGATGCAGCGCAAGGAAGACAAGCTCCTGCTGCCCCTGATGATCGGCGCGGTGCTCGGCATCACCGTGCTGTTCCTGGTGATCGGGCTGATCTTCGATCTGCAGTGGTTCCTGCTTCCGATCGGCATCCTGCTCGGCGTGCTGGTGGCGTTCATCCTCTTCGGGCGTCGCGTGCAGAAGAACGTCTACGCGAAGGCCGAGGGTCAGGCGGGCGCGGCCGCGTGGGTGCTGGACAACCTGCAGGGCAAGTGGCGGGTCAGCAACGGCGTCGCGGCGACCACCCAGCTGGACGCGGTGCACCGGGTGATCGGCCTGCCCGGCGTGGTCTTCGTCGGTGAGGGTTCGCCGCAGCGGCTCAAGGGGCTGCTCGCCCAGGAGAAGAAGCGGACCGCGCGGCTCATCGGCGACACCCCGATCTACGACGTCATCGTCGGCAACGAGGAGGGTCAGGTCCCGCTGAAGGAACTCCAGCGCTACCTGACCAAGCTGCCGCGCAACATCGACACCAAGCGCATCGACAACATCGAGGGCAGGCTCGCCGCCCTGAGCTCGCGCAGCGGTCCCGCGCTGCCGAAGGGCCCGATGCCCGCGGGCGCCAAGATGCGCGGCGTGCAGCGCACGATCCGCAGGCGCTGAGTACGGCTTTCACGAGGCCCGCGTCCCACATTCCGGGACGCGGGCCTTCGTCTTTTCCGGGACGGGCCTGGTCAAGCGATCGGCCGCCGAAAAGTCGAAAAAACCTCTCCGAGGCGGGAACACGCGGTCCATATCTAACTGTTCAAATTGATTTGAGTGGTTAAAACCCCGTTCGACACCGACCAGAGGAGAGAGTCATGACCGTCGTGCACCACCGGACCGCCCAGATCCAGGACCTCACCGTCTTCTATCGTGAGGCGGGCGACCCGGCGAACCCCACCCTCGTCCTGCTCCACGGATTCCCCACCAGCTCGGCGATGTTCCGCAATCTCCTGCGCGACCTCGGCGACGACTACCACCTGATCGCCCCCGACCACATCGGCTTCGGCCGGTCCTCCATGCCGCGAGTCGACGAATTCGACTACAGCTTCGACAAACTCACCGAGATCACCGCCGAACTCCTGGACACCCTCGGCGTCGACCGATTCGCCCTCTACATCCAGGACTACGGTGCGCCGATCGGACTGCGCATCGCGAGCCGCCACCCGGATCGGGTCACCGCGATCGTCACGCAGAGCGGCAACGCCTACCTCGAGGGGTTCACGCCGTTCTGGGAGGTCCTCTTCGCGCACGCGAAGGACCGCGCCGCCAACGAGGCCGAGGTCCGCAAGCTGCTCGAACTCGAGGCCACCGAATGGCAGTACCTGCACGGCGTCCCCGAGGACCGTCGCGACCGCGTCAGCCCCGACACCTGGACCCTGGACCAGGCCTACCTCGACCGTCCCGGCAACAAGGAGATCCAGCTCCAGCTCTTCTGGGACTACCAGTTCAACCTGGACTCCTACCCCGACTTCCAGAAGTACTTCGCCGACCACCGGCCGCCGGTGCTGATCACCTGGGGCGAGCACGACGAGATCTTCGGAGCCAACGGCGCCCGCGCCTACCTCCGCGACCTGCCGGACGCGGAACTGCACCTCCTCGACGCCGGGCACTTCGCCCTGGAAACCCACGGAGACGAGATCGCCGCACTGATTCGCGACTTCCTGGGCCGCACGGTCCGGTAGCGGGCCCCTCTCACGCGGCTACAGCACATCGAGCGAAGAGAAATGGCGGTCGACACGCGACGAACCACCATTTCTCTCCCCTCGATCGCCCCCAATCCGCGGGCAGGGTTCGAATGGCGGTCCTACCGCGACTTGACCAGCGCGGTGCCCGTCGCCCGGTCGTGCATGCCGCGGCCGTCGCCGTCGGTGAACAGCGCGGGCACCACGAATATCAGCAGTACCTGGCGCGCCAATGCCCGGACGAAGCCGACCGGGGCCGCCGCGTCGACCCGGATGACCCGCAACCGGAGGAAGTACTGCCCCGGCGTGAAGCCGAACAGCGAGACCGCGGCGACGCCGATGACGAACCAGATGAGCAGCGGAAGGTTCGCGTTCACACCGCGCACGATCAGCGCCGAGATGCCGACCGCGATCATCCAGTCCACGAACAGCGCCGCGATCCGGCGGCCCATCCCGGCCAGCGAGCCCGCTCCGTCGCGGGGCAGCCCGAGGAGTTCGCCCGGAAACTCGGACGTAGCCGAGTCCCCGGGGTCCGCAGAAGGTCCGGAAAGCCAGGATCCGGTGATACGCGCCATGGCCTCCAGAATAGGCGGCTGTCTCGCCTCCGCTCGGCCCGGCGCGGGTTCGACGGCGGACCACGCCCGACAGCGCCTGATCAGCGGCTACCCTGGTGCGCCCAGCACCGCAAAGGGGGAGCTCAACGTCACGGGGCGCGCGGCGGATGGGAGGATTACCATGCTTGGCGAGACAGGGTGGCCATCGCCACCTGACCAGCCGCACGTGTAACACTGGCGAAACACAGCCTTGACTGTAGGGAAACACCGCATCCATAGCGTCTGGTCGCGACGAACCCATGCAATCGACACTGGCTGGGAACCGATCCGTAAGGAGAACAAGTGACGTTCAGCACGGCCGATGAGGTCATCCAGTACATCAAGGAAGAGGACATCGAGTACGTCGATATCCGCTTCAGCGATCTTCCCGGTGTGCAGCAGCACTTCTCGATCCCGGCCAAGGCCTTCACGGCTGACCTCGCCGAAGAGGGTCTAGCGTTCGACGGTTCGTCCGTCCGCGGCTTCCAGTCGATCGACGAGTCGGACATGCTCCTGCTCCCCGACTACAGCACCGCGCGTATCGACCCCTTCCGCGCTGCCAAGACGCTGAACCTGAACTTCTTCGTCCACGACCCGTTCACCCGCGAGGCCTACTCGCGTGACCCGCGCAACATCGCGCGCAAGGCGGAGGAGTACCTGCGGTCGACCGGCATCGCCGACACCGCGTACTTCGGCCCCGAGGCCGAGTTCTACGTCTTCGACTCGATCCGTTACGAGTCGAACATGAACGGCGCGTTCTACGAGATCGAGTCGATCTCCGGCTCCTGGAACACCGGCGCGGAGTTCAACCCGGACGGCACCCTGAACCGCGGCTACAAGGTCCGCAACAAGGGTGGTTACTTCCCGGTCGCGCCGTACGACCACTACGTCGACCTGCGCGACAAGATCTCGACCAACCTGCAGAACGCGGGCTTCGAGCTCGAGCGCGGCCACCACGAGGTCGGCACCGCGGGCCAGGCGGAGATCAACTACCGCTTCAACACCCTGCTGCACGCTGCCGACGACCTGCAGCTGTTCAAGTACATCGTGAAGAACACCGCGTGGCAGGAAGGCAAGACCGTCACCTTCATGCCGAAGCCGCTCTTCGGTGACAACGGCTCGGGCATGCACGTGCACCAGTCGCTGTGGAAGGACGGCAAGCCGCTGTTCCACGACGAGGCCGGCTACGGCGGTCTGTCGGACATCGCGCGCCACTACATCGGCGGCATCCTGCACCACGCGCCGTCGCTGCTGGCGTTCACCAACCCGACCGTGAACTCCTACCACCGTCTGGTTCCGGGCTACGAGGCCCCGATCAACCTGGTGTACTCGCAGCGCAACCGCTCCGCCGCGGTCCGCATCCCGGTCACCGGTAACAACCCGAAGGCCAAGCGCATCGAGTTCCGCGCGCCGGACTCCTCGGGTAACCCGTACCTGGCCTTCGCCGCCATGCTGATGGCCGGCCTGGACGGCATCAAGAAGAAGATCGAGCCGCTGGCCCCGGTCGACAAGGACCTCTACGAGCTCCCGCCGGAGGAGGCCAAGAACATCCCGCAGGCCCCCACCAGCCTGGCGTCGGTCATCGACCGCCTCGAGCAGGACCACGACTACCTCACCGAAGGCAACGTCTTCACCCCGGACCTGATCGAGACCTGGATCGACATCAAGCGCACCCAGGAGATCGCCCCGGTGAACCTGCGTCCGCACCCGTACGAGTTCGAGCTCTACTTCGACGTGTAAGTCGTCGTACGGCAAGACGTTTCGAGCCCTCCCGCACTTCGGTGCGGGAGGGCTCGTCCCGTTTTCGGGACAGAGAATTCAACTCCGGGCCTCTGCCCGCAGCAGGGTCAATCCGGGTATCGAGCGGCGACCCAACCGAGTTGCCGGAAGGTTGGGCCCTGACCTGGTAACAAGTCCAGGGAGCCGTCCTCGTTTCCTAATCCTCAGCCGCGCCCACACATGAAGGGGCACGGGGATCGCAACCGGGCCGCAGACCGATCGAGACCTTCGCTGTGGCACAGTATTCGATTGATCCGTAGCGCGTAAGGGGAGAACACAGTTGCTGGTCGTCGTACCGATACGAGCGTTGAAATCCATCGAAATCAGGGTCTGGGCCTTGTTTCTCGGGATCGCTGCGGCCGTCCTGCTGTTTGTCAATGTGCCGCATGTCCTTCATCCGCTCGGGGGCACCGCGTCGCCCACCTGTGAGGGCCGAACCATGTCCCAGAGCGAGTTCTGTCGCGTTGACACCCGAGGCGCGGGCATCAGACGTCTCAGTTACGACGAAATGCAGCAGCAGGAAAAGGACAACAACCGCGACAGAGCCGTCATCTGGACCATCGTCGGCACTGGGGCGGCTGTGCTCGCGCTCATCTTCGTCGTGCCGATCGGAAGCCGGAAATCGGCGGCGCGCCGCGGGAAAAGTCGAACCTCCGCCTCAGCGAGGCGTGCAGGACGGCCGTCAAGCCGGTGACGAATCCGCTGGCACTTTCACCACGGCAAGGTGTTTCGAGCATTCCTAGCTGCGGGAGAGCTCGTCCCGTTTCGGGCGGCGGCGATCCCACGGCTTTCGGCGGTTCGCTGCTGGAGTTAGTGTGGTGAGGCAGTTGTCCGAGGGCGGGGACGCGAGATCGTGAAGGGGGTGGGGGGTCGCCGCGATCGGTTCGGGCTCCCGATGTCTATGGCGAACACAATTCGGCTGAAGATCCAGAACTCGGTGCACCGCAGCCTGCTCTCCTTCACGGGGGGCCGGGTGGGTAAGAGGGTGGCGGGGATGCCGACGCTCGAGCTCACCACGGTCGGGCGCAAGTCCGGGCGCGAGCACACGGTGGTGCTCATGGCTCCGATCGTCGAGGGCGACACGATCGTGATCGTCGGCTCGCGTGCGGGGTGATGCGGCGCATCCGGCGTGGTTTCTGAATCTGCGCGAGACGCCGACGGTCAGGGTGTCGGTACGGCACGGTCCCGAACTATCGATGGTCGCGCACGTAGCCACAGCCGACGAACGCGCGGCGCTGTGGCCGCGGGTATGCGAAGCCTGGAAGGGGTACGACCGTTTTCAGCGAAGGACTTCCAGGGAGATACCGCTCGTCCTGTTGAGGCCGGTCGCGTAGGTTGATCGGCCCACCGTTGTGTGAGGCTGGCTGTCATCTCCGTCGACAAAAACTGGGTCAGTAGGCCTTACATCGTTCGGCGCAACTAGAACGGTGGGTATGACCGATGTAGCCAGCTGGGCGCCGCAGACCTCCGAACCGCTTCAGTTCGTCACCGATCTGCTCGGTGATGCGCTCGCGCAGCCGAATCCAGGGGCGCGGGTTGTCACTGATCCCGAGGAAGCCGCGAAGAGCGTTGCTGCTGAGGCTCGCTCACGGGTCGCGGCGGTTCTGGAAAGGTTCGGCGGCGTACCGGCAGTTCTGCTGAGTGGTGGCGTTGATTCGATATATGTTGCGGCCGTGGCTGTTTCGCTCGGCGCACGGCCGAAGACGATCACGGTCGTGACCGAGGGACAGTCCGATGAGGGTAATGCGGCCGTCGCGGCGGAGGCGTTGGGGCTTCGTCACGATGTCATCCGGCTTTCTGCGGACGAGGTAGTCGATTTTGCGCGGGAAGTGATGGCGCGACTCGGTACGTCGGAACTGTGGGAAGTCACCGCTGGGATACCGATTCTCGCTGCTCGTCGCCGCCTCGACAGCATCGACGACCTCGGTGCGATCCTCACCGGTAGTGGGGCAGACGCGATTTTCGGGGGAGGACGGAAGCTGTCGTACACGGTGAGCTCCGATGAGGCGCGGGTCGAGCTCGATCACCTTATCCGTGTCGAAACGGCGGCGAATTTTCGGGAAGCGCGTTTGGTTCCGCGCTTCTATCCGGCGCTTCTCGATGAGCATGCCGGTCGGCTCGTCCATGTCTTCCAGACCGTGCGGTGGTGGCAGGTGGCTGAACGGTTCGCTCCGCCTGTGCTTTTCGGTGTGCATTATGGCCGACAGGTCGACAAGCTCGCATTGCGGATCGCTGCCGAACGTGAGCTTCCCGCCGAGGTGAGATCTCTCGCCTGGGCTGCGAAGTCGCCCATTCAGCGGTCCTCCGGTCTCATGTCCGTCCTCGCCGCCGCTGCCCGCACCTACGCCGCGAACCTGCCGGGCGCCGAAACCTACAGCAACCCGCGCACCGAGGATGCCGAAGCCGTCGCGACCCGCCTGTATCTCTCGATTCTCGAGCACCGGTAGGACCGCGAATCGGGGCGAGTGGGCTTGCGGAAAGCTGGCGGGGGATTCAGCAGCACCCACGTGCTTCGCGCGCTGCGTGAGCACTACGCCGAGCGCGCCGAAAGGCCACCCAGAGCGGCCGACAGACCGCTGGCCAGAACCGAGGCGCGGAAACCCTGGATCCCGTTGGGCGGATTGGAAATCCCGCTCACCGGGTGGACCGAGACGAACCTGAGAACTCCCTTAGAACACGTTCTAGTGTCGCCCGGCATGAAGATTTCATTCATTGCTCTCATCGGTGCGGCGCTCAGTGCGCTGGCCTTGGTGTCGACCCCTGCTGCGCCCAGTGCGATGGCCGAGCCGACCGTGGAGGCGGCGGCTCGCATCGAGTTACAGGGGGCCGTCAATGTCCGGGATATCGGCGGGTATCGGACGTATGACGGGGCTCGGGTCAAGTCCGGCAAGGCGTTTCGGGCCGATTCGCTGGAGAAGCTGACCGAGGCGGACGTGCAGAAGCTCGGGACGTTGAATCTGCGGGCGGCGGTGGATCTCCGGACACCGGCCGAGGTGCAGTTCGCGGGGAAGGACAAGCTGCCCGCGGGTGTTTCGGCCGTCGCGCGACCGATCGACGACACCGGATTGTTCCAGCAGATGCTGCAAGCGATCCAGTCGCGGGATCCGCAGAAGCAGGAGGAGCTGCTGGGCAACGGGCGGGCCGAGCAGATCATGGCCGGGGTGTATCGCAGCTTCCTGAACGAGGCCTCGCGCAACGCTTTCGGGCAGACGATCCGCGACCTGGCGAACTCCGACCGCGCCACGCTCTACCACTGCACGGCGGGCAAGGACCGCACCGGCTGGCTCACCTATGTGGTGCTGCGCGCCGTCGGCGTGCCGGAAGGCACCGCGCGGCAGGACTATCTGCTGTCCAACCAGTACCGCGCCGCCGCGGACGCCAAGCTGCGCGAGGACGTGAAACGCGCCGGGCTGATGCAGAATCCGGACTTGCTGATCCCGTTGCAGGAGGTGCGGGACGCCTACCTGGACGCCGCCATCCAGCAGATGGAACAGAGCTACGGCGATTTCGGAAAGTTCCTCACCCAGGGCCTCGGGCTGGATCCGGGCACGATCCTGAAATTGCGCAAGAACCTGGTCAGCTGAAACCTCTGATCCGAGCCCTCGCCACCCGAGGTGGCGGGGGCTCGGCGCTGTTCCGAGGTCTCAGTTGTCGGTGCTCGGTTTCGGGACGAGCCCGAGGACGGTGAGATCCAGATCGCCGGACGCCTCGGTCCAGCCCATGGCGCGCAGCTCGCTCGGCGCGCGCACGCCGAGCGCGTGTTGCAAGCCGAGAGCGACGGATCGAGAGAATTCGACCAGGACGTGCTCGGCCAGTGGCCAGAACAGGCTGCGTTGCCAATTGTCGATCTCGAGCCGGGAAACCGGTGCCTGCCAGCCGAGTTCGCGCAGCATCCGCTCGGCGTCGGCGGACATCGGCTGGGCCAGATAGCGATTGCCCGCGAGTTCGGCCGACAACTTGATGTCGAATTGCACGAACTGGACGTAGCGATTGCCGGGTGCGGCGATGATCAGCGTGGCGCGCGAGGGTAGTTGGGCCAGGCAGCGGGCCAGCGCCTGCACGAATCGGTCCCAATCCGTGGTCACCGGCTCGGTCATATTTCCCCCGGTCGATCGCACTAGGGCCCGATCATACGCCGACCTGCCTGAGACACCAGGCGAATCCTCGTGGCGGGCAGAGCCTGGGGAGTGTTCGCGACGACCGCCCGATCGCACCCCAGATTCCGGGGCTGGACGGCAGCCCAGGTGACGCACCATAGTCCTCTGGTGCGAGTGGGTTCTGTGGTGGCGCGGGTGGCGGCCGGGGTGGCGTTGATGCTGGGGGTGGCGACGCCCGTGGCGGCTGAACCGCCCAGCGTGCCGTTCACGTGGTGGCAGACCTACTTGACCGCACCGGACGGCACCCGCCTGCACGCGGACGTGCTGCGCCCGCCCGGCCTCGCCGACGACGCCAAGACGCCGGTGCTGCTCACCGTGAGCCCGTACCGCTCGCACCTGGCCTACCTGACCCACCCGCTCCCGGAAGGCGGCCCGTCCGTCGAGAACCTGCCGGTCGATGAGGCGCTGCGCGCGGGCTACACCTACGTGCTGGTGGATCTGCGCGGGTTCGGCGGCTCGAACGGCTGCCCGGACTACGGCGGGCCGGGCGAACGGTCGGATGTGGTCACCGCGGTGGAATGGGCCGCTTCGCAGCCATGGTCGACCGGGCGGGTCGGTATGACAGGCACCTCCTACGAGGCGTGGACGGGCATGCTCGCGCTCGCGGCGAAACCCAAGGGCCTGGCCGCGGTGGCCGCGTTCGCGCCGGTGGTGGACCCGTACTCGTATCTGTACATGCGCGGCGTCTCGTGGAAGTTCTCCGGAAAACCCGTGACGGACAACGGCATCCGGCCCGCCGACCAGGTCGGGCTGGAGCATCTCGCCATCGCCTCCACCCCGGCGCACTGGGACGACTCGCCCGAGTATCAGGCGAACGCGGTGAGTATGCCGCCGGGCTGCGCCGAGCGCTACGTCGACCTCACCACCGACCACGACGCGGCCAACCCCGGGTGGCGCGAGCGCGACCTCGTGGACGACCTGCGCGGCACCACCATTCCGCTGTTCGTCAGCCAGGGCTTCCTCGACGCCAACACCCGGCCGGACCGCGTTTTCGAGATGTGGCAGGGCCTGGGCCCCGGCGAACACCGCGCCTGGTTCGGCCAGTGGGGCCACACCGATTGCCACGCCAAATGCGGCACATCCTTCTTCGACGCCGAGCTGATGGCGTTCTTCGACCGGCACGTGGCGGGCAAGGACGTCGAGGTGCCGGGCCCCCGGGTCAGGGTGGGCCAGTTCGACGGCGGCTGGCGTTCCGAAACGGCGTGGCCGCCTGCGGATTCGGCGCGCATCGTCCTGCCACTGCGGACCGGTTCCTATATCGATCGCGGTCTGCTGCCCGGCCGCGATCGCGAGATCTGGTCGGTGTCACAGCCGTTGGCTGAGCCGACGCACCTGTCCGGCATGGCGACGGCCGCGCTGCGGCTCACCGGTCCCGAGTCGGCCACGGTCGCCGTCGAGCTCTACGACATCGCGCCGGACGGACGCGCCACCATCGTCACCCGTGGCATCGCCCCGGTGCGCCCCGAGGTCGATCTCCGGCTGCTGGCCCAGGACTGGCCGCTGGCCGCGGGCCATCGGCTCGGCGCGAAGATCACCGACGTGGTCGACGACGTCTGGTCGCACGCGCCGAGCAATGCCGCGGTCACCGTGCACGCCGCCTACGTGGAACTGCCCGTGCTCACCGCCCCGCGCAGCCCCGACCTCACCGGCGGCACGCCCGACATGCACGCCAGGTGGCGCGTCGAGAAGAGCTTCCAGCTCGGTCCCGACATCCTGAACGACCCGGCGACCTCCGTCGACCTGCCCGCCGCGCGGTGACGAAGCGAGCCGTCCGTCCCGGTCGCGCGAAGGGGCGAGCCGACCGACCTGTCCCAGTCGCCGCCGCCCGTGTTGAAGAATGCAGTGATGTTCACGAACACGCCGCCCCCGACCGGTGCCCGATGACGCCAGAGACCACCCCCGCCGGGGTCGACGACCTCGTCGCCGAGCGGCTCGCCGCGGCGCTGCGCTGCGCCACGGTGTCCACCGAGGACTCGACCGGCGCCGCCGACGCCGCCGACGCCGCCTTCGAGCAGCTCGCCGCGCACCTGGAGCGCTCGTTCCCGCTGGTGCACGCCGAGCTCGAGCTCGAGCTGTTCGGCCACAGCAGGCTCTACCGCTGGCCCGGCGCCGAACCGGGACCTGTGTGCGCGATCCTGCTCGCCCACCAGGACGTGGTGCCGGTCGACGACGCACGACGCTGGACCCATCCCCCCTTCGACGGCGTCGTGGACGACGAGTTCGTCTGGGGTCGCGGCGCCATCGACGACAAGAGCAGGCTGATCGCCATTCTGGAAGCGGTGGAGTCCGCGCTGGCCGAAGGCGTGCGACCCCGGCACACCGTCTACCTCGCCTTCGGGCACGACGAGGAGATCTTCGGCGACGAGGGAGCCGTCCGGATGGCGGATCATCTGCGCCGCCACGGCGTGCGCGCGGAGCTGCTGCTGGACGAGGGCGGCGTGATCACCGAGGGCGTCGCCGACGGCGTCGACCGGCCGGTGGCCTCGATCATGCTGGGCGAGAAGGGCTATGCCACCGTGCGGCTCCAGGTGCAGCAGACCGGCGGGCATTCCTCGATGCCGGGCAGGCAGACCGCCGTCGGCCGGATCGCCAGGGCGGTGGGGCGGATCCAGGATCATCCGATGCCGCTGCGGCTGACGCCGGTGATCGCCGACATGCTCACCCGGCTGCGCGCGGTGATGCCGGAGACCCGCAGGCGGTTGTTCGGGATCGCCGGTCTCGCTGGGCCGATGATCACCCGGATCATGGCCGCCCGCCCGCAGACCGAGGCGCTGGTGCGCACCACCACCGCCCCCACCGTGATCAGCGGCGGCGTGAAGGCGAACGTGCTGCCGCAGCGCGCCGAGGCGCTCGTCAATTTCCGCATCCTGCCCGGCGATTCGGTGGCCGGGGTGCTCGCGCACTGCCGCAAGGTGATTCGCGATCCCGGCGTGCAGCTGGAGCTGGTCGGGATGTCGTCGGAACCGTCGCAGACCACTGCGCCCGGCCCCGCGTTCGAGCTGGTCGCCCGGCTGGCCGAGACCATCGTCCCCGGCATCGCCGTCACCACCGGCCTGGTGCCCGGCGCCACCGACTCGCGCCACTACGACGATCTCGCCGCTACTCGGTGCAACTTCGCGCCGATCGTGCTGACCGAGGCCGACCTGGCGACAATCCACGGAACCGACGAGCGCATCTCCCGGGTGAACTACGCTCGGCTCATCGAGTTCAATCGGCGGCTGATCGAGGAACTCGCGCATGGTTCTACCCGAGAGGAGCGCAGGTGACCCGCATCGAGGACGGCGATTTCGAGGGCACGGGCAGCCGGATCGCTTGGCGCGCATGGCTTCCCGAGACCACGGCCAAGGCGGTGGTGGTGCTGGTGCACGGCATCGCCGAACATTCCGGCCGGTACGGCCACGTCGGAAAGCGGCTGGCCGACGCCGGGTTCGCGGTCTACGCGCTCGATCACCTCGGCCACGGCAAGTCGGCGGGCAGCAAGGCCAACATCGGCTCCATGGCGGGCTCCGCCGACAACGTCGAGGGCATGCTCGACATCGCCGCCCGCGAGCAGCCCGGCGTGCCGAAGTTCCTGGTCGCGCACTCGATGGGCAGCCTGATCACGTTGTATCTGGCCACCCGCGGGCCGATCGACGTGGCGGGCATCGTGCTCTCCGCCCCGCCGCTGGACATTCCGGTCGGCAATCCGGCACAGCGACTACTTGCGCCGGTGCTGTCCCGGCTGACGCCGAATCTCGGCGTACTGAAACTGGATTCGTCGATGATCAGCCGCGACCCCGCGGTGGTCGCCGCCTACGACGCCGATCCGCTGGTCTACCGCGGCAAGCTCCCGGCCCGCACCGGCACCGAGATCCTCAACGCCACCGACACGGTCAAGCGACGGCTGGACAAGCTCACCGTCCCGCTGCTGGTGCTGCACGGCACCGCGGACGTCCTCGCGGCACCGTCCAGCACCGACCTGATCGAACGCGGCGCGGCCTCGAAGGACCTGACCGTCATCCGCTACGACGGCCTCTACCACGAGATCTTCAACGAGCCGGAGCAGGACCGGGTGCTCACCGACGTGGTGACATGGCTGGAGGCGCACATCACCGAGCCGTAGGATCCGGTCATGGGAACCACACCGACCAGATCCGTCGCGTTCGTCCGCGCCACCTGGCACAGCTCGATCGTCGGCAAGGCCCTGGAGGGCTTCACCGCGGAATACACCGACCTGGGCTTCGACCCGGCCACCATCGACGTCTTCGAAGTGCCCGGCGCGTTCGAGATTCCGCTGCACGCCAAGCGGCTCGCCCAGACCGGCAGGTACTCGGCGATCGTGGCGGCCGCGCTGGTGGTCGACGGCGGCATCTACCGGCACGATTTCGTCGCCTCGGCCGTGATCGACGGGCTGATGCGCGTGCAGCTGGACACCGACGTGCCGGTCTTCTCCGTCGTGCTCACCCCGCACCACTTCCACGAGCACAGCGAGCACGTCGACTACTTCACCGGGCATTTCGTGACCAAGGGCGCCGAGGCCGCCCGCGCGCTGGCGACCACGCTCAGCTCGCTGCGCGCGCTGCCCGCCGCGGCCGAATAACTCCGGCCGCGGCGGACCCGCTCACCGGAACTTGGTCATGCAGGCCTGCTCGCCGTCGAGCACACCGGTGCGGAACGCCTCGAGCCGCTGGTAGCCGCTCTTCACGACCTTGCCGTCCACGTCGGCGGCGGCCAGCCCGTCGGCGAGCAGTCCGGAGACAGCCTCGTCGAGGTCGTTCGCCGACAGGCGCGGGTCGCTTGTCGGCTCGCTCAGCTTGGTGGTGAAGGCGCCGCTGAGGCAGGCGGTGCGCAGGCCCGCGGTCGCCGCACCGGTCAGCGAGAGTTTGCGCTCCTGCTGGACGGCGAGCATGTAGCGGGAGACGAACACGACGAAGGCGTTGTAGTCACCCTGCACGACCGCGGACAGCGGCTCGGCGTCGCCGTCGAGCGGACCACCGCGCTCGGCCAGTTTCGGTACGTCGGTGCCGATCGTGTTCGTGCTCGGGCAGTACGAGACCGGTTCGGTGGCGGTGACCTTCGAGCAGTTGCGCACCACGCCGGAGTAGTCGAACTTCGGTGCGGCGGTGAGCGGGAAGTTCTTGGCCAGCGCCTGGCTCACGCTGGTCAGCGAGGCCTGGTCCACCGGAAGCTGCTGGTTCTCCTCGTCGTCCACCTCGAAGGTCACCGGCAGGTCGCCGCGACGCTGCTTGATCTCCTTCTTGTCGATCCTCTTGCAGGCTTCGGCGCCCTCGGTGTAGCCGAGCTGCACGGCGGTCACCCGCTCGAAGGCCGAGCCGTGCACGTTGTCGGGGTCGCTGGGATCGGTGTCGCGCACCGCGATGGTGGCGCCGAGCACGCCGTCCAGTCCGTCGGTCATGTTCATGGTGAAGTGCGGCGCGTCGCCCTCGGCGACATGCCGCAGGAACACGCCCGCCAGGCAGTCGGCCTGCTGCTCCTTGACCAGCGCGCCGGTGAACAGCCCGGCGATCTTGGCCTGCCCCTGGATGGCGTGCCCGTACTCGTGCGCGAGCACCATCACCACCGACATCGGACCGTACTTGTCCTCCAGCAGCGGCAGCAGCACCCTGCGGTCCCAGCCGATGGTGTGGTCGAGCCCGCAGTAGGCCGCGTTGACCAGCTTGTAGGTGTCGGCCTTGCAGAACTTCACCGACTGCTCCTTGGGGGCGCGCGCGTCCCAGGAGATGTATTTGTCCACCGGCTTGAAGGCGCCGGGAAAAGTCTTGGCGTACTCGGCCTTCCAGAACTCCTCGATGTCGCCGATGGCGTTGAGGGCGAGCCGGTCGACCCGTCCGCCGTCGCCGTTCTCCGCCGTCAGCGGCGCGTCCGGCACGCCGGGGCGCGGGCCGCTCGGGCCGGTGCTTGTCGCCGCGCCCGCCGCCATCCACGGGTTGTTCGGATCGACGGCGGTGACGCCCTCCGAGCTCGTCGTGGTCTGCGAACTGCCGCAGCCGGCGAGCGTCGCGCCGACCGCCGTCAGCACAGCGATCGCGGCGAACCGCAGCCGTTTGGTCCTCATCAGGTCTTCCTCCCCGGTCCTGCGGGCACTCGCCCGCGCCGCCGGACGGTGGTCTACCCACACCGCCGGTCGAGCGTTCACATGGTAATCGCTGGCATCCGTGCGCGCGTATCGCGTTGCGCGCCCTGGGTTCCTGGGCCGAGCGCACCGCTCTGCCGGTCAGGCGTCGAACCTCAGCACGGCGAACACCGCGCGGTGGTCCGAGCCCGGGATGGACAGGCTCTCCATCTCTTCGGCGGTGCCGCCTGCGATCAGGATGTGGTCGATGCCGATCACCGGTCCCCACGGCCGGTCGGTCGGATAGGTGGGCAGTGGGCCCGCTCCGGCCAGATCGGCGGCCGAGTCGAATCGGTCACGCACCAGATCACGGAAGGCCGAATGATCGCGTGTCGCATTGAAATCCGCGCCGACGAGCGCCGGACCGGTTTGCGCGTCCAGGATTTCGCGGATATGCCGCATCTCCGCGCTCCACGCCGCGAAATCCAGCGGCGGCGGCATCGGGTGGAAGGCGTAGACCGCGACCGGCCCGCGCTGCGGGTGCTCCATCGTGGCCGAGAGATTGGCCATCACGAAGCCGTCGTATTTCCTGGTGTCGCGCAACGGGTATCGGCTGAAGATGCCGCTCCCCGATCCCCAGCTCCCCGGTTCCAGGTAGTGGTACGGGAGCTCGCCGGCCAGTTCGGTGGTCAGCCGCGCGGCCGACTCGGGTGTCAGCTCCTCGAGCGTGAGCACGTCCACCCGACGCTCGCGGACCTCGCGCACCACCACGGGCAGGTCGGCGCCGCCGAACAGCAGATTCGACTGGAGCACCCGGATCTCCGGGCCGCTCGCCGCCCGCCCGTCCGGCACGAACAACGGCAGCTGCGTCCACAGCACCGCGACCGCGACGACGCCCGCGGCCGCCGCGCTGCGCCATCCCCTGGCGACGACGAACAGCAGCAGCCCCACCACCGCGCCGAGCATCAGATACGAGGCCGCAGAGGCGACGAGCACCGGCAACCGCCGCTGCCACGTGCTGAAATACAGCACGACGCCCACGATTCCGACGGCCAGAGCGCACCACCCCAGAGCGAGCAGCACCCGGTTCACCCATACACGCATGCGATCGACCCTAGGCGGCTTCGCCTGCGGAAAACTTGTGCGATCCATAACGCCACAGGATCCGCACAATTCCTACACTGGCGAGAGCGGCGCCGATGCCGCGCGGACACGAGGGTATCCACGATGTATATCGAAGAGTTCACGGCCGCTGGACCGCTATCGGCCGACGACGCTGAGGAACTCGCGATGCTCGCGGGCCGCTACACCTCACGCGTCACCGTCAGCTGCGGCGGACGCGACGTGCACGCGCTGGTCTTGCCGGTGGCGTGGGACGTGCTGCCGATGACAGCGGGCAGCCCCGTGACGGTGACGGTGACAGGCGGCCGTCGCGGACCCGAGGAGGATCGGCTCGCGTTGCGCGCGTTCGTCGACAGACTGCATCGCCGCTGAGGCCGCATCGCGCGGAACGAATCTCCCGGCGCGGCGTCGACGCACGCATCGTGGAATGCCTCCCACTGGCCGCCGCGCTCACCGCGCCGTGATCGCGGGACCCTGCCCGCTCTCCAGCGCGGCATGCCTGCTTCACGCCCCGAAGACGCGCTCCACCACCGCTTTCGCGCGCCGCGTGATGCGCATGTAGTTGTCGAGGAATTCGCTGCCGTCGTCGTTGCGCCACCCCGCCACCCGCGCGACCGCCGAGAGCAGGCGGCCGGGGCCGGGCAGCTGGTCGGTGGCCTTGCCGCGCACCAGGACCAAGGCGTTGCGCGCCTTGGTCGCGGTGAGCCAGGCGTCGCGCAGCAGCGCGACGTCCTCGGCGTCCAGGAGTTTCGTCTCCTCGATGACGTCGAGCGATTCCAGGGTGGAGGTGTTGTGCAGCGCGGGCACCTCGTGAGCGTGGCGCAGCTGCATGAGCTGCACGGTCCATTCGACGTCGGCCAGGCCGCCGCGGCCGAGCTTGGTGTGCGTCGCGGGGTTCGCGCCGCGGGGCAGGCGTTCGGCGTCCACCCTGGCCTTGATGCGGCGGATCTCGCGCACCGCCTCCGCCGAGACACCGCCCACCGGGTAGCGCACCTTGTCGATGACGTGCAGGAAGCGCAGCCCGAGCCCCTGATCGCCCGCGATCTGGTGCGCGCGCAGCAGTGCCTGCACCTCCCACGGCTGCGCCCACTGTTCGTAGTAGGCGCGGTAGGCCGCGAGGGTGCGCACCAGCGCGCCGTTGCGTCCCTCCGGCCGCAAGCCCGCGTCGACGTGCAGCGGCGGATCGGTGCTCGGCGCGCCGAGCATCCGCTGCACCTTCTCGGCGACGCCGATGGCCCATTTCACGGCCTTGGTCTCGTCCTCGCCGGGGCGCGGATCGCAGACGAACAGCACATCGGCGTCGGAGCCGTAGCCGAGCTCCATCCCGCCGAGCCTGCCCATGCCGATCACCGCGAAGTCGGCGGGCGCGGACGCTCCCGTCTCCGCTTCGGTCGCCCGGATCACCGCCGAGAGCGCGGCCTCCAGCACCGCCACCCACACCGACGACAGCGCCCGGCACACCTCTGGCACCTCGAGCATGCCGAGCAGGTCGGCCGAGGCCACCCTGGCGAGTTCGTGCCTGCGTAGCGAACGGGCCGCCGCCACAGCGCGTTTCGGGTCCTCGTAGCGGGCCGATGCCATGAGGATGCCGCGCGCGACGTCCTCGGGTTGCGGGACGAGCAGCAGCGAGCCGCCGGGACCGTCGGCGTACATGCGGATCGTTTCCGGCGCGTTGATCAGAAGATCGGGCAGGTATTCCGAGGAGCCGAGCACGATCATCAACCGCTGCGCGATCGCGCCCTCGTCGCGCAGCTCGCGCAGGAACCAGATCTGGTCGTCCAGTCCCTCCGACACCCGGCGGTAGGCGAGCAGGCCCGCGTCGGGATTCGGTGTGTCACCGAGCCATTCGAGCAGGGTGGGCAGCAGCAGCGCCTGGATGCGACCCTTGCGAGAGACCCCGCCGGTGAGCGCCTTGAGGTGGCCGAGGGCGTTCTCCGGCGCCGCGTAGCCGAGGGCGGCCAGCTGCCGGACGGCGGCGTCCGGGCTCAGCCGCAGCGCGTCGGAGTCCATCCGGGCCACCGCGTCCAGCAGCGGCCGGTAGAACAGCTTCGCGTGCAATCGCCGCACCCGCACCGCGTTCCGGCGGATCTCGGAGCCGAGCACGCCGACCGCGTCCTGCCTGCCGTCGGGACGGATGTGGGCGGCGCGGGCCAGCCAGCGCATGCCCTCCTCGTCGTCGGTGGCGGGCAGCGTGTGGGTGCGCTTGAGCCGTTGCAGCTGCAACCGATGTTCGAGCAGCCGCAGGAATTCGTAGGAGGCGGTGAGATTCGCGGCGTCGTCCCTGCCGACGTAACCGCCCGTGGCGAGCGCCGTCAACGCCTCGACGGTGCCCTGCACGTGCAGCGACTCGTCCACCCTGCCGTGCACCAATTGCAGGAGCTGCACGGCGAATTCGACATCGCGCAGGCTGCCGTGGCCGAGTTTCAGTTCGCGTTCGCGCAGGTCGGCGGGCACCAGGTCTTCCACGCGACGGCGCATCGCCTGCACGTCGGCGACGAAATCGGGGCGCTCCGAGGCGGTCCAGACCATCGGCATCACCGCGTCGCGGTACTGGCGCCCGAGTTCGAGATCGCCCGTCATCGGACGGTTCTTCAGCAGCGCCTGGAACTCCCAGGTGCGCGCCCACCGCTTGTAGTAGGCGAGGTGCGACTCCAGGGTGCGCACCAGGGCTCCCTGTTTGCCCTCCGGGCGCAGCGCCGCGTCGACTTCGAAGAAGGCCAGGCTGCCGACGCTCATCGTCTCGGCCGCCAGCCGGGTCGCGATCGCGTCGGCCGGTTCGGCGACGAACACGACGTCCACGTCGCTGACGTAATTCAGTTCGCACGCACCGCTTTTGCCCATCGCGATCACCGCGAGCCGGACGGGGACCTGGCCGTCCTTGCAGACCCGCGCGACCGCGACCGCGAGCGCCGCGGTGAGCGCGGCGTCGGCCAGATCGGTGAGATGCATGCCGACCACCTGGTACGGCAGCACCGGCTCGTTCTCGACGGTGGCCGCCAGATCCAGCGCGGCGAGCACCATCAGCTGGTCGCGATAGCGCCTGCGCAGCAGCGGCACCGCTTCGGGCCCCGCGATGCCGGCGCGGAACAGCAGCCCGCCTGTCCCCCGGCCCATCGAGTCGCGATGCGTCGCTGCGTTCGATGTGTGCGACCCCTCTTCCGGCACCGCGTCGACGACGTCGAGCAGGTCGGCGAGCACGTCCTCGCGCGTCGGCAGCTCGGCGCGGCGCAGCAGCTGCCACGAAGCGGGCTCGGCCACCAGGTGGTCGCCGAAGGCGCTCGACGAGCCGACCAGCGCGAAAAGCCTGCCGCGCAAGGACTTGTCGGTGCGCAGCGCGGAATCCACTGCGGCCCAGTCGCTTCCGAGTCCCTCGCGAAGGCGCATCAGGGTGCTCAGCGCCAGGTCGGCGTCGGGCGCCCTGGACAGCGCCCAGAGGACCGGAATGCTTTCGACGTTGTCCCAGCCCAATTCGCGCAGCGAAGCTGCGGCCGTCGGCTCGAGCAATCCGAGCCGACCGACACCGGGGACAGCGGAGCGCGCAGACGGTGGCCGGACCATAGTCTTAAAACTACATGCCCGGCTCGCGCGCCCAGGTCACAGTCCGAGGTACTCCTTGAGCTCGAACGGAGTCACCTGGCTGCGGTAGTCGGCCCACTCCCGGCGCTTGTTGCGCAAGAAGAAGTCGAAGACGTGCTCACCGAGGGTCTCGGCGACCAGCTCCGAGCGCTCCATCGCCTGCAACGCCTCGTCGAGCGTGCCTGGCAGCTCGCGGAAGCCCATCGCGCGCCGCTCGGCGGAGGTCAGCGACCACACGTCGTCCTCGGCCTCCGGCGGCAGCGTGTAGCCCTTCTCGATGCCGCGCATGCCGGCCGCGAGCAGCACCGCGAACGCCAGGTAGGGGTTGCAGGCGGAATCTGGGCTGCGGATCTCGACGCGACGCGAGGACGCCTTGTTCGGCGTGTACATCGGCACGCGCACCAGCGCGGAGCGGTTGGACCGGCCCCACGACGCCGCGGTCGGGGCCTCGCCGCCGTGGATGAGCCGCTTGTAGGAGTTCACCCACTGGTTGGTGATCGCGCTGATCTCCGGCGCGTGCTCCAGGATGCCCGCGATGAACGCGCGGGCGGTCTCGGAGAGGTTGATCGGGTCGTCGGGGTCGGCGAACGCGTTGTTCTCGCCCTCGAACAGGCTCATGTGCGTGTGCATCGCCGAGCCGGGGTACTGGGCGAACGGCTTGGGCATGAAGGTGGCGCGCACGCCCTCGTCGATGGCCACTTCCTTGATCAGGTAGCGGAAGGTCATCACGTTGTCGGCCATGGACAGCGCGTCGGCGTAGCGCAGGTCGATCTCCTGCTGGCCGGGCGCGCCCTCGTGGTGGCTGAACTCCACCGAGATGCCCATCGACTCGAGCGCGTCGATCGCGTGGCGCCGGAAGTTCGGGGCCGAGTCGTGTACCGCCTGGTCGAAGAAGCCGCCGGTGTCGGCCGGGTGCGGCGGGGTGCCGTCCTGCGGGCCGTTCTTCAGCAGGAAGAACTCGATCTCCGGGTGCACGTAGCAGCTGAACCCGACATCGCCCGCCTTGTTCAGCTGCCGCCGCAGCACGTGGCGCGGGTCGGCCCAGGACGGCGAACCGTCGGGCATGGTGATGTCGCAGAACATGCGCGCGGAGTGCTGATGCCCCTTGCTGGTGGCCCAGGGCAGCACCTGGAAAGTGGAAGGATCGGGACGGGCGACCATATCGGCCTCCGACACCCGGGCGAAGCCCTCGATGGCCGAGCCGTCGAAGCCGATGCCCTCTTCGAAGGCGCCCTCGAGCTCGGCGGGGGCGATGGCGACGGACTTCAGGTAGCCCAAGACGTCGGTGAACCAGAGCCGCACGAAGCGAATGTCCCGCTCTTCGAGCGTCCGCAGCACGAATTCCTTCTGGCGATCCATGTCCGCGAGCGTAAGCATCCGGCGTTAAATCCGTGTTACATCCGTGCTCGGGATTGCGTTTCGGGTGCGCGAGGGACTATTCGGGACGAAGCTCACCGCCGCGGCGGTGTGACGGTGAGCACTTTCGGCGAGCCGTCAGCAGGTCAATCCCGGCTCGGGGGCCTCCAGATCGACCAGATAGGCGGTCACCGCGTCGTCCAGGCACTGATCGCCCGCCACCAGCGCGGCGGTGTGGCGGTTGCCGTTGAAAGTGATCAGCGCGGCGTCCAGCTGGGCGGCCAGGTCGACGCCCGCCTGATACGGCGTCGCCGGATCGTCGGTCGTGGACACCACCACGACCTTCGTCAGACCGTTCACGGAGATCCGGTGCGGGTTGCCGCTGTTCGGCACCGGCCAGCTCGCGCACACCTCCAGCGGGGCCTGGCCGGTGCCGCGGCCGTCGTCCAGGAACGGCGCGGCCTTGCGGTACTCGGCGTCCTGGCGTCCCGCCACCGCGGGATCGGTGACCCGAGGGTCGTCGACGCAGCGGATGGCGTTGAAGGCGTCCTGGGTGTTGTTGTAGGTGCCGTCGTCGCGGCGGCCGTCGTACATGTCGGCCAATTGCAGGAGGGTGTCGCCGCGGCCGTCGCGCAGTTCGTCCAGGCCGAGGGTGAGCACCTGCCACAGGTCGTCGGAGTAGAGCGTCTGGGTGACGCCGGTCATGGCGTCGCTGTAGCTGAGGCCGCGCGGGTCGGTGGTCGCGGCAGGCGTGTCCCACAGCGGGTTCACCAGGTCGCGGAAACGCGCGACGGCCTTGGCCGGATCGGTGCCGAGCGGGCAGTCCGGTTCCTCGGCACACTGCCGGGCGTAGGCGTCGAACGCGGTCTGGAAACCCGCCGCCTGGCGCAGCGACTCCTGCACCGGATCCTTCGAGGAATCGACCGCGCCGTCCAGCACGAGCGCCCGCACCCGGTCCGGGTACTGCTCCGCGTACAGCGAGCCGAGCTTGGTGCCGTACGAGTAGCCGAGGTAGGTCAGTTTCGGGTCGCCGAGCACCGCCCTGATCACGTCCATGTCCCGCACCACCTCGCGGGTGCCGACGTGCGCGAGCAGTTCGTCACCGCTGCGCTCGACGCACTTGTCGGCGTACTCCTTGTTCTCGGCCTGTGCGGCCGCGATCCCCTCGGGAGTGTTCTCCTCCGGGCGCTCGGCGCGCTCCGCGTCGTTCTCCTGCGGGGTCAGGCACGCGATCGACGGCGTCGACGCGCCGACACCGCGCGGATCGAACCCGACCCGATCGAAGCGCTCCGACAGCGGCGTGCGATTGGCGATCCCCGACATCGACAGCCCCGACACCCCCGGCCCGCCCGGGTTCAACAGCAGCGACCCGATCTTCGCCCCCGAGGCGGGGATCCTGCTCAACGCGATCTGCGCTGTCGGCCCGTCGGGGTTCGCGTAATCGATCGGCACCGTGATCTTCGCGCACTGCGCGTTCGGCGGGAACCGGTCGTTCGGATCCCCGAACCCCGCGCACTCCCCCCACGCCGGCGTCTGCTCGTAGAACCGCTCCAACCCCTGCTCCGGCGCAGGCATCGGTGCCTTCGGCTCCGCCCGCTCGACGGTGCACCCGGCCGCAACCATGGCCAGCACCGCCGCTACCAGCACACCACGCCCACGCCATTCCATGCCTCGATCCTGCCAGGGAGTGCCCGCGGCCCCCGCGACCATGCCGCACAGGCGGGCCCGCAATCCCGTTCACCGGCGCATCCGACGCCGCGACTTCGGGCCAGGGAGCCATGAGCAGGGTGGCCGACATCGAGCAACCCACAGGCGTTCGAGACGCCGCCGCCTCGATTCGAGTAGTCCACTACGCGTCCCCACGGCTGCGTTCGCCGAGAGAATGGCAAGGCTTGTAATCGAAATCCGGTGCCGTGCGCCACTGTCGGCAAGGCGCGGCGAAGGGAGTTCGTCGCCATGGGGTCGGTACTGCTGATTCGCCCCGCGGACCATCTACTGATCGGTGTCCGCTGGTCTGGATTCACGACGGACCGCGCGGGCCCGGCAGGCGTACCTGTCCTGACGGCAGGCAACCAGGCGCGGCTGAGCCTGTTGTTTCCGCCGCAGCACGTGGGCGAGGAGTGCTCGCCGCCTGCCTCGGCGGCGCCGCTGTCGCTTCCGGCCGGAACCGCGGGGACGACGGTCCCCGGCTGGCGCGCGGTCCTTTCCGGATCCAGCCGTATCGTGATCGAGGTCCCCCAGGGCAGACGGATCGCCTTGACGGCGAGCGGCATTCTGGATGCCGTCGGCAATGTTCCGCTGGTGGTGTCCTCCGGTGTCCCCGGGGCGAACGACACCGCGATCGAGTTGCCGTGGCGGGTACTGCTCGCGCCCGCGACACACACGCCGGGCAGCGCTGTGGTGTGCCGCCATCCGAGCGCGCCCGTCTCGGACGGAGAGGTCAGCGGACTGTGGCGCACCCGGCTGGTCGACGCCACGCTGTCGCCGACGAGTGCGGCGCCGGATGCGCGGCTCGCACTGCGGGTCGCCGATCCCGCGCTCGCCGATACGGCGGATCCCGCCTTCGGTCCGCAAGCGCCGAACAACACGCTCGCGCTACCTCGATCGGCGCGCACCCGGCTCGCCTTGGAGACGAACAGCCGGCCGGCGACCGCCACTCGCCTCGAACTCAGTTCCTTCGGCGGGACGCTGTACGCGGCCGGCGCGTGGCCCGGCTTCGAATGGGAGCAGCAGACGGCGCTCGGCCGCGACATGAAGGTTCGCGCCCGATTCGAAGGTGTCGTGTATCCGCTGGGCCACGAGGCCGAATACCTGGAGGTGGTGACGCGCGCGTTCGACGCGCACCCCACGGCAGGCGGCGCCGCGGTGCTCCGGCGAATCGGCATCCTCACCATCGTCGAGCCGATACGGCGCGAGCCCGCCGCCGAGGCGATGCGCCGCCGATTCCCGCTCGGCGAGGTCGAGATCACCCAGACGACCTTCACCGATATCGCCTCTCCCCATTCAACCGTTCCCGGCGCGGCGTGGCGCATGACCGCACTGCCCGGAATCGGCACGCAGGCCACGCATTTCCGTCCGACGACCAGCGCCGGTGCACCCGTCTTGTTTCCGATCCGGTGCGCCACCGGCGGCGCGAACGCGACCTTCACCATGCCGCTGCTTTTCGTGGCACGGATCGCGATGAACCCGACGTCGACCTCGCTCACCGATCCCGGACTCGCTCAGCGGCTTGCCGCCGACTATGGCACCGCGCAGGTCCGGTTCGCGCCCACACCGGTCGACCTGGTCGGCGCCCGCGCCCGCGGACCCGGCGATGTCCACGAGGTACACGGCGTGACCATCGCGGGCATCGCGCAGCAGGCCGATCTCACCGGCGGATACCGACCGGCGCTCACCCAGTTGGAGATCGCGCTGCCCGCGCTGCGGGTACTGCGCGGCGACGCACAGCTCTCGTCGGTGCGATTCACCGAGAAGTACCTGCGCAACGGATCCGAGGACGTCCTGCTGGAGATGTTGCCGGACCAGGGCAGGGAGATCGATTTCGCCAAGAGCGCCGACAGGTCGGGCGGGCTGGTCGCCCCCAAGTACGTCACCAACGCGATCTCGCGGACGTTGGGACCGGTCAACCTCCAGGCCATGCCGCATCCGGCGACCGGCTTGATCGATCCGGCGGCGCTGTTTCCCTCCGACCAGGCCGCGCTGCTCGGGTTCCCCTTGAAATCGCTGTTGACCCAGTTACGGGTACCGCCGGAGATCACCGCGATCCCGAAGGCGGGTTCGCCGCCGGAGATCCGGATGCAGTGGCGCGGTATCACGCTGCGCTCGGCGGGTTCCTTCGTCGCCCGACCGAGCACGCGACTCGACCTTTCCGTCACGGCGAGCGCCGAGCGCAACGAAACCGTATGCAGTGTCAAAGATTTCACGCTCGAGTTGCCGCCGGGACCGAAACGTGTGCTGCGCCTGACGTTTGCGACTCTGACCTTCGCGCAGCGCGACGGCGGTGCGCCCGACGTCGCCGTCGACGGCATCGACGCCGAGTTCCTCGGCGAGCTGAAGTTGCTGGACAAGTTGCGCGACGTGATCGACCTCGGCTCGGCGGGCAAACTGCTCGACGTGTCCCCGCGTGGTGTCGCGGTGCGGTACTCGCTACCGCTGCCGCCGGTGGCCGCGGGCGCGTTCGTCATGCGCAACATCGCTCTCACCGCGGGCATCGACATCCCCTTCAACGGTGACCCGGTCGGCGTCGCGCTCGGTTTCGCGAGCCGCGCCAATCCCTTCCAGCTCAGCGTGCTGATGTTCGGCGGCGGTGGCTATCTCGAGATCCAACTCGACCGGGACGGATTGAAACGCCTCGAGGCGTCGCTCGAATTCGGCGCCTTCGTGGCCGTCGACTTCGTCGTCGCGTCGGGCGAGGTGCACGCGCTGGGCGGCGTGCGATACACGCTGGAGCCCAGCGGCGCCGTGGCACTGACGGGATACCTGCGCATCGGCGGTTGTGTCGACGTGCTCGGTCTGATCAGCGTGTCGATCGAGCTGTGCCTTTCGCTGAGTTATCAGTCCGAACGCAACGCGCTGGTCGGACGGGCGACACTGGTGATCGAGATCGATCTGACGCTCTGGTCCGACAGCGTGGAACTCGACAGCGGCGAGTGGGTGCTCGCCGGAGCGCCTGGTCGCCGCCTCATGGCTCGCGACACCGACACCGCCCTCGCGCAATGGCGCGAATACCGATCCGCCTTCGCGGGCGTGCGGCGCGAGCAGCCGCCGCTCGCTGCCGTCACAACCGAAAGTCACCAGCGATGAACGAATCCGAGTACTTCCACATCCCACTGCACGTCGACCTGCCGCACTTCGCGGAACGAGTCGCCTTCAGCCCTGACGGTCGTTGGCTCGCCGTCAGCGCCGGGTGGCGACTCTTCGGCGCGAACGAGGGCGGCCTCAGCATCGTCGATGGCAACTCCGGCGAGATCGTCTGGACCACGGCGGATCTGAAAAACTGCCTGGACCTGACGTTCACACCGGACGCACAGCGGCTCGCGGTGAGCGCGATCGACCAGAACAACGACTTTCGAATACAGCTGCGACGGGTCTCGAACGGCGAGAAACTCTGGGACGCCCCCGGGGTCGGGTTCCTCGCGTTCAGCCCGGACGCGACGCTGCTCGGCGTCGACGGCCTCAGCGAGTCCGACAGGGGTGGAGCACCGCACAGTTTCGTGCTCGAGGCAGACAGCGGCACGCTGCTGCACAAACAGGGCTCTTCGATGGCCGTTCCTGGGTTCACCGCCGATTCACGGCTGATGTGCACGGGAGACCCCTCGCTCGTCGAGGCATCGACGGGCACGCTGCGGTGGAACGAGGGTAGTCACGAGAACGTCGCGTCCGCCGCGGTCTTCACCGACGACGACGATGCCGTCCTCTTCGCCACCGCTCCCGAGGCGACGATCTTCGTCTTCCAGCTCGAACCCGGCCCCGACGGCTCCGCCGTCGTTCGGTCGGTCGTCGACGCGCCGGAGCTCTTCAGCGCCGACCAATGGATCGGCGCGATCTCCTTCAGTCCCGGCCATGGCATGATTCTGCAGCTGAGTCAGCAGGAGCTGGTCCTGATCTCCGTGATCGACGGCAGCGTCCTGCATCGGTTCCCGAAAACCAGGCCCGCCATCAACATCGCGGCCGCATTCCGCGCGAACGACAAGCAGCTGGTCCTCAACATCCCGGTTCCACCTGCGCCGCCCGATATGTCGGGCGCAGGCATCAGCGTCGTCGATACTCGAACGGGTGCGACCCTCTGGTCCGATCCCGGTCTGGAGTGCGTCGACCTGGCACTGAGCGCCGACGGCGCCCGCCTCGCCGCTGTCGGCGAAACCTCCCTGCTCGTCTACGAACTCGGCCTCCCGGCACGCTCACGACACGACTGTCGAGCGCCTGTCTCCGCGGTGGCGACGAGCGCCGCGGCGGCGGGGATCGTCGCCGCGGCGGCAGACAACAACCTCATCGCCTTCCGGGCGGCGACCGGCGAGGCGATGCTGGAGCGCGACCATCCCGGAACCATCGGCGACGTCGCGGTCAGTCCGGACGGGCACAGCGTCGTCACCGCGAGCAGCGACGGCCGCTGCAGGCACTTCGACACGCTGACCGGCGACCGGTGGACCGGAAAACACAATGCACCGGTCAACGCCGTGGCCTTCAGCGACGACAGCAAGCGGGTGGCGACCGCGAGTGCCGACCGCACCGCTCGACTGTTCGACCGGACACCGGGCGCCAACCCCGACGATCAGACGGCGTTGTGGACGCATCAGCATCCTCAGGGCGTCAGCCATGTCGTGCTCGGGCCCGCGGCGGCCTGGCTCGCGACCGCCTGCCTCGACCGCAAGGTCCGCATCCTCTCCGGCTCGACCGGCGACGAACTGCACGGCCCGTTCGAGCACGACGGGAAGATCCGCGCCCTTGCGGTCGCGGGCACAACCCTGGTCACCGCCAGCGACGACGGCAGCGCGCTGGTCATCGACGCCGTCTCCGGGCAACGCCGGTTCCGGCTCGAACATCCCGGCAAGGTCACTGCCGCGGCGGTGTCGCCCGATGCCGCGCTGCTCGCCACCGCAGGGACCGGAAACGACTGTCATCTCTGGCGTATCGACGGCGCACAACCGGTGCTGCTGCACCGCCTCGCCACCCGCGCCGTCGTCAACGACCTCGCGTTCGGGGCGGACGGGCAACTCGCCATCGCGACCGAGCATCAGGTCGTCGCGATCGTCGATCCTGGCACCGGTCGCGAAATCGAGCGGCTCATCCATCCGAAAGCCGTGAGCCACTTGGCATCCGGAATCGATCGCAGCGTGCTCGCCACGGCCTGCGCCGACAACGTCGCCCGCGTCTACGAGATGAGGGAAGAATGAGCGAATTGCTGTGGGTGGCCGTCCCCGACGGCAGGCACGGGGAACGAGCGTCGCTGCGCGTGCTCGTCGTTCCGCGGCTGGCGGAGGGCCCCCTCACCGATCTCGGACTCGGGGATTGGCCGTCGACTCTCAACGATGTGGCCGAGTTCCAGCTGCGTCTCCGCACGCCGGCGGGTGAACGGATCGCGCAGCACGACGTTCGTCTGGTACCGCGGGCGAGATCGGAGCTGTGGGCCGAATTCTTCGGCGGTGAGGCGGGTTTCGCCAACGAATGGCAGCAGAAGACGGTTCCGGCGCCCGAGATGTCGGAGACATTCCAGGTCGGAAGGAATGCCGCGACCACCGCGCGGACACTCGTCCGAACCGGGGCCGAGAAGACGCGCGAGGAAACCCAGGCCGCGATCAAGACCGAGGTCGCCGCGTGGGCGGACGCCACCGCGCCGCCTGCCTCGGACGGCGCCGAACCGCCGCCACCGGTGATCACCGACTTCCACCGCACGGTCGCCACTCTGCGCGAGCACCCCGCCGTGCTGCTCGAGCTCGGCTTGGTGTTCGAGCTGGACATCGACGTCGCCGACCTGGAACCGGGCAGCGGGCTGCTGTCGGTCCGCTGTGTCGACCCACCCTTCCTGCGCAACCTCGTGACCGCACCGTGGACGCGGTACGAACTCACCGAGACCGTCTTCCGGCCCGCACCGGACCCGGGCTCCGCCTCGTTGATCCGCGCGGGCGTCCTCGACCTGTCGAGCTCCGTGTCGCTCACCGACCCCACCGCCCCGGACGATCCGGGTCACTGGGCGATCGCGACCTTCGACGTCGACGGCGCGGCCGACGGATTACGCCAAGCCGCACACGATTTCACGCTGAACCCGCCGAAACAGGCCACTGTGCCGCCGTTCCGGTCGTCGGGCATCGCCTTGATCCGGCCCGGCCGGAGCGCGGAATTCGCCGAGCGGCGCGGCGCGGCGGGTCGCCGCGGCGCCGCCTCGATCGGCGACGCGGTGTTCTCGGCCGACGATCTCGTCCTCGGCTACCGGGTGGATGTCCGCCGCGAGGGCGCGGAGTGGCTTTCGGTGTGCGGACGCGATGCCGCCTACAGCGTCAACGACATCCCGATCGTCAGCGGCCAGGAAGAAGGGCATGTCAAACCGTTCGCGGCGGTACGGGGCGCAGACGGACAGCTCCGCGCCGACGAGGTCGTGCTGCGCTGGGACGGCTGGAGCCTGGCTGTCTCTCATCCGAACTTGGCCGGCGACAGCCCCGGACCGGTCCGCAATCCCGCCCAGCCCATGCCCTTCCACTTCGAATGGGAGTTCAAGACACCGCAGGGCAGCCTGCCTGCCCTGCGGTTCGCCGACCTCTATCAGATGCGCGTGCGCATCGCCGACATGGCAGGCGGCGGGCTGACGCGCGAAGAATTGCAGGACCCCACGGTCGCGAGTGTGAGCGTCAGTTACCTGCGCCACGACCCCGTCCTACCGCCAACGCTGCACGGCACCGCGAGCTTCGCGGTGGGCGCGGCCATCGATCGTCTCGTGATCCGCAGCGACCACAACAGGACGGTGGCGCAGATCCATGACGCGGACCCCGATTACCCGGCCACCGAATCGCGCGTCCTGCGCCCGCCGACGGTGCCCTTTCCGCTGATCGAACAACACCGCATGCTCGACAACCCCGACCTGACGGACGAGGAATCCTTCGCGCTCGCTCGGCGCGCCATGCAGTCCGACGGCAGCGGCGCGGGGCTCCCGGATCCGGTGGCCGACGGCGTGCACGCGTTCGTGGCGAAGACCGAGCTCGGGCTGGCCACCTCGATCAGCGACGTCAGCGGCTGGTCGTCGTCCTGGCCGGACCACGCGCCGAAGACGATTCGGCTCGACGAGGAACCCGGCGTCAAGCCGATCACGATGGTCTGGTCGGGCAACACACTGAAAGTGACACTGGCCAAGGGCAAGCAGGCGACGATCGAGCTGACCTCCACGCTCGACGGCGAGCTGTCGAACCACCTGGCGATCAGCGACTTTCTCGCGGGCGGCGCCGGGGGCGAACCGGCGATCTCACCCGACAGCACGAAACGCGGCCGCAACCCTGTGGTCACGCCGCCGCGGCGCGTCCTCGTCGTGCACGCGGTCAAACGTCCACTGCTCGAACCACGGTGGAATCTCCCGGCGGAGGCCGTGATCCGGAACCACCACGACACCACCGCGCTGCTCGAACCGAGCTTCGCGTCGGCCGGTCCGGTTGCCGGGCTCGACGCCGACAGCACGGGCCGGATCGACATCGCGGCCGAGTGGACCGAATTCGCCGATGTCGGGCCGCAGGCCGGTCCGGGTGCCCGTCCGGTCACCGTAGCTCGGGTGCACGGCCAGACGATCCCGCCAGGCGCGGCACCGCAGTTGCGGTTCCGGCACGAGTTCGGCGACACCAAACACCGCACGGTCACCTACACGGTCGAAGCGATCAGCCGGTACCGCCAGTATTTCAAGGCCGGCGAACCCGAGTCCGCGTTCGAGGTCGCTCGCGCTCAGGCGCCGGTCGACATCCCGTCCACCGCGCGGCCGACCGCGCCGACGGTGCTCGGCGTGGTTCCGGCGTTCCGGTGGCGTCAGGAACAGGTCGGCGCGAACCGGATCGAACTGACGAGGTCGGGGCAGCGCCTGCGGGTGGAGCTGGCCCGCCCGTGGTACGAGACGGGCGAGGGTGAACAGCTCGCTGTCGTCGTCGCCCCCGCCGGAGGCCCGGCAGACGCATTGCGTGGCGTGGTCAGCCGCATGGGCCGTGACCCGGTATTCGGGACACCGGCCACCGAACCGTTCCCACCGTCGTCGTTCTTCCGTTCGGCGTCGCCGCCTGCCCTCGCGGACCTGCCCGAACTGGGCGAGCAAGTCACCGTCGTGCCGTATCAGGTCACCCCGAGCGGAGACCACTGGTTCGCCGATGTGGAACTCGCGGTCCCTGGCAACCGTCAGTCCTACAACCCGTTCGTCCGGCTGGCCGTGGCGCGGTATCAGCGCGACAGCATCGAGGGGCTCCACCTGTCCCCTGTGGTCGTCACCGAAAGTGTCCCGCTGCTGCCCGACCGCCGGGTGACCGTCGACCGAAACGGATCGCACCTGCAGATCGCGGTGACAGGTACCGCGCCCACCCCGCTCAATCGCCTGGAGGTCGTCCTGGAGACCTGCCCGGCCACGGCGGTGCCGGAACAGGTCGACATCGTCATCGACGACCCGAACCTGGAACCGGCGCTGCCTGCCTGGCGGCCCGTGCCGGGGCATGCGGTCCTGCGGGCCCAAGACGGATCCATACCGCCGCTACCGCTGCCCGTCGCGGCTACGGGACGCCTGCGCCTGCGGCTGCGGGAGACCGAAAACCTCTCCGGCCCAAGCGATCCGCAACTGCCCCCCGAGCTCACCCAACGCAACGTCTTCGTCGGCACGATCGTGTTGCCCGCCGAATGGCACGCCTGACGGAGTGCTCTGGAGACCGAATGGCCGGGGAGGGGCGTCGGATAGGCGATGCCCCTCCCGGTCCGCCTACGGCGTGAACGGACGCTGGGCCGTGAAGTCGGCGCCCGCATTGAGAGTGAACAGATTCGGAGTCTGGTCGGGCGGCATGAGGTTCGCGATCTTGCGGTGGAATTGCGAATACCCACCAGCGAACGATCCGTTCGCCCAGATGTCGAGCAGCGCCGCGGTGAACTGCCCGTTCACAGCGCCGTCGTAGGACTCCTGCGAATCCTGGCAGCCGGACAGCAGGATCACGCCCGCCTGGATGTTCGCTCGGGTCTGCGGCCCGCTCAGACGCTGCACGAACGAGTACAGCTGGCGCCGTCGCTTGTTGTCCTGGAGCTCGACCTCACGCGGCATCGCCTTCACGGCGCCCTGGACGATCCGCACGGCGCCGTGTTCACCGGAACTGCGCAGGGCGGCGGCTCTCTCCACGATGGCATCGCGAGTGCCGCGGCTCAGCATCTCGCGCACCACCGTGCCGCTGTGACAGCTGTCGGAGCACACGACGATCCGGACGCCGGGAGCGAATTGCGCCCACATCCGATAGAGCTCGTCGTCGACTATCTGGCGGTCGTAAGCCACCCAGGTCTCGTCCCTGTCGTCGTCCTCTTCGCTGTCGACATCCCACACCTGGCTCCCATGCCCCGAATAGGTGATGAGAACCAGATCACCCGGCCGCGCGGCGTTGGCCAGGCTGCCGATCTCCCCGATGATCGCGTACGAGGTCGCGTCGCTGTCGAGCAGTTTCTTCGTCGTCGCGAATCCCTCCGCCGCGGCGATCGCGGCCATGGAGTTGGCATCGTTCACACAGCCCGCGAGGGCGCCGTCCCAGCCGTCGTACTCGGCGGGATCGACCTGATTCAATCCGATATGCAAGGAGTATCCGGTCACTGCACTGCCTTCCTTCGGGGGCTACTCGTGACGTGACGTCTCCGGATCCGCCACGCACCGATCGTCCGGCGGTCCGCGTAACCGGGCTAGCGTGTCCGACTACCCGAACTTCGGTCCGGCACTACGCGAAGACGGTCGTCGGGCGGACGCCGCGACGGGCCCAGGTACGGCGGCATGTCCGGATGTCGCGATCCGGCCCGCACCTGTGACCAATCGCACCGTCCAGCGCTCTTAAGCGACCGTCGAGACGGGTGGCACACTGGAGGCGTCAGGCAACCCGGGGACCCGCCAGGGCCTCGAGGCGACAACTCCGAAAGGGACGATGATGTCCGTATCCGATGCGGAAACCCCTGCCTACGGCGCGGCGCAGGCCGAGACCAAGAAGGCACGGCGCAAGACGCGGGTCCCCCACCTTCAGCAGATGAAGGCCGACGGTGAGCGCTGGGCGATGCTCACCGCCTACGACTATTCCTCCGCCCGCCTGTTCGAAGAGGCGGGCATTCCGGTGCTGTTGGTCGGCGACTCGGCCGCCAACGTGGTGTACGGGTACGACACCACGGTGCCGATCACCGTCGACGAGTTGATCCCGCTGGTGCGCGGCGTGGTGCGCGGCGCGCCGCACGCGCTGGTGGTGGCCGACCTGCCGTTCGGCACCTACGAGTCCTCCCCGCAGCAGGCGCTGGCGACGGCGACGCGGTTCATGAAGGAGGGCGGCGCGCACGCGGTGAAGCTGGAGGGCGGCGAGCGGGTCGCCGAGCAGATCGCGGTGATCACCGCGGCCGGTATCCCGGTGATGGCGCACATCGGCTTCACCCCGCAGAGTGTCAACACCCTCGGCGGCTTCCGGGTGCAGGGCCGCGGCGACGGCGCCGAGCAGCTGATCGCCGACGCCATCGCGGTGCAGGAGGCCGGCGCCTTCTCGGTGGTGATGGAGATGGTTCCCGCCGAGCTGGCCGGGCAGGTCACCCGCAAGCTGACCATCCCGACCGTCGGCATCGGCGCGGGCGCCGACTGCGACGCCCAGGTGCTGGTCTGGCAGGACATGGCGGGCTACACCAGCGGCAAGACCGCCAAGTTCGTCAAGCGGTTCGCCGAGGTCGGCGACCACTTGCGCACGGCGGCAGCGACGTACGCCGACGAGGTGCGCCGCGGTGTCTTCCCCGGCCCGGAGCACAGCTTCTGATCCGGCACGGATGAGACCGGTCGAGTGGCGCAGGCACTGCCGGCGCTGCTCGACCAGCCGCCGGCCCCGCTCGCTAGCCCGGAGGCTCGAGACCGGGTCCGCGGAAGAGGCTACTGCTGTCTCTCCTTTTCGGCCGCGCTCTCCGTTGCAGGCAATCGGCACAGGACGAAGGTCGCTGCCGCGAATAGTGCGGCGGCGAAGCCGCCGGACCACATGACCTTGTCGATACCGGAAGCCGAAGCCGCCACGGCGATCTTTCCGATTGTGCCCGCGAAGAATTCGAATTGCTCGGGTAAATAGTCGACGACCCGCTGCCCGATTCCGGAACTCAGCGCATCGGTCAACTCCGCGGTTCGGCCGGCCGGAATTGTCACGCCTGACGTCCGCAGGCCCGACAGCGAAGACTCCACACTTTCTGTCGCGACATGCGAGAAGACCGCACCGGCCCCGGCTACGCCGATGGCGGTGCCGACTTGCCTGGCGGTGAAGACAGTTCCCGTCGCCATGCCGTACCGACCGCCGCGAGCATGCGTGAGCGATCGCTGCGAGACGATGACCGTTGCCGCGCCGAGCCCGAGTCCCGCGACAGCCGAGCCGGGTGCGAAGTGAGTCCATTCGGTGTTCACGTTGACGCCCGTACAGAGGAACAAGCCCAACGAGACCAGGGCGAGCGCGATCGGCAGCGACCATCGGAGCGGAATTCGATGCTGAAACATCGCGGTTGGTGGCGCGGCCGCGAATGCCGCCAATGTCAGGGGCAGGGCGCGCACGCCCGCTTCGAAGGGGCTGAACATCAGCGTGTTCACGAAGTAGAGCGCCAGGTAGTTGATACCGGCGAAAACGGTACCGCCGACAGCGACTCCGACCAGCGCCAAGGCGGCGAAGTCCGGCTTGGCGAGCAGTCGCATGTCCAGCATCGGTTCGGCGACGCGCCGTTCCCACCAGACGAAACCGCCGAGGGCGACCAGCGAGAGCGCGCCGGACCAGAGAATCATCGGGGATGTCCAGCCGAACCGGCTTCCTTCGATCAGTCCGAACACGCCGGCCAACAGTGCGGTGCTGATCGCGCCTGCGCCAACCCAGTCGGTCGAGCGAGGTTCACGATCACGCGACTCCTCCATATACCGGCAGGTCAGCGCGATGGCGAGCACACCTACGGGCAGATTGACCAGGAAGATCGATCGCCATCCGGCGCTCGTGACCAAAGCGCCCCCGATGAGCGGCCCCATGGCGGCGGCCCCCGCGACGACAGCACCGTAGACGGCGACCGCCACCGCCCGGCGCCGCCCTTCCGGGAATGTCGCCCCGATGATCGGTAGCGCCACCCCGAACAACACCGCGGCGCCGGCACCTTGCGCACCGCGAACCACGTTCAGCGCGAGAATGTTCGGCGCCATCGCGCAACCGGCGGACGATGCCGTGAAGAGAACCGATCCGATCAGGAAGAGTCGGCGCCTGCCGATCCGGTCACCAATCGTGGCCGCGATCAGCAGTAACCCCGCGATCGGCAGTGTGTACCCGTCGATCACCCATTGCAGATCATCGAGCGAGGCATCGAAGGACACCTGAAGCTCCGCCAGTGCGGTCGCCACGATCGTGACGTCCAACAAGAGCATGAAGATGCTCATGCACACGACTGCCAGCGTCAGCCGGGCATGCCGCGGCAACACTTGCCCGAATCTGTACTCGACACCGGCATGTGTCGATAGAGCGGTGCTCGAGTTCGTTCGAAAGCGGTCGGACACAACATCAACCCCTTGGATCGTCCAGCGGAATACGACATATCGAGTGTTGTGGAGGGGACCGGGCCGCGGCCTCACCCCTCGGGGGGAAGAGAGCCACCCCCACTGCCGGTCCGCACCGTACCCGCGGTCGATGTTTCCCACGCTTCCGCAGAACAAGCTTGAAGTTGTTCGCAGCACGGCGAAGCGGGAAGGAGAAACTGCGTTGAACAGCACACCGAAAGCGCTCGCGATGTTTCCGGGCCAAGGCTCACAACGCGTCGGTATGGCGGAGTTTCTGCTCTCCGAATATCCGGAAACCGCTGGCCGAGTATTCGCCCTCGCCGACAGGACGCTCGGATTCTCGCTCACCGAATGGTGTGTTTCGGGTTCGGCCATCGGACTCGCCTGCACCGAGATCGCGCAGCCCGCGATCGTCGCGACGAGTCTGGCGGTTCTCGAAGTACTGAGCGAGAAGGGCTTTCGCCCCTCGCTGGTGACCGGACACAGCCTCGGTGAATACACCGCGCTGGTCGCGGCTCAGGCGCTGACGCCGCGGGACGCATTCCGCCTGGTCCGCCGCCGCGGTGAGCTGATGGCACGGGTGTCCGACCAGGTCCCCGGAGCGATGATGGCGATCTTCGGGTTGGCAGTGGAAGTGATCGAAGTGATCTGCGCCGGCCTCCGCGCCGACGGAGTCGCCGAGGTCGCCAACCACAACGAGCCCGGGCAGACGGTCATCTCCGGTACCCGCGACGCCGTGGCCCAGGCAGCGCGGATCGCCCTCCGGTACGGCGCGGAACGGGTTCTCCTGCTCGACGTGAGCGCGCCGTTCCACTGCTCGCTGATGGACGAGATCGAAGACGAGTTCGCGGCCGAGCTGGACCGGTATCACTTCGCGCACCCGCGGCTTCCGGTTCTCAGCTCGGTCACCGGTGCGCCGGTGACCACCGCGGACCAGGCCAAGTGGCTGTTGCGATGCCAGCTGGCCGGACCGGTGCGGTGGGTCGATGTGCTCACCGCCGCACAGCGACACGGCATCACCGACTACGTCGAGATCGGGCCGGGCCGGGTCCTCAGCGGTTTTGCCAATCGAATGATCAGCGGCGCCTCGGTGCGCAGCACCAACGACAAACGCCGAGTGGCAGCTCTTTTGCAAGCTTGCTGATCCAAAAACCCTCCAAAGAAAGGAAATTCACATGACACAGCACACCCACCAGGACCTGCTCCCGATCGTCCAGTTCGCCGTCGCGGATGCACTGGGCGTCGACGAGGCGGAGGTAGTCCCAGAGGCGAGCCTGATCGGGGATCTCGGCGCGGAATCGATCGACATGCTCGACATCTTGTTCCGCATCCAGCGCGAGTCGGGAATCAAGGTCGCCGTATCGGATATCGAGGCGCTGATGCGAGGCCCCGAAGGCGCCGACCTGTTCGACGAGGACGAGGTCGTCACCGAAGCCGGGCTCGCGCAATTGGAACGGGCGCTACCCCAATTCGACCGCACTCAACTGTCGGGCCCGCTCACCGCCGATCAGGTGGTCGGGCTGTTCACGGTCCAGAACCTCGTGGATCTGGTCCTCGACCGCGCCCGAGCGGCGGCCGCCTGACGGCGGTCGATCACCCAGAGAGAGCAAGGAGAACAGATGCAGCCCTTCGAAGGAAAGGTCGCGCTGGTCACCGGCGCTTCCCGCGGGATCGGGCGAGCAATCGCCTCCACCCTGGCGCGGCGTGGCGCGGCAGTGGCCGTCAACTACCGCACGCGCGAAGCGGAGGCCATGGAGGTCGTGCGTGAGATCGAGGAGCTCGGCGGGTGCGCCGTCGCGCTCCGCGCGGACGTCTCCGATCCCGCGGCGGCGGAGGATCTGGTCGCCGGCACCATGAACACGTTCGGCGGCCTGGACGTGCTGGTCAACAACGCGGGAATCACCAACGACGGCCTGCTCTGGAAGATGGCAGACGACGCCTGGTGGGAGGTGTTGCGAGTCAACCTCGGCGGGACCGTCAACTGCACGCGCGCCGCCGCACCGCATCTCATGGCCCAGCGCAGCGGATCCATCGTGAACATCTCCTCGGTCATGGGGGTCTCGGCGCGCCCCGGCCTGTCGGCGTATTCGGCCTCGAAGGGTGCGTTGAACTCCTTCACCCGCGCGTCGGCAACCGAACTGGCGCGCTTCGGCGTCCGTGTCAATGCCGTACTCGGCGGGGTTGTCCCGACCGACCTGATCAGCGGCCTCCTGGCGCACGACAACGGCAAGGCGGCGGTACAGATTCCGATGCGCCAGTACGGAACGGCCGAACAACTCGCCTCCGTCGCGGCATTCCTTGCGGGCCCGGACGCCGAGTATATGACCGGCGAACTCGTCCACGTCGACGGCGGGATGGGCGCGCAGGTGGCGTTCTTCGCCGGTGCGACCGCCCTGTCCTTTCTCCGAGAGTCGAGCAGGCCATGCGATTTCACCTGATCGACAGGATCGAATCCTGGGAGCCGATGCGGCGGATCACGGCCAGGAAGGTGACCTCCGCGCGCGAGTCCTTCTGGCAGCACGGTGAGCACGGACCGGCGATGCCGTTCGGGATGGCATTGGAATCCCTGTGCCAGGCGGGGGCGTGGCTGGTGCTGCTGAGCTCCGATCACCGCCTGCGCGCGGCCTTGCTGACGGTCGGTGAAGTCACCATGCATCGCGACATCACGCCGGGCGACACGTTGCGGCTGCATGCCGAGGTCGTCTCCATCCAAGGCAATGCGGCGATCGTCGACGGCCGCGTGGAGGTGGCCGGTCGGCCTGTCCTCGACGCACGAAACATCATGTGCGCGTTGATCGATGCCGAACGCCTCGACGACCCGGCCGACACCGGGCGCATGGCGCGGCAGCTGCTGGGGGAAGGTCCGATCGGATGAGGCGCGTCGTGATCACCGGCGTCGGTGCGGTGACGCCGCTCGGCACGGACGCCGCAACCACCTGGCGAAATCTGGCGGCGGGCGTCAGCGGAATCGGCCCGCTGACGACCTTCGACACCGACGGCTTCCCGGTCCGCATCGCAGGCCAGGTTCCGGACGACTTCGACCCGAAGGCCGCGTTACCCGGGGATGTCGACCACCGGATCTATTCCCGCGCGGGGACTTTCGGTCTCGCGGCAGTGGCCGAGGCCCTGCTCGACGCCCGTGCCGACCGCGACACCTACGACTCGGACCGGATGGGTGTCGCGATGGGCGCCACCATGGGACGTCCCGATCTGCAGTACTTGATCGACATCGGGCGCCTGCGGGAAACCAAGCCGGACGCGTTCCTGGTGCAACCGCCGAAATCGGTCTACGCCAGCGATCAGAACACCCCGCTCGATGCCATGGCGCGAATGGCGGGCGCGACGGGGCCGATGGTCGGCATCAGCACCGCCTGCGCCGGCTCGGGACACGCCATCGGCGAGGCCTTCCGCCTTATTCAAGAGGGTGACGCGGAGTTGATGGTCGCGGGCGGCTACGACTCGCTCACCAGCTGGATCGACATCCTCGGCTTCAGCCTGCTGGGGGCCATGACCGACCGGCACAACGACGATCCCCGGTCGGCCTCGCGTCCGTTCGACGCGGACCGCTCCGGTTTCGTCATCGGCGAGGGCGCGGTCGTCTTCGTCCTGGAGGAGTTGGAGTCGGCGCGCGCCCGGGGCGCCCGGATACACGCCGAAGTCCTCGGTTACGGCTCGACGATGAACGCGTGGCGAATCACCGATTCCCCGCCGGACGGGTCGGGCGCCATCCAGGCGATGGAGGCGGCGATCGCCGAGTCCGGCCTCGGCATCGCCGGAATCGACTACATCGTCGCCCACGGCACGGGAACCGCGAGCAACGACGCGTCGGAAACCACCGCGATCAAGACGGTCTTCGGCGATGACGCCTACCGTCTCTTGGTCAGCTCGCCCAAGTCCATGGCGGGCCATCTGACCGGAGCGGCCGCGGCGCTCAACGTCCTCGTCGCGATCGGCGCCATGCGCGATTCGCTGATACCGCCGACGGTCAACCTCGACCGGCCCGACCGCGGCCTCGACCTCGACTACGTCCCGCATCGAGCCAGGCACACCGAAGTCGCCGCGGCTCTCGTCAACGCCTTCGCCTTCGGCGGAACCAACACCAGTCTCGTCGTCGGCGCGCCGAGCCGAGGCCGATGACCAAAGGAGCAGCAATGACCACCACATTCGCCGAGTCGGATCTCAGTGCCGACCTCGACCGCATCCTCGAACTACAGCCGGGAAGGCGCGGCGTCGCGCTGTGCAACGTCCCCGCGACCCTGCCGCTGTTCAGCACACACTTTCCGCGCTATCCGATCCTGCCGGGCGTGCTGATGCTCGAGAGCATGGCCGCGCTCGCGGCGGTGACCGCGGGCGGCTCGTGGCGGCTGCGCTCGGTCCGCGGTCTGCGATTCCGGCAGTTCGTGGTGCCCGGCGACCAGGTCACCATCACCGTCGACCTGCTCGCCCATACGGGGGACACGAGTCGATGGAAGGCGGAATCCCGGGTCGACGGGCGACTGGTCGCCGCGGCGCGCTCGCTGGAGATGGACCGGTGCGAACTGGAGGTGAACCGGTGAACGAGCGCCGCGTAGTAGTGACCGGAATCGGGTTGATCACGGCGCTGGGCGAGGGCTGGGCCAGGACGTGGGAGGCGATCGTCGACGGACGGACGGCGATCGGTCCGCTGCGCGGCTACGACCCCGCGCCGCTGCGGACCAGGATCGGCGCCGAGATCATCGGCTTCGACCCGGCCCGTTTCGTCTCGCGCCGATCGCTGCGCATGGCCAACCGCGGCGACCAATTCGCCATCGCCGCCGCGACACTCGCACTCGAGGACGCCGGTCTCGACGACGCGGAACTCGGCTACCGCACGGGCCTGTTCCTGGGCGGAAACAAGGAAATGGCGCGGCTGGAGCCGCTCACCCAGATTGCCGGGTTGCGCGACACGGAGGGCAACGTATCGCTGCGCCGCATCGGCGAGGGCGTATCGGAATTCGTCTCACCGCTCGTGTATGTCGAAGCGCTCCAACCGGCCGCGGTCTTTCACATCTCGCAGAAGTTCGGCATGCGCGGGCCCAACGCATTCTTCGCGGGCACGGCGGAGTCCGGGATCACCGGCATCGGCCGCGGGATGCGCGCGATACGTCGTGGTGAAGCCGACCGGGTGGTTGCGGGCGGCTACGACGACGCGGTCACCTGGTGGTCGATGTCCAAGATGGACGGGCTCGGAGTGCTGAGCCCACGGAACGACCTGCGCGAACGCGCATTTCGGCCCTTCGACCGCGAGCACAGCGGTTCGGTGCTCGGCGAGGGCGGGGCGGTGCTCGTCCTCGAGGAACGCGAGCATGCGTTGCGGCGGGGGGCGCGGTGCTACGCCGAGGTCACCGGCATGGGTTCCGGGAACGACGGCGCACGTCTCGCGGCGCCCCACCCGCGCGGCAGGGGTCTGACTCGGGCGATCGGCCGCGCTCTCACGGACGCGTCAGGCCAGGGTGCGCCCGACTACATCACCGCCCACGGATGCGCCACACCGAAGGGCGACATCAGCGAAACCCGCGCGCTCCATGACGCGCTCGGCGCCGCCGCATACCGCGCGCAGATCAGCAGCGTCAAACCACAGACCGGTCACTTGGTGGGCGGCGCCGGGGCGCTGAACGTCGCTGTCGCCGCCTTGGCGCTGAATTCCGGCGTAGTTCCGGCGACGCCGAATCTCGAAACCCCCGCCGCCGGATGCGATTTGGACTGGATACCGGGCTCGGCCCGGGAATCGAGACCCGAGACCGCGCTCGCTCTCGCGCGTGGGCTGCACGGCCAGGCCGTCGCCATCGCGCTGCGTAAAGCCGACTGACGCGAAGACGGCTGAAAACCTCAGGAGGACAGACGAAATGAACGAAGTTACCACCGCGACGCGACGCGTTGTCATCACGGCCGTTGGTGCGGTGACCGCACAGGGAACGGGCGTCGCGGCCCTGTGGGAGGGCGTGCGCGACGGCCGGGTTGCCATCCGGCCCGTGCAGGGCCTTCCGCTGACCGGATACCGCACGTCGATCGGCGGGCAGGTGCCGGACATGCGCCGCCCCACCTACGACTACCTGGCCGAACTCGGCATCGAGCACCCGGAACCTGCGCTCGACTTCGCCCTGGTCGCCGCCGAGGAGGCCATGGCGGCGGCTGGGATAGCGGTCCCCGCGGACCGCTGGGGTGTGGCGTTCGGAACCTGCAACGGTGGAACGTTCAGCGGCGAGCAGGCACTGCGCCGAGCTCGCCACGGCTCCGCGACGCCGGGCGGCGACCGGCACCTGCTGCTCGTACCGCCGCACGGCCTGGCCGAGGCCCTGAGTGCGGCCTTCGGACTCGCCGGACCTGTCGTGTCGGTCAACACCGCGTGCGCGTCGGGGGCGCACGCGATCGCGCATGCCACGGAGATCATTCGCGCCGGACGCGCCGACGCGATGCTCGTCGGCGGAAGTGACGCCCTCACGGAGTCGGCCTTCGCCGGGTTCGACAGCGTGGAGGCCCTGTCCGAGCGGCCGTGCGCGCCGTACTCGCGGGACCGCGACGGCCTGTCCCTCGGCGAAGGCAGCGGAATGCTCGTCCTCGCGGAAGAGTCGATCGCGCGTGCCGCCGGTGCGCCCATCCTGGCCGAGGTGCTCGGTTATGGCATGTCCGCCGACGGCTATCACCCGACCGCGCCGCATCCGCAGGGCGAAGGCGCCGCGCGTGCCATCCGCGCCGCGCTCGACAGCGGCGGGCTCGTACCCACCGATGTCGCCTACATCAACGGGCACGGCACCGGAACACCGAAAAACGATCCGGCCGAATGCAATGCGGTCCGCGCGGCGTTCGGTGACGCCGCCGACAAGGTCGTCCTGAGCAGCACCAAATCGATGATCGGGCATCTGCTCGGCGCGGCGGGCGCGGTCGAGGGCATCGTCACGGTCTTGGCGCTGCGCGAGCAGCTCGCGCCGCCCACCGCCGGGTCCACCGCGGTCGATCCGCGCTGCGGCCTGGATGCCGCGCCGGGCACCGCACGCCCCGCCGCCATCGGCGTCGCGCTGTCGAACAACTTCGCATTCGGCGGAGCCAACGCCACAGTCGCCTTCCGCAGGCCCGGCGAGCTGTGCGGAGACCCCGCGGCGGGTGACACCGACGCCGTCGTCGTGACGGGGCTGGGTGTGCTCGCGCCGGGAGGTACGAGCGCAGACGAGCTGTGGCAGACCTTTCGGGCTGGGCGCCGGCTCGGACGCGAGGAGCGCGGGCTGCGCGTCGCGCAGCTCGAGGCCGATCTCGATGCGTACACCACGCCGCGGGAACGACGCCGAATGGACCGATTCGGCCGGCTCGCGGTGGCGACCTGCCGCATCGCTCTCGAGGACGCCGGGCTCGAGCCCGACGAGCGGACCGGCGTCGTACTGGGTACCGGAATCGGCCCGATGCGCAGCATCGAGGACTTCTTCTTGCCGACGTTGGCGGGCGGTCCCTCGATGTCCAGTCCCGCCATCTTCCCCAACACCGTCTTCAACGCGGCGGCGGGCCAGGTGGCCATGGTGCTCGGAGCCAAGGGTCCGACGTCCACCGCGACGGCGGCGCACGCCGCAGGCGCCTCCGCCCTGACCATCGCGTTCGACCTGCTGCGCACCGGTAAGGCGGACGCCATCCTCTGTCCCGCCGTCGACGAACTGACCGAACATGTCATCGACGCCTACCGGGGCATGCCACTGTTCGGCGGCCGGACCGGATGGGACTACCTGCTCGCGGAGGGCAGCGTCACGCTGCTGCTCGAGCGAGCGTCGACGGCGGCCTCCCGCGGGGCCCCGATCCTGGCCGAGTTCGCCGGACACGCAACCACTTCCGACGCCCTCGGAATCGGACGTTGGGATCGCTACGGCCACGGTATCGAGCGCGCGATGCGAAACGCCTTGGCCGACGCCCGGATCGATGCCGCGCAGCTCTCGGCGATCTGGACGAACGCCGCCGGAATGCGGGTTGTCGACGGGCCGGAAATACGTGCCATCGACCGTCTCGGCCCCCCGGAGCGCTGCCGGAGGGAAGCGCCCAAACGGGTACTGGGCGAACCGATCGGCGCGGGCGCTCAGCTGGCCGCGGCCCTGGCGACCGCGTCGTTCCGGCACGACACTTCCGCCGGACCCGTCCTGATCAACAGCTCGTCGCTCGGTGGCACGCACACCAGCCTCGTCCTTCACCCACCCCAGAACCGACCGCCCCAGAACTGACGGAGCCACCTCATGTCTCACCCGACCAACCGCCACGTATCGATCCTGGCAACCGGATCGCACCTGCCCGGCGCTCCCATCGACAACCGTGATCTGGAACGACTCTGCGGACCATTGGCGCACGAGGTCCTCGATGGAATCCAAGTGCGACAACGTCATTGGATGATCGATCCCGAAACCGGCGAGCACCGGACCGGAACCGCCGCGATGGCCGCCGCCGCGGCACGGCAAGCTCTCGACCGAGCGGGCCTGCAGCCCGGCGACGTCGACCTGATCGTCATGTCGACGGCAAGCCCCGATTACCCGCTTCCGGTGGCAGGCACCTATGTCCAGGAGTACCTCGGACTGGACCGCTGCGCCGTGATCGAGCTGCGCGCCGGTTGTGTCGGCGCCGTGCAGGGCCTGGATCTGGCCCGGCGCTACCTGGCGGACGGCACGTACAACTGCGCCGTAGTCATCGGCGCTGAATCGATTTCGCCGATGCTTGCCCCGCTGTACCTCGACCAGGACCCCGAGCGAGTGCGGATGCGCGACCGGCTGCCGATCTACACCTTCGGCGATGGCGCGGGCGCGGTGCTGCTGCGCGCGAGCGATACCCAGAAGCCCGCCGCACCGGGATACGTCTTCGCGACCCAGTGCATGGGCGGCGACCGCACACCCGGCATGCAGATCATCGGTGGCGGATCGCACGCCTCGGCCGCCGAACAGATGCGCCGCAAGCGCCCCGTCGAACTTCGGATCGACATTCCTGGCACCACCCGGTTCGGACCGCAGGTCCTGGCCGCCGGTCTTCGGGACCTGCTCGACCGCTCCGGACTGGAGATGGGCGACCTCGACTCCGTCGTCCTGCCGGAAGGCAACGCGGACTACTTCGCCGGCGAGTTCGCGGCCGCGGGCATCTCGGCGCAGGACCAGGCGGCGCTCCAGAAGAGCATCACCGAGAACCTCGGCGACGTGGGCGCCACGGGTTCGGCCGCGGTTCCGCTGGCGCTCGACGATGCCTGGGTGAAGGGCAAGATCAGCCCCGGCCACACCGTCGCGCTGATGGCGATCGAGGCCAGCCGGTATCTCTATGCCGGGCTGACCCTCCCGTGGGAGGCGCCGACGCCATGACCACCACCGAAGAGCTGAACCAGAGCGTCATCCGGAGACTGTTCCACGAACTGGTCAACGCAGGCGATTTCGCCGTGGTGGACGACATCTATCGACCGGATGTCGTCGATCATCAGCCATTACCCGGCGCACCCGCCGGACGCGAGGGGGTGCGGTACACGATCGCCGTGCTGCGCGACAGCTTCCCCGACCTGCACGTGACGATCGACGAGAGCCACGCATACGCCGACCGCGTGGTCATCCGTTACACCTGGCGAGGCACCCACACGCGCGAATTGTTGGGCATCGCACCGACCGGACGCTCCATCGAGTACCAGGGCGTCGCCGAGTGGCGCCTGATAGACGGGCGCATCGCCGACCGCTGGGACCTGGGCATCGGATCCGGCATTCTGCCCGCGCTCGGCCTGGGGTGGCTGGCTCGCGGCCGGCTGCGGGCCGGGAAATTCCGGCCGGCGCGAGCGCGCAGGCGAGCCGAAGGGACACAACGATGACCGGTACTCGCCGAGTCATCGTCGCGGGCGGCGGCATCGGCGGGATGGCCGCGGCGCTGGCCTTGCAACACAAGGGATTCGACTCGGTCGTCTTCGAACGGGCGCAGGCGCTGCGCGACGGGGGCGCCGGAGTCCACCTCTGGACCAACGGGATGCTCGCGCTCGACTCGCTCGGTGTTGCCGACCACCTGCTGAAAAGCACGGTCGCGCAGCAGTTCTGCCACTTCAGCACGTGGCGCGGCGAGGTCATGGCCGCCTGGCGGGTGGGCGAGTTCGCCGAACGGCACGGCCAGCCCACGATCGGCGTCGAGCGCTCGGCTCTGCACGCGGCGCTGCGGAATGCGCTGGGCGGCAGCCAGATCCATGCCGGAGCACGTGTCATCGGCTGCACGCAGGATGAGCGCGGCGTGGCGGTGCGGCTCGCCGACGGGCAAGTCGAACGCGGCGACCTCCTGATCGGCGCGGACGGCATCCACAGCGCGGTGCGCGCCGGGCTACACGGAACGAGGCCACCGCGGTACAACGGCTATATCGCGCAGCGTGGCAAGGCTTTTCTACGTCACGACCTGATTCCACCGGGAAGCTTCAACGCCATGTTCGGTCCCGGCATCCGGTTCGTCTACTACGACGTGGCGCCGGGAGTCGTGCATTGGATGTCGGTAGCCAACGGGCCTGCCGCAGGCCACGACGACCCGGGTGTCCTTCGGACGCTCACCGAACGTCATCGCGATTGGGCCGCACCCGTCGGGGACATTCTGGCGGCGACACCGCCGTCGGGCATCATCCGCAGCGAGGCGCTCGACCGAAAGCCGGACCGGCGGTGGGGCGCAGGCCGGGTCACGCTGCTCGGGGACGCGGCACATCCCATGGCGTTCAACATCGGGCAGGGCGCATGCCAGGCCGTGGAGGACGCCGTGGTGCTGGCCGAATGCCTCGCCTCGGCACCGGCCGATCCGGTATCCGCGCTGCGCGCTTACGAGAAAGAACGCCGGGCCCGGACCGCGCGCCTGCAGCGGGCCGCCTGGTGGCTCGGACGAATGGCGGCGGTGGAGCATCCGGCCCTGGTTCGAATGCGGGAAGCATTCATGCGTTCGACCTATCCGAAACTCCTCTTCGCGGCCGAGCGGAACCAGATGCGCTGTGCCGCGCGGGCGCTGAGCAATTCGGATCAAAAATTCTCGCTACCAACCCACGATTCGAGGGAACGACTATGAAAGCAATTTTCTACCGCACCTTCGGCGATGCGGATGTCATGGAGTACGGCGACCTGCCCGAGCCGAAAATGGGTCCCTCCTCGGTACTCGTTCGGGTCGCGGCGGCGTCGGTGAACCCGCTCGATTGGAAGGCCCGCGAAGGCTTGTACGACGGGTTGATGGACTCGATATTTCCCGTGATCCCCGGCATCGATTTCTCCGGCGTCGTCGAGCGCGTCGGATTCGGTGTCCGCGGCCTTGCGCCGGGCGACGAGGTGATGGGGTGTGTACCGAACGACGAGTACCTGTCTCGGGGAACCCTCGCCGAACTGACATCCGCCCCCGCGCGCTGCGTGGTCCGAAAGCCGTCGTGTTTGAACTGGTTCGAGGCCGCCGCGCTCCCGCTGGTCGGGTTGTCCGCGTATCAGAGCATGAAGCACCTCGCCGTGCGGCGCGGTGAGGTCGTGCTGGTGCACGGAGCCGCAGGTGGAGTGGGTTCGATGGCGGTCCAGTACGCGCTGAGTCTCGGCGCCCGCGTCATCGGAACGGCCGGCCACCACAACCACGACTTCCTCCGTTCGCTGGGAGCCGAGCCGGTCGGCTACCGCCGCGGACTGACGGAATCGGTCGCCGCACTCGCTCCCGGTGGCGTCGACGCCGTGCTCGACGCGTCCGGTAAGCGGACGCTGCGCACCGTCGCACCGCTGCTGAAGGCGGGCGGGAGGCTGGCATCGGTTGCCGATCCCGCGGTGCGCTCGGCAGGCGGCACGTACGTGTTCGCCCAGCCGATCTCGACCGATATCCGGGAAATGGTCGCGCTTGCCGAAGAGGGAACAATGCACGCGCAGATATCGGCCGTCCATCCGCTCGAGAATGCGGTCGATGGTTTTCGCGAGAGCCAAGCCGGTCATACCCGCGGAAAGATCGTCGTGGCTGTCGGATGTGCACCGCCCGAGGTTTGATATCGCGGTTACCGTTGCGATCTCAACCAGCTCGATAATCCGTAGTATCAACCACTTTGACAATTTGCTGAACCCCCCCAAGGTGATGTCATTCCACCCCTGAGGGTGATGCATCGGACGTCGGCGGGATGGACGATTGACGCACCGCAATTCTCCATTCGGAAGGCATAATCCCAGTGAGTATCCCGAACGTCTTGGCCGAATCCGACGCCGTCGACGAAGCGACCGGACGGCGTCCACTGCCGCTTCCACAGGAAGCGAGCATTGCTCGTCGACCGCGGAGCACGATTCGGCAGTTGGCGGACTGTTCCGCCGCGACTCGCCCCACTGTCGTCCCGTACGGGTGGGCGAACACTACTCGGACGTACGGGCACACGCTCGGGGGTGAGACGGATGGGTGATGTACGCACTCCTATAGGTGCAGTCGCACGGCCCTGCCTCCTGATCGTCATCGGCGGATTCGCGGTCTTCGGCGGTCTCACGCCGGACCTCGAGGCGCACGCGGCTCCCACTCCGCCCGCATTTCACCAGCAGTGGCCGCAGCAGCCGGCCAGACAGCCGGGTGGGCCCGGGCCGGGACCGGGCGGACCTGAACCCGTCGGACCGGCGCCCGCCGGACCGGAACCGGTGGGACCGGGCGGGCAACAGCAACAGCCAGGGCAACAGCAGCCAGGGCAACAGCAACAGAATTCGCCGTGGGCAAACCCGAGCGATCCGTCGAGCGGGGGCGGGGGCAATCCGGATGGTCGGCGCGGGGACGATGTGGGTCCCCCGGACGCCAAGGCCGATCCGCCACCCGAGCAGGGACGCGGAGGACAATCCGACCCACCACCCGACCAGGGACGCGGAGGCGGAGGCGGAGCATGGCCGCCGCCCGGCGAGAACGGCGGAGGACAATCCGACCCGCCACCCGACCAGGGAGGCGGAGGCGGAGGCGGAGCATGGCCGCCGCCCGGCCAGGACGGCGGAGGCGGGGGCAATTCGGATGGTCCGCGCGGGGACGATGTGGGTCCCCCAGACGACACGGCCGATCCGCCGCAGGAGGATCCAAAGAAGGATCCGCCCAAGGAGGATCCGGTCGTCGTTCCACCGGTCGTCGAAAACCCACCACCGGGTGGTCGCGACACGGAGCAGCAGCCGCAAACGCAACAACAACCGCAGCAACAACAACCGCAGCCGCAGCAACAACCGCAACCGCAGCCCCAGCCGCAGCCGGTGCAAGAGCCGCGTCAGCAACAGCATCAAGAGCCGCAACAGCAACAGCCGCAACAGGAACAGCCGCGACAGGAAGCGCAGCAGCCGCAGCGACAACAGCCCCAGGATCCGCCGCAGCCGCAGCAGGAAACCAGCCAGGCGGTCCCCCCGCCGCTGCCGCCGGTTCGGCAGCCCGGTGGTGCGCTGCTGCTGAGCGCACCGGCCGTGGCCCCGGGTGAGCCCGTTTCCGGTTCGGGCTACGGCTGCCCAGCCGGAGCCACAGTGGACATGGCCGTCGGCGGCGCACCGGCCGGCGCGACCGTCGCCGACGAGACCGGCGCATTCCAATCCCGGCTGGATACGGGTTCGATCCCGGTCGGCCACCACCAGGTCACCGCGGCGTGCGGACCGGTACTCACCGCGGCGCTGGACGTCGTGCTGGCCAGCAATGTCGACGCAGCGACCTCGACGCTCGCCGTGATCGCGTTCTTCGTGCTGATCGGGGTCTTCGTTTATACACGGCGGCTGCTGAGCCCGCCGCCGCGACCAGAGGAGCGATAGTGAAAACCCTTGGCATATTCATCGCGCTGGTCGTGTTCAGCGTGCTCGCACCCGCATCCGCACCGGCGCAGGCGGCAGCCGATTCCGTCGGCCTTGCGGTCCGCATCAACGGCCGAGACATCGCCACGGCGACCGAGGCCGATCCGATTCGCCTGGACCCCAACGGTTCCGCGGCGGTGGACGTTGATGTCACCAATGAGGGAAACGATCCGGTCACCGTCCGGCGCATCGAACTGTCCGGCCAAGTGGCCGGGCTCACGCTCTACTCCTTCAGCACTTCGGTGAATCTGACCGTCCTACCGAAATCGACCGGGCGACTCAGCTATTCGCTCGAGATGTCCGGTTTGGCCGAACAGGCAACAGGATTGATCAGCGGATCGGTGACGGCATTCGACTCCGGCAACACTGTGCTCGGTAGCACCGCGACCGTCACCGACGTGCGTGGCTCGCTGCATTCGGTATACGGCCTGTTCGGGCTGGCGCTGTTGGTCCTCACGCTGGTGGCGATCGCCGATGCGGCACTGATGGTTGCCCGGCACCGGATGGCGGCCAACCGCTGGCAGCGCGGCATGCGCCTCATGGGGCCGGGACTCGGCATCGGACTCGTGCTGGTGTTCTCGCTGTCGGCGCTGCGATTCTGGGTGCCGAGCGCCGAACGGTGGGTGCTCGTCGCACTGGTCGTCACGGGCGGGTTCTTCGTGCTCGGTTACCTCACCCCCACCCCGACGACCGCCGAAGAGGAAGCGGCCGAGCGGGAGGAGGAAGAGGCCGAACTCGAGGAGGAGGACGAGCGCGAGCAGCGCACCGTGCCGGTCGGTTTCGAGGTATCGGGCCGATGACTACCGATCCGATAACAACCGATGTCGACCGGATCGCCGCGGCGCTGCCCGCCTACGAGATCGGCGGCCAGTTGGGGAAGGGGGGCTGGGGTGTCGTCCTCGCAGGCAGGCACCGCGGCCTCGACCGCGCGGTCGCGATCAAACAACTCCCCTCGACCTTCGCCGCCGACCCGATCGTGCGCCGCCGATTCGCCTCCGAGGGCAGGATGCTCGCCTCGCTGGACCATCCGCACGTGGTTCCGGTCTATGACTACGTCGAAAGCGACGGGCTGTGCCTGCTGGTCATGGAATTGTTGCCGGGCGGCACCGTGTGGAGTCGATTCACCGGTGACGGGTTCGACGCGCCGTCGGCGGTCGCCGTCGCGCTGTCGTGCGCGGCGGGGCTGAAGGCGGCGCACGATCGCGGCATCCTGCACCGTGATGTCAAACCGGAGAACCTGCTGTTCGCCGCCTCCGGGGCGCTCAAGGTGACCGATTTCGGCATCGCGAAGGTGGTCGGCGGCGACGAGACCATGGCCACCAAAACCGGCGAGGTGATCGGCACACCGTCCTACATCGCCCCCGAGCAGGCTCGCGGAGGCGAGTTGACCCCGGCCACCGACGTCTACGCCCTGGCGACGATGCTCTACGAATTGCTTTCCGGCTCCTTGCCCTTCCCCGCAGGGACGGATGCGCTGGCGACGCTGTTCATGCACGCCTTCGACGAGCCGACGCCGTTGGGTGAGGTCGCTCCGAATATCCCGGAGCACCTCGCGGATGTGGTCATGCGCGGTCTGGCTACCGATCCGGCGCAGCGGTATCCGACGGCCGAAGCGTTCGGAATCGCCCTCGCCGAGGCGTCCACCGAGCCATGGGGGCCGGGTTGGCTTGCTGCCCAGGGCATTCCGGTGATGGGTGCGGAGACGATCTCCGCCGCGGCGACACGCACGACCGCCCCGGTAGCCACGACCGTCGCTGCGCGCTCCTTCGCACACGGGCCGACCGCGCCGGCCACGCCGACCGTGCGGCCCGTGCCGGCCGAGCGTGCACAGGGCGCGCGCCTGGCCGATGTCGCCGAAGCCGACCTGATCCCGGTCAAGGAGGTGGTGAAGCTGCGGTCGCCCCGGGTGCCACTGCTGACGGCGGCGGGCCTGACGCTGATCGCGCTCGCCGTCGCGGTGATCGGCCTCGGCTCGCCGAGCACCGGCGGGACCCTGCCGCCAGGAGCTGCCACGGTCGGCGGCGTCGATCCCGCCTCCGGCGAAAAGATCGAGATCGACCTGAACCAACCGGTGGTCGTCAGCGCGGCCGGGCCGCCCTCCGCCACCACGGCCGAGCTACGGCTGAAGGCGCTGGGAGCCACGGTCGCTCAGCAGAGCGCCCCGCTGGTCCCGGAATCCGGCCGCAGCGTGGCCACGCTGCCCCCGCTGGGCGGCCGGTACCTGCTCGCAGGCGAACTCACCGGTGAACTGGCGCTGACCGAAGCGGGCGTGCCGCCCGCCACGTCGAGCTTCCCGGTCAGGACGACGCAGCCGGCGATATCCACCGCCGCCGCGGTCGGCGTCGCGGCGCTCATCTTGTTCGCGCTCGCGTATCTGGAGTCGTTCCTGCGTTCGCTACGCCACCGCCGACGTCGAGTGTCCGGCGGTGTGGGCGTTCCCGCGAGCGCGGGTCTGGTCGCGGTCGGGATGGTGGGCGCCGTGTGGATTCTGCTCGGCAAGCAGCCGACGATCGCGACGTTGGTGACCGCGGCGGTGTTCGGAGCGCTGGCAGGCGTCGCGGGAGCCGTCGGCGCCTGGCGGATCGGACAGCGTCGACGCTATCGCCGCAAAGCCGAGATCAAAAGTCGTGCTCGCTGACGATTCCGCTGTTCATGGCTCGCTCGACGAGCTTGGCCCGCTTCTGATTCTGTGGGAGATCCTCGACACCGAACTTTCCGAACAACGCTCGCATGTGGGTCTTCACCGTCTGGTCGGTCACGAAGAGTTCCTTGGCGATCTGCTGATTCGATGCCGGAGTGGCATACGTGGCGTTGTGCTTGAACGGCCTGCACAGCGCGACCAGCACGGCCATCTGCGCGTCCGTCAACGACCGTCGCGTCGGCATGCGTTGGGAAGAATCGGCTTGGGTTTTCGCACTGGTCGCCCGGCGGCCCAGATCCAGATAGGTCAGCACCGTGTTGCCGATCCGGATGCTGTCCCCTGTTTGCAGCCGATGGCGGCCGGCGAGACGTTCCCCGTTGACGAACGTGCCGTTCCGCGACAGCCCGTCGTCGACGATGGTCCACTGCCCGCCCATCTGCTCCACCGTCGCGTGCAGCCTCGACACCTGTCCATCAGCGGTCAGGGCGATATCGGCCAGAGACGATCTGCCGACCGTCACCCGCGGCACATCGCCGGACAGGGTCACACCCCGGCGATGCCCATGATCGTCTGTGTATGTGAGGCGCGGCTCAGTAGAATCCCAGGTCATGGCCATTCCCTTTACCGATACACGGGGGCTTTGGGTACTCATATTCTAGTTCTTCGCCCTACGGTGCGAGCCTTCGACGGCGACCGCGACGCGGTGCCGGTGTCACTGCCGCGAGGCGGCCAGCCTGCCCGCTCGTGGGACGCAGTGCACGGGCCGCCTCGGGCAAACAATGGCAGACTCGAAGCCGACATTCCCGACTCGATCAGAGGTACCGATGCCGCACAGCCGTTGGATTTCCCGTAGCACCCCGCTGGTGGCCGCCGTGTTCGCCGCCGCGACACTGGCCGCGTGCGGGACGAACGGGAACCCCGAGCCCACCGGTAGCACGGGATCGACCACGTCGGCGCCCGCCTCGGCCACCACGACCCGCGCCCAGGGCACCGGCACCCAGAAGCCGACGGTCGAGGTCACCGACGCCGCCGCCAAGCAGCTGTGCGACGCCATCCGGCCCGAGCTGTCCAACTTCCGGGTGCAGGGTCCGACGCTGGGGCGGGTCGGCCTCAACCTGATCGTCCACCCGTGGGGTCTGCAGAACGGCATCGACGTGCTCGGCAACAAGGCCGTCGTCGACACCGTCACCCTGAAGAGCTGCCCGGACGTGCGCCAGCAGGCCATCGAAGCGCTGGAGACGCCCGACCTGGCCTCGATCATCGTGGGCCTGTGATGCGCACCCTGTACCCCCCGATCGAGCCGTACGAGTCGGGCCTGCTGGACGTGGGCGACGGCCAGTCGGTGTACTGGGAGGTCAGCGGCAATCCCGAGGGCAAGACGGTGGTCTTCCTGCACGGCGGCCCCGGCGGCGGCACCGCCGGGTTCCACCGGCAGTTCTTCGATCCCTCGGCCTATCGCATCGTGCTGTTCGACCAGCGCGGCTGCGGGCGCTCCACGCCGCACATCGCCGACGGCGCCGATCTCGCGCACAACACGACCTGGCACCTGGTCGCCGACATCGAGGCGCTGCGCGAACATCTCGGCATCGACCGCTGGCAGGTGTTCGGCGGCTCGTGGGGCTCCACGCTGGCGCTGGCGTACGCGCAGAAACACCCGGAACGCGTCACCGAACTGGTGTTGCGCGGCATCTTCCTGTTGCGACGCAAGGAAATCGACTGGTACTACAACGGCGCGGCAGGCAACGTCTACCCGGACGAGTGGGAGAAGTTCCTGGCGCCGGTGCCGGAGTCCGAGCGCGACGGCGACCTGGTCGAGGCGTACCACCGGCTGCTGCACTCCCCCGATCCCGAGGTCGCCACGGCGGCCGCGATCGCGTGGTCGGTGTGGGAGGGCGCCACCAGTTCGCTGCTGCCGCACCCGGATCGGGTCGCCGAAACCGGTGAGCCGCGGTTCGCGCTGGCGTTCGCGCGCATCGAGAACCACTACTTCCGGCACGGCGGTTTCCTGACGGATGGGCAGCTGCTGCGGGATATCGGCGTCATCTCGCATCTGCCCGCCGTGATCGTGCAGGGTCGTCACGACATCGTCTGCCCGGCGGTGAGCGCCTGGGATCTGCACCGCGCGTGGCCCGGTTCGCAACTGCACATCGTCGACGACGCGGGCCACGCGGCCAACGAGCCCGGCATCGTCGACCGGTTGGTCCGAGCCACCGACGGTTTCGCGAAGGTGGGCTGAGCCATGGTGGTCGCTGCCGGGGACGCTCTGATCGCCGCGCTGCGCGACGACGTCGACCGGCTGCTGTCCGCCGAGCCCGACGTGCGCGCGGACGCACCGGATTCGGTCCATCAGATGCGGGTCGCCACCCGGCGGCTGCGCAGCGTGCTGCGCTCGTATCGCAGTCTGTTCCAAAAGAATCCGGCGGCCGAGGTCGGCGCGGAGCTGAAATGGCTGGCCGGTCTGCTCGGTGTCGCCCGTGACGCGGAGGTGCGGGCCGACCGCTTCGCCGACCTGCTGCACGACCTCGGCGACGTGCCGGACGCCGAGACGGTGGCCGACCGGCTGGTGACGGCCGAACGCGCGCGCTACGACGACGCGCACGCCGAAGTGCTCGCCGCGCTCGACACCGACCGCTACCGCACGCTGCGCGAACGCCTGACCCAGTGGCGCACCGACCCGCCGCTGCGTCGCGCCCGCGCCGCGGCGCCCGCGACGGATTTCTTCGGCGTGGTGTTGCTGCGCGACCACGAGCGGCTGGCCGCGCTCATCCTGCACGAGCCGACAGTGCCCGGCGCCGAACGCATCGAGACGCTGCACGATATCCGCAAGAGCGCCAAGCGTCTACGGTATTCGTGCGAGGCCGCCGAAGAGGTCATCGGCGACTCCGCCGCTGATCTCGGCACGCGTGCCAAGCGCCTCCAGACCGTGCTCGGCGACCACCGCGACGCGATCGAGTCCACCGACGCGATCATCGAACGGGCGGCGCAAGCCGAAGCGGCGCGCGAGGACACCGCCAGCTACCGCCGCCTCATCACGGCGGAGACCGCCGCCGCCAACCACGCCCTCGCCCGCTACCCCAAATCCGCGGAAGCTCTGTCCACCAGCCTCTGGTGACCGCGCGGCCCGTCCACACGCCTCGCAGCGGATTCGACCGCCGCGCACCGCGGAAACGGTCTGCCAGGATTCAGGCGACGAAGGCGAAGCCGATCTTGCGGGTGACCGGGTCGGCGCGGGTCAGGCGGACTCGGACGGCCGCGCCTTCGGGCGGTGTCCCGGTGCAGGGACCGAGCACCGGCGGGTCGGCGATGAAGACCTCCGCGGGGCGGTTGCCGTTGGCCTCGCGCACGACGACGGCGTCGAACTCGGCGTCGGGGCGTTGCGCGAGCAGGCTGGCCTCGGTGAGGTCGATGCAGGCCCGGTCCACCTTGCCCGCGACGCCGTCGGTGCGCCGCATGGTGTCGACGGTCGGATCAAGCCCGGCCCGAACCCATTGCGGCACCGGCACGCCCGCGCAGTAGGCCAGGCAGATCTCGGTGGCGAAGCGGTCGGCGAGGCGGCGCAGCGGGGCCGTCACGTGCGCGTAGGGGGCGCCGATCGCGCTGTGCGCCAAGCTCTCCGGCGCCGATCCGTTCACCACGGTGTAGGCGGCGCCGCGCAGCAGACCGGTGGCCTCCGACATGAGCACCAGGGCGGCGGGAGAGTTGGGGTCGAGCCCGGCCAGCATGCGGCCCACCGGCTGATCCGCGGGCCACGCCACACCGAGCGCGGCGGCGGTGCGGCGCAGCGACGCGATGGCGGATTCGGCGGGCGGCGGCATGGTGCGCAGCAGACCGATCCGCCGCCCTTCGCTGTCGGCGCCGTCGAGCATGATGCGCGCCGCGCACATGCCGGTCAGCAGGGAGACCTGCTCGTTCCAGTCGTCGGCGGCCGTGCGCGGCTCGAGGACGAGCCGCCAATGTCCGTGGTTCGTGTCGTCGCGGACGACGCTCTGGGCGGGCAGTCGCAGCCCGATCGCGCCGCGGGCCAGCCCGGCCTCGATGCGCCGCGTGCCGAATTCCGGCAGGGCCGCGATCGAGGGGTGCAGCGTGCCCGCGTCGGCGTCGGCTTGGACGCCCGCGTAGTCGAGTCGCGCGCGGGAGCGGACGGTCGCGCGCACCACCGAGTAGTCGCGTGGTTCGGCGTTCTCGTCGAGTTCGATGGTCCACAGGGCCGCTGGCCTGGTCTGCTCGGGCAGCAGGCTCGCCGCGCCCTCCGAAAGGACGGGCGGATGCAACGGCACCGTGCCGTCCGGGAGGTAGAAGGTCTGGCCCCTGGCGCTCGATTCTCTGGCGAGCGCACCGTCGGGGGCGATGACGGCGCCGACGTCGGCGATCGCGTAGTGCAGGGTGAAGCGGGAGCCGTTGCGCTCCAGGTGGAGGGCCTGGTCGAGATCCATGGCCCCCGGGGGGTCGATCGTCACCAGCTCGATGTCGGTGCGATCGATCCGGTCGCCCGCGAACGCGTCCACCGCGTCGCGGGCTTCCACGGAGGCCTCGGCGGGGTACGCCGAGGCCAAACCGAATTCGGATCGGATGGCGCCGAAATCCACCGGCGCCGAGATGATCCGCTGGTGCAGTTCCACGTGGAAATACGTTACTGCAATGCCAGCATCGTGCCGTTCAGCTCGTTGAACGGACCGAACACCGTGAACGTCACCCGACCGGTCGGATAGGTCGACGACAGGTCGGCCGCGGCGTCGAGCGCCTCACCGAACGATGCCGCGGACGGGTGCGGAAGACCGGCGATCGCCAGGCCGAAATTGCTCTCGGCCACCCACTTGGTGTCGGCGGGGCTGAGGTCGACCTGCACCCCGCCGGGAAGCGGAGTCAGCGCGACCGCATTGGCGGACCCGGCGCCGAGGGCGGCGAAAACCGATGCGGCCCCGGCGATGAGCGCGCCGGCGACCAATGAACGAACTACCCGCATAGAGTTGAGACCTGCTTCCGCAATCGAAGTATGAATCGGCCCGCTGGTGCCCGGCACCGGGCCTTGCCAACGGCGACTACTGTATGACGTCGGTCACGTCTAGGCCAGTTACGTACAAATCACCCGGCCCGGCTCGTCGTGTCGCGCCGGACTGCTACTGTTCGGGGCCGGTGCGGGCGCTGATCTCACCGCCCATTCCGAAATGACACCGTACGTCGACAATTGGGAGCTGTGCACTGATGTCATCGATCATCTTCGACTACCTGATGCCCCTGCTCGGTCCCGAGCAGGCCGCATATTGGGCGCAGGTTTTCATGGTCGATCCGACCTGATCTCACAGAGAACGACACACGCCGGTCGCCTTCCGTTAACCGCACGGAAGGCGGCTTTCGTCAGGTGCCACTAGCATCCCGCACCGTGAGAAGAACTTCCGCCGCCATCGCGGTCAGCACGACCCTCTTCGCCCTGCTCGTGGCAGGTTGCGGCAGCGACGACAAGGACACCGCCGCGCCCGCCGCCACCTCCGCGGCCGCCTCCCCCGCAGGCCAGCCCAACAGCGCCGCCGTGCCGGACAGCGCGAAGGCGGGCATGTTCGTGGTGAGCTACCGCAGCGCCTTCCCGAAGCTGGCCGATGGCCGCAGCGACGCGCAGGTCGCCGACATCTTCACCGGCACGTGCAAGGACATCAAGGACGGCAAGGCCGAGGACGCCGCCGTCCAGAACATCGTCGACCGCACCAAGTCCGGCCAGACCGCCGCGACCAAGGAAGAAGCGCAGGCCATCTACACCACCGCCAAGTACCTCTGCTGACCCCTCGATGCGGGCCGCACGTCCCGGCGCGCGGTCCGCTCAGCGGACCGACCGATGGTCAGCGATCCGCTTGCCAGTGCTTAATCGAGACGCCGCTTCGCTCCGCGAGTGACAACCTGCCCGCGAAGTAGCGGCAACCCGGTTGATCGACGAGTCGAGGGGAGAAGTATGAAACGCACCAGCCTGCGCACTGCTTTCGCAGCAGCGGCCATCACGACGTCTCTGATTCTCGGTTCCGGCGGGGCGATCGCGGCCCCAGATCACGCGCCCGTCGCGCCCGTGACCGAGTTGGCTCCCGCACTACCGGTCCAGCCCGCCGGACTGGGGTTGACCTTCGCGTGGCTCGGCCCGCTCGCGCCGGTCGTCGCGGGCTTCCTCTGCATACCCACGGTCCTGGTCCCGCCCGCGTTCCCAGTCTGCTTGGTCTGATTCACCGAGTTCTGGCGAGTGCATTCGGCGCCCGCGATCACGCGAATCGCGGGCGCCGAGTGCGGCGGACGAGTTGGTCTGTAAGCCGGATCCTGTTCCCGGTTCACACCGGGCGGCGACCATCCATCTGGGCACACCGTCGCCGGGTGCCTCGAGCGGCCCACCCGCAGGCTCGGGCGAGCAGCCCTCGAACGCCTGCGCAGCCGCACTCCGGGGAGTGCGACCTTCGACCTTGCTCCGGGCGGGGTTTACCGAGCCGCCCCGGTCACCCGAGGCGCTGGTGCGCTCTTACCGCACCGTTTCACCCTCACCGCGCGCCCCCGAAGGGACGCGGGCGGTCTGTTCTCTGTGGCACTGTCCCGCGGGTCACCCCGGGTTGCCGTTAGCAACCGCCCTGCTCTGTGGAGTCCGGACTTTCCTCGGCGACGGGCGGCGGCACAGTGTGCCCGTTCCCATCGCCGCGGCCGCCCGACCAACTCGTCCGCGCGTGCCAGGATACTCCCCGTCCGGTGGACAGCCGCTCGCGCCAGTACGGTTAGACGTCATGGAACGTCTCGAGGTCAGTTTTCCCTCAGGTGGCCAGCAGTGCGCCGCCTGGCTGTATCCTCCCGCAGGCGTCCCCAAGCCCCGGCCACTCGTGGTGATGGGGCACGGTCTGGGGGGCACGCGGGATATGGGATTGGACAGGTACGCACGGCGATTCGCCGCGGCAGGCATGGCGGTGCTGGTGTTCGACTACCGACATTTCGGTGCGAGCCAAGGCGATCCGCGCCAGTTGCTGCACATCGCGCGGCAACGCGAGGACTGGCGCTCGGCGATCTCCTACGCGCGCACGCTGCGCGGCATCGACAAGACCCGGATCGCGCTGTGGGGCACGTCTTTCGGCGGAGGGCACGTGCTGACGGTGGCGCCGGAGGACGACTACCTCGCCGCCGTCGTCGCCCAGGTGCCGTTCACCAGCGGATGGGCCTCGGCGTGGGCCAAGGGCCCGATCAGCCTGACCAAGGTCGCCACCATCGCCGCCACCGACCTGCTGATCGGCCCGCTGCGGCGCAAGCCGGTGCGCATCCGGTTGGCCGGGCGCAAGCGGTCGGCGGCGCTGATGAGCGCGGCGGACGTGCCGGAGGGTTTCGGAAGGCTGGCCGAGGAGAGCGAGACCTACGAGCCGAAAGTGGCCGCGCGCATCGCTTTTCCCGCGTTGTTCGACTCCCCCGGCAGGCACGCCAAGGCGCTGAAGGTGCCGGTGTTCTACGCGGTGGCCGACAACGATTCGATCGCGCCCGCCAAGCCGACGCTCAAGGCGGCCGAACGCACCAAGCACGCGGTCGTCAAGCGTTATCCCGTCGGGCATTTCGACGTGTACTTCGACGATGTCTTCGAGCAGGCGGTGTACGACCAGACCGAATTCCTGGTCTCGGTACTACGGCCGTGACCACCGTCCCCGGCGCACTTCCGGTGCGCCGGGGCGGGTATCGTAGCGGGTACCGGATTCCTTCTGCGATGGCCCCGATGCGCCGCGAAGCATCGTCTCGATGAAACTCCTTGTCTCCCTTGGGAAGGGTCTTCCCGTCCAGCGATGACCGCCGCGCGGTTGCGAAGCCGCCCGGAACTGCGCAGCCAGCGGCGGCAACGCGCGCACGGCTGCTGGAATCATCTGATCGCCGCGCCGCTGTGGCCCAAACACAGCGCCAATCTCGGCACGCTGCTGCGCACCTGCGACGCGGTCGGCGCGTGCCTGGCCGTCCCCCGCCGACCGTGGGTACCGGACGCGCTGAACCAGGGAAACACGTTGCGCCACCGGCAGTGTGTGCACTGGGTGGACGGCCGCGTCGACCGCTGGCTGGCACGACAGCGGGCCGGCGGTTCGGCCGTGGTGGGCGTGGAGCTCACCGACGAATCCATCCGGCTGGCCGATCTGCCGACGGCGCGCAAGCGCACGGTCATGGTGCTCGGTCACGAGACCGACGGGATTCCGCCGGAGGGACTCGAACTGCTCGACGTGGCGGTGGAGATCCCGATGGTGGGCACCGGGCACAGTCTCAATGTGGCGGTGGCGGGATCGCTGGTGTTGTACAAGCTCGCGGGGCTTTGCTAGCGGAGACAGGTCGGAAACGTCAGCGGATCCCCGAGGGTGTCGGCGAGTTCGTGCAGCTTGTCGGTGTCCGGGGCGATCGGGCGTCGCGGGTCCATGGGTAACCTCCTCGTCGCGAGTGCTCGGAGTCGCGTACCCGAGACGGTCGGGACCAAATGCCCGGGCGAGGTTGTCGGTGCCCGGGGCTACAGTCGCGGGCCATGAACGCTGCGACTGCCGCGGTTGCCGACATCGTGCGCGGGATCGATCCTTGCGACGAGCTCGAGCGCGAGCACATCGCGACCACGCTGGACTGGCTCGCGTCGACCGACGACGTGTTCCGCAGGGAGAAACCGGCAGTGCCGCAGCGACATCTGGTGGCGTACACGGTGCTGGTGGATCCGGCGGCGCGGGCGGTGTTCCTCGGACGGCACCGGCTGGCCGGGCTGTGGCTGCCGATGGGCGGACACCTCGACCCGGGCGAGCATCCGCTGGCGGCGGCCCGGCGCGAGGCCCACGAAGAACTGGGTATCGCCGCCGAATTCGACGTGGTCGGCCCCGCGCCGCTGTTCCTCACCGTGACCACCACCATCGGCATGCACAGCGGCCATGAAGACGTGAGCCTCTGGTACGTGATCCGGGGTGATCGCACGCGCGAATACCGCCTCGACCCCCGGGAATTCGGCGGTGGCCGCTGGTGGGACGTCGATCGCTTCGCGGTGCCGGAATCCGATCCGCATTTCGCCCGCTTCCTGACGAAGCTGGAGGCCGTCCTCGGGCCCGACCGGGATGCCGCCGCGAGCTAGTCCTGCTGTCAGCGCGACAATTCGGTGGCGGGGAGGACTTACTTCTCCCCGACCACCAGGAGAAACGGAGGCGTTTCCCGTTCGGCCGTCCACTCCCTCCTGCTGACCGCCGCCGCGCCCAGCAGGCGTCGCGCGTCGTCCAACGTGGGCTCCTGCTGCCACACTGGGGTGAAGTTCGCGTCGTGCAGTAGCTCGTGATACGTCTCGCCGGGCCAGTAGGTGTCCACGATGTCCATCCACTCGCCGTCGGTCCGGTGTAGCCGGACGGGCATCGGATCGCCCGGCTGGTAGTCGACGCCCGGTCGGCCGATCTGGAAGCTGTCGAAGGCCACCCCGGTATGTCCTGGGTGGGCGTTGAGCAGGGCGAAGCGACCACCCGGCCGCAGCACGCGACGCACTTCGGCCACCATGTCCTGGAGTTGCTGCCGTTCGGGCACGCAGACGAAGACGAAGCAGGACATGACGGCGTCCATCGAGGCGTCGGGCAGAAAAGCCAGCTTCGAGCCGGTCATGAGGTGACAGGTCACCCGGGGGTGGCGGTAGTGCGTGCGGGCGATGGCCAGCATGGCCGGTGAGATGTCCACGGCGTGGACGTCGACATCGTGCTCCTCGGCCACGCGGCGCGCGACGTGCCCGGGTCCGCAGCCGAGATCCAGCAGGGCGGTCACGTCCGGCTGCTCCAGACGCAGCGCGGCGAAGACGAAGGGGTAGCCGAGCAGCCACCCGACGGTGTCGTCCCACCGGACGAAATCATCGGCGACCTCGCTCGACGTCCACGCCGTCGGCTCACGCGAAGCGTCCACGAGGGTAGCTAACCAGAGCGGGTTCGGCCGCGCTCCGACCGGCGTCCACACACCGGCGAGCCGCTGATCTCCGTCTGACGCGAGGCCACCGTGCCGACCGGGGACGCGCCGTCGAATTATTTACCCCTCAGACGAATTCACCGCCGCGGCCGCGCTGTCTCGAAAGCAGCGCGGGCGCGCGACGGTGAAGGTTCGGCCGAGACGGGATCAGACCGGACGGAATCCAGCGCCGACGCCGCCGATGGCGTTGACAGTGGCGAGGATGACGTCGATCGGCGCGAAGAACGCCGGGGAGTGGATCGGGTTGGCCGCGGTGGTGCACGGCACGTCGAAGCCGATGCCCGCCAGACCGGTCAGCCTGCCCTGGTTCATGCCGACGAGACGGTCGCCGACGGTCACCGGGCCGCCGGAGTCACCGGGCTTCGAGCACGCCTGGTTCAGGGTGATGGTCTCGTCCAGGTTGCCCCAGACGACGCCGCAGCCGGGGCCGCTGGTGCGGCCGTTGGAGCACACCGTGGTGCCGGGGCCCGGCGTCGGGCCGATCCCGTTGATGGTGGTGGCGCCGACCGTGCGGACCGGCGTGACCTTCGCCGGATCGAACTGCAGCACCGCGAAATCCAGCCCCTCCCCGTTGTCGGAGTAGGCCACCACACCGACCGCGCCCGCGTCCAGCGCGGTCTCCGACGCCAGCCGCGCACCGGCGGGCGCGCAGTGGCCCGCGGTCAGACCCACCAGACGATTGGCGTTGTCGTAGCCGATCGCGGTGAGCGAGCACGCGGAGTTGTTCTCGAAGACGAGGCCGGAGCTTCCACCCAGCACCACATTCCCCGGAGCAGCCTGCGCGGCGCCCGCGACAGCTGCGCCCACACCCGCGATGACGGCCGTCGCGGCCGCCATCCACCTGAATCTCACAGCAGTAACTCTCCTTCTCGAAAGACACAGGCCGACACTCGATTTCGATCGAGGGATCGACCCACCCCACACATCGTGCGGCACCGCACCGACAGAAACCTCCGCCGATGCCCGTTCCGGCCCCTTCCGCGCCGATGCGGAGCGAACCGAGTACGCAGCCTCGGTCGACTGTCGGCTACCTCAACGTAGGGGTAGCGGCCGGTGCGCGCGATGCGATGTGTGCCGCGCCACAGTACCCGGAGACGAGCGCCGGGTCATGGCGAGGGTGAGCGGGGCCGACCGGCGACGCGAAGCGGCCCGGGCCTGCGGACAGAACGCACTCAGGACAAGTAGGAGGTGTCGTTGACCAGCCGCACCGAGGAACCGCCGTCCGGATAGAACTCCGCGACGCACAGCGACGCCAGATCCAGATGCAGGCGGTACAGCAGCGACGGCCCCACCCCGAGCGCCAGCTGTAGCAGCGTCTTGATCGGCGTCACGTGGCTGACCACCAGCACGTTCTGGCCCGGATACAGCGCGACCAGGTCGCGGCGCACCGCCTCGACGCGTTCGCGGACCTCGTCGAAGCTCTCCCCGCCCGGCGCGGCCACCGACGGGTCACCGAGCCAGCGCGCGTGCAACTCCGAATCGCGTTGCGCCGCTTCGAGAAACGTCAGCCCCTCCCAGGCCCCGAAATCGGTCTCGATGAGTCCGTCGTGAGTGCGCACCGGAAGGTTCAGCGCGGCGCCTGCGGCCTCGGCGGTCTCCCGCGCGCGCCCCAGCGGCGAGCTCAGGATGGCGGCGATATCACCTTTGGCCGCAAGCATTTTCGCGGCGTGCGCGGCCTGTTCGCGGCCCAGCCGAGTCAAAGGCGGGTTGCCGCGACCCGAATAGCGCCGCTGTACGGAGAGTTCGGTCTGGCCGTGGCGCAACAGCAGCAGGCGGGTCGGACGGCCGAGCGCACCGGTCCATCCCGGACTCCCGGAGACGGCCTCGGTGTTCGCGGGGTCGACCTGGGCGGCGCGCGCCTCGTCGATCCAGCTGGGCGCGGTGCGTTCGGCGCCGTGGGCGCTGGGCTCGGCGACTCGGGTGCTAGGCGCGGTGTCTCGGGCGGACAGCTCTTCGGCGGTCGCCGTCTCGGCCTCGCTGGCCGCGCGCACCTCGCCGACCAGCGTGGCATCGTCCATCGCCTCGTTGGCCAGGCGATCGGCGTGCGAGTTCTGGGCGCGCGGAATCCAGGTGAAGCTCACCCGGTCGAAGTCCGCGACCAGGCGCCTGGCTCGGTCGGCCAGCGGGATCATCGCCGCGTGCTTGACCTTCCACCGGCCCGACATCTGCTCGACGACCAGCTTGGAGTCCATGCGCACGTCCACCGTGCGCGCACCCAGCTCGGCGGCGGCCTCCAGGCCCGCGATCAGCCCGCGGTACTCGGCGACATTGTTGGTGGCGATGCCCACGCTCTCGCGCCGTTCGGCCAGCACCGCGACGTGACCGGCGTCGAAGACCACCGCGCCGAACCCCGCGGGGCCGGGGTTGCCCCGCGAACCGCCGTCCGCTTCGACGATCACGTGCTCGTTGCTCACCGGACCTCCTCGGCATCCGGCCGATCGAACCCGCAGGTCACAGACCGGATTCCTTGGTGCGCACCAGGACCGCGCCGCATTCGGGGCAGCGCACGACCACGTCGGGCGCCGTCTTCGCGATGCGCGCGATCTCGCCGCGGTCCAGTTCGATGCGGCACGCGCCGCACTTGCGGGCCTGCAGCAGCGCCGCGCCGACGCCGCGCTCGGCGCGCTGCTTGTCGTAGACGGCGAGCAGCTCCGCGGGGAACAGGCCGAGCAGGTTGGACCGATCGTCGGCGCAGCGCCCCTGCGCCACATCCAGATCCGCCAGCGCCTCGTCGCGCACCCGCTGCGCGTCGGCCAGCTCTTCCTCGGTCTTGCTCAGCCGCGCGCCCGCGTGATCGTGGTCGGAGGCGGACGCCTCGCGGCGCTCCATCACCTCGAGCAGTTCGTCCTCCAGCACGCCGCGCCGCCGCTCCAGGCTGCCCAGTTCGTGCTGGATCTCCGAAAGCTGCTTGGCGCCAACGGAACCGGCCGTCAGCATGCCGCGGTCGCGCTCCTCACGCTTGCGGACCGCGTCGATCTCGCCCTCCAGCTTGCGGATGTCGCGATCCAGATCGTCCAGCACGATCTCCACCGCGACCGCGGCGTCCTTGTGCTTGTTGCGCTCCCCCTCCAGCCGCGCCACTTCCTGCTGCTCGGGCAGCACGGTGCGCCGATGCGCGATCCGCGTCAGTTCGGCGTCGACAGCCGCGAGCTGGAGCAGCTTGGCCTGGATCGGTGGTTCGACATTCAACGCGGACAAACTCCTGAACACTGTGGACGACGGGTCGGGGGTATCCGCCGGAGGGCGAACGCCAGTGCTCAACCGTACCCCGGCTACGGGCCGGTTGGTTCCGAGACCGGGCCGAGGGGCGAGTCGCCGGGACGGCGGCGGATCAGCTGCCGGGTGCGCGGGCCTTGATCGCATCGCGGGAGATGTAGACGTCGTATTCACCCGGGGTCCCGATGACGGCGTTGCCGTAGGCGGAGCGGACGAAGGGGCCGGTCCACCAAGCGCCATCGCTCATGTCGGCGAAGAAGTCGGCGTCGTCGCCGTTCAGGAAGATCTGGTTCTGGGTGGTGGCGACGCCGTCGAGGCGCTGACCGTACAGGCGGGTGACCTTGTAGCCGGAGTGGAAGCCCAGGGCGTTCACCCAAGGCTCCAGTTCGACGATATTGGCCTGCAACACCCACAGATCGCCTTGAACGCGGAATTTCTCGCGACGCTCGGAGTGGTCGTCGTCCCCGTAGAGGGTGAGGTCGACCTCGAGCTGATGGTCGTCACCCGCGACCTCGCGCACCACCACGTGCGCGGCCTTGATCTCGCCGCTGAGTCCCAGGTACGTCTGCATGAGGGTCGCCACCCACAGCAGCAACACCGCGACGACGAGCAGCGCGACACCGCCCGCGCCTCGGCCGAGCAGCACCCGCGGCCCGACCCTGCGCATCTTCACCAGCGCCGAAACGAGCAGCGCGACCGCGATCAGGATCAGCAGGATCAAACCGATCTGCACGATCCCGAAATCCACCGGGAAACTCATGGGGTAGTTGTACCCGGTTGCGGCCCTTCGATTCCGGCGAACGCCGGGGAACCTCGCCGAACGGCAACCCCTTTCGGCGGCGGGCGAGCCGCGCGCCCTGCCGGTCGAAGGCCGACGGCGGTGTCAGTCCGCCGCGCCCACGGTCCACGGGTCGGTGCGGAGCGTCGAGACGCGGGTCTCCAGATCGGGCAGCGTCGCGGTGACGATGCCCTCCGCCTGGGCGCACCACGGGAATTCGGTGGCCCAGTGCGCGGCGTCGATCAGGGCCGGGCCGCCGGTACGCAGGTGTTCGTCGACGGGGTGGTGGCGCAGATCGGAGGTGAGATAGGCGTCGACGCCGAGCCGGGCCGCGGTGGACAGGTAGGAGTCACCCGCGCCGCCGCACACCGCGACGCGCTCGATCACGCGATCCGGATCGCCCGCGGCGCGGACACCCCACACGGTGGCGGGCAGGGCGGCGGAGACGCGAGCGGTGAAGTCGCGCAACGGTTCCGGTTCCGGGAGGATGCCGACGCGGCCGATGCCGAGGCCGGAGGGCAGGGCGGCCCGTTCGGTGACGTGGTAGGCCGGGTCCTCGTAGGGATGCGCGGCGCGCAACGCGGCCAGCACGGCGGAGCGCGCCGAGGGCGGCGCGATGACCTCGACGCGATCCTCGTCGACGCGCTGCAGTTCGCCGATGGCGCCGATCGCCGGATTCGCGCCCGGCATGGGCCGGAACTGGCCGACGCCGGGCACCCGCAGCGCGCACTCGTCGTAACTGCCGACGCCGCCCGCACCCGCGTCGAACAGCGCGCCGAGCACGGCGTCGGTGTGGGTGCGCGGCACCTGGACGACCCAGTTGTCCACGGCAGCCGTCGGTTTCGGGTCCAGCGGACCGGTCACCGTCAGCCCGATGGCCGCGGCGAGCGCGTCGGAGACGCCGGGATCGGCGGAGTCGGCGTTGGTGTGGGCGGTGAACAGGGCGCATCCGGAACGGATGAGGCGGTGCAGCAGAGCGCCTTTCGCGGTGTCGGCGGCCACGGTGTCCACGCCGCGCAGCAGCAGCGGGTGGTGCACGACCAATGCCTGGGCGCGCCACTCGATGGCTTCGTCGACGACGGCGGCGGTCGCGTCCACCGCGAACAACACCCTGCTGACCTCGTCGTCGGGATCACCGCACACCAGCCCGACCGAGTCCCACGACTCCGCCAGCTTCGGCGGATACGCCGCGTCCAGCACCCCGATGAGATCCGCCAGCGTCGTCACCATCCGCCTACCTCGCTCCTCCCGCGCTCCCTGTCCCGGCGCATACCGGCCGCCCCATCATCCCGCCGCGTCTGTCGTCGCCCGACATCGCACCCGGTTCCATTTCGTATCCACTCGTACAAGAGGGGCGCGGGCGACCAGTCGAGCACCGGCCGACGGTCCGGGTTACCGGCGCAATCACGCTGCGGCTGCTCCGGCGGACTACGTCCGGTCGGGGCACTGGCCGACGCCTGACGCCCGGCCCCGGAGTCGGCCGCTGGGCGGGCCGACCCGATCGGTGAGAGCCACCTACTGCCACCAACGGCAGTCCCGAACACGGGCGGTCGAAGTCAGCGCCGCACGTCAGGGGAAACCGGGCGCGGTGCGGATCGCTGCGCACAGACGGTCCACCGCGGCCTCGTCCCGCACCGCGACGCGGAGGTGGTCGGGCCCCAGCCCGGGGAACGTGTCCGCGCGGCGCACCGCGATGCCTTGTTCGGCCAAGTGCTTGCGCAGCACCTCGCCACCGGGAACGTGCAGGAGAAGGAAAGGCCCGCGGGCAGGTGTGTGCACGTGCAGGCCGAGGTCGGTGAGGCGCTCGATCATCGCGGCGCGGGCGGCGGCGAGGGCGGTCGCGTGGCGCTGGGATTCGGCGACCGCGGCGGGTTCGGCGGTGGCGGCGATCGCCTCGAGCTGGAGTGCGCCGAGTGGCCAGTGCGCGCGGCCGTGGTCGAGGCGGGCGAGCAGGTCGGGGGCGCCGAGGACGTAGCCGCAGCGCAGGCCCGCGAGCGCCCAGGTCTTGGTGAGGCTGCGCAGGACGAGGACGTCTGGGGTGGCGAGGGTCGCCAGGGATTCCGGTTCGCCGGGGACGGCGTCGGCGAAAGCCTCGTCGACGACGATCACGCGGCCCGGACGACGCAGCGCGCGGACGGTGTCGGCGGAATGCAGGACCGAGGTCGGGTTGGTCGGGTTGCCGAGGACGACGAGATCGGCCGCGTCGGGCACGGCGGACGGGTCGAGGATGTAGGGCGGTTCGAGCAGCACCCGGACGACCGGCACATCGGCCTGCCGCAGCGCCAGCTCCGGTTCGGTGAACGACGGGTGCACCACCGCCGCGAGACGCGGGGCCAGCTTCGGCAGCAGCGCGAATCCCTCGGCCGCGCCCGCCAGCAGCAGCACCTCGTCCGGGCGGCGGCCGTGCCGTGCGGTCACGGCGATGCGGGCGGCCAGGTCCTCGGCGGCGCTCGGGTAGCGGCCGAGGTCGGCGAGCCGGGCGGCGAGGCGTTCACGCAGCCACGGCGGCGGCGCGCTGCCCTGCACGTTGACCGCGAAATCGAGCATGCCCGGGCGCGCGTCGACGTCGCCGTGATGGCGAAGCAGCGCGTGATCGACTGTGTCGGAGGGCACGGGATCACACCCTACGTGGCGGGCGAGCAGGGCGACCGGCCAGAATGGCTGTCGTGGGTGACCTGCACGTGTCGTTCGTCTGTACTGGCAATATCTGCCGATCGCCGATGGCGGAGAAGATGTTCGCGCACCACTTGCGCCTGGCCGGACTGGCCGACCGGGTGCGGGTGAGCAGCGCGGGCACGGGCTCCTGGCACATCGGCGACGACGCCGACCCGCGCACCACCGAGACGCTGCGCAGGCACGGCTACCCCACCGGGCATGTGGCCGCCGTCGTGGGCGCCGATCACCGCGACGCCGACCTGCTCGTCGCCCTGGATACCGGGCACGAGCGCGCGCTGGCCAAGTTGGGCGTCCCGTCCGATCGCCGCAGGCTGCTGCGCAGTTTCGATCCCGACGCGGACGGCCCTGACGTGCCCGACCCGTACTACGGCGGCAACGCCGATTTCGAACTCGTCCGCGCGCAGATCGAGGCGGCGATGCCCGGCCTGCTGGACTGGGTACGCGCGGAACTGGCCCTGGCGCCCGTAGCCGAGGGACTGCCCTGATGCGCCGCCTGACGTTTCTGTTCCGCCCCAGCTGGCTGATCCTGGCCGCGCTGGTGGCCGCATTCGCCTACCTGTGCTTCACCGTGCTCGCGCCGTGGCAGCTCGGCAAGAACACCGCCACCGAGCATCGCAACCAGTTGATCGCCGATTCGGTGCGCGCCGACCCGGTGGACGTGACCACGGTGCTCGCCGCCACGGACGACGAGCGCACCGAATGGCGGCGGGTGACCGCCACCGGCAGCTACCTGCCCGATTCGACGGTGCTGGTCCGCCTGCGTCACCTGGACGGCGCGCCCGGCTACGCGGTGCTCGCCGCCTTCCGCCTGACGGACGGGCGCACGCTGCTCGTCGATCGCGGTCTGGTCGCCGGCGTCGACGGCACCTCGCGGCCGCCGCAGATCCAGGAAGCGCCCGCGGGCGAGCAGCGCCTCGAGGGCCGAATTCGCATGTCGGAGGGCGTGAGTGCGGACAAGACGCCGCTCACCCAGGACGGCTACCGCCAGGTGTATTCGATCGACACCGCGCAGGAATCCGAGGTGCTCGGGCAACCGCTGACCCCGATTCCCGCCGGTGAGCGCGGCGGCTATCTCGAGCTCTCGGAGAATCAGCCGGGCGCGTTCACGCCGACCCCGCTCCCCCAGCTCGACGCGGGACCGTACCTCTCCTACGGGCTGCAATGGCTGGCCTTCGGTGTCATGGCGCCGCTCGGCCTCGGCTACTTCGTCTACGCCGAACTACGGGAACGCCGCAAGGAGAAGGCCGCGGCCACCCAGCCCGCACCGACGGAACCGGCGCCGACCGAACCCGCCGCGACCGAACCCGCCACCACCCCGGCGCCGCCGACGACCGAGGCCAAGCTCGCCGACCGATACGGACGCAACCGCTCCTGACCCGCGTTCGCCTTGCACCGTGAACCGACGAACGTCCGTCGCGTTCACCGCCCTTCCAGCGACCGGCCGGCTCATCGGTCAGCGGGCGCCCACCCCGGCCCGCGGAACAGGTGCCCGAACCGATCTCGCCAACTGCGGGCGGCCCTGCCCAGTGCACCGCCGCGGCGGCCGGGCATCCGACCCAACGACCGCGAGCCCGACGAACTGCTCACCGTCACCGGCTACCGACGCGACGGTGAGTGGCGCCACCGCGTCACCTCCTCGGGTGCGGTCAGGTCCTTCAGCGACGCCACCACGGGCGAGGTAGCTGGGAGACCGGTGGACGCTCCTCGGCAGCTGACTCCCCGCCCGGGACAGCCCCGTGGCCCTCGAGCGTGCGTCAGCCCGAGACCGACAGCCTTCGGCGCAGCGAAGGCAGGGCGAAGGCCGCGCTCGCGGCGAGAACCGCCGCCCCCACCTGAACCGCCTCCGACATCCGCACGGCCCGCCGCAGATCGGGAACCGTGGGCGCGGGCCCGTCGCCGAGGGTTGGCCGCAGTTCCGTTCCGTGCCGGTACTGCGTCCGGCCGCCGAGCCGGACGCCGAGCGCGCCCGCCATCGACGCCTCGACGACCCCCGCGTTCGGGCTGGGATGCTTGGCCGCGTCACGTCGCCAGGCGCGCAGCACCGCGGCGGGCCTGCCGCCGACCAGCGGCGCGAAGGCCGCGGTGAGCAGTCCGGTGACGCGGGCGGGCGCGAGGTTCGCGACGTCGTCGAGCCGGGCGGCCGCCCAGCCGAAACGGTGGTAGCGGTCGTTCCGATAGCCGATCATCGCGTCGAGGGTGTTGATCGCGCGATAGCCGAGCAGACCGGGGAGACCAGCCGCCGCACCCCAGAACAGCGGCGCGACGGTGGCGTCGGAGGTGTTCTCGGCGATGGATTCCAGTGCCGCGCGAGCCAATCCGTCGGCGTCGAGCACCGAGGGGTCCCGCCCGCACAGCGAAGGCAGCAACGCGCGGGCGCCGGCCAGATCGCCCGACTCCAGATGATCGGCCATGGCGCGTCCGGCGCGGGCCAGGCTGCGCCCGCCGAGCACGGTCCAGGTGGCCAGCGCCGTGCCCGCCATGCCGCCGCGCCGCGCCGCCAGGCCGAGGCCGAGCACGGCGCCGACCGCGACCGCCTCGTGCACGACTCCAGCCACCCGCCGGTCGGCGTAGGTCAGCGACTCGAGCGCGCTTGCCGCCGAACCGAATCCGGCCACCGGATGCCACCGGCGCGGATCGCCGAACGCGCGATCCAGCGCGAAACCGAGCAGCAGCCCGCCGCCCGCCGAGATCCCCGTGTGCACCGGGCGAGAGTATCGGGCGCTCGGCCGCCGTGATCGTCCGGATGTCACACTCTGTGGTCCTGCCTCGTCATACCTACGACACCCGCTGCGCCCCTGCACCGGGGCCCGCACGACCGAACGGTGGTTCCAGTGACATCCGAGAAGCCAGGACCCGAGTCCCTGGACGCCGCCGAGCTGGCACGCCGGTTCGAGGAGCACCGGCCGTACCTGCGCAGGCTCGCCTACAGCACGCTCGGCAGCCTCGCCGACGCGGACGACGTGGTGCAGGACGCCTGGCTGCGGTTGCAGCGCCAGCACGAGGCGGGCGCCGCGGGCGAGATCGAGAACCTGCGCGCCTGGCTGACCACCGTGACCGGCCGGTTGGCGTTGGATCAGCTCGGCTCGGCCCGCGCCCGCCGCGAACAGTACGTCGGCGACTGGCTGCCCGAGCCGGAGGTCACCACCGTGGACGATCCGGCCGACCGCATCACCCAGGACGAGCGGGTCACCACCGCGCTGCTGATCGTGCTGGAATCCCTCTCCCCCGCCGAGCGCACCGCGTTCGTGCTGCAGGACGTGTTCGGCATGAGCGGGCCCGAGGTCGCCGAGGTGGTCGGGCGAACACCGGCGGCGGTCCGCCAGCTCGCCTCGCGCGCCCGCAAACGGGTCGAGGACGGCACGCCCCGATTCCCCGCGTCGCCCGACGAGCAGGAGAAGGTGGTGTCGGCGTTCGCGGTGGCGTGGCGGTCGGGTGATCTCAGCGCGCTGCTCGGCGTGCTCGACGCCAACGTCAGCCTGACCGCCGACGGCGGCGGCAAGGTGCCTGCCATCCGCCAGAGCGTGAGCGGCGCCGAGCTGGTGGCGAAGCTTCTGCTGGGTTGGTACAACGCGCCGTCGGCGCACGGCGCGTGGGGCCGCTCGGTGCTGGTCAACGGACAGCCCGGCCTGGTCGTCTTCGACGGCAACCACACCGGCGTCTTCTCCTTCACCGTCGACGCGGGCCGCATCGTCGCGATGCACATCGTCCGCAATCCGGACAAGCTGCGCGAACTGCCGGAGACCGACGCTCCGGACTGGTTCTTGAACGAGGCGAACCCCGACGTGTAACCCGACCACCGACGCGCTGCCTTCCGCACGCCGCACAGAGATCTCGTCGTTGTGCGGCGTGCGGAGCGGCTGTGGTGGCGGCTACCCCACCGCCGCGCCGATCAACCGGCGAGCCCGACCGACTCGGCGAGCGGGTAGCCGTGGGCGGCGGCGACCTCGGCGGAAAGCAATCGTCCGCGATCCGCGGTCAGCCCCTGCGCGAGGTCAGGGTGAGTGAGGCAGGCGTCGCGCCACCCGTGGTCGGCGATGGCGCGCACGTACGGCAGCGTGGCGTTGGTGAGGGCGACGGTGGCGGTGTGCGGGACCGCGCCCGGCATGTTCGCCACGCAGTAGTACAGCGAATTCGCGACGCGGAAGGTCGGATTCGCGTGCGTGGTCGGTCGCGAACCGGCGAAACAACCACCCTGGTCGATAGCGATGTCGACCAGCACCGAGCCGGGCCGCATCGCCGCGACCATCTCCTCGGTGACCAGTTTCGGCGCCCGCGCACCCGGCACCAGCACCGACCCGATGACCAGGTCGGCCGCGAGCACCGCGCGCTCGACCTCGGCGGCATTGGAGGCCACGGTGGTGACCCGCCCCTGGAACCGCGCGTCCAGTTCGCGCAGCTTCGCGAGGTTGGTGTCGAGCACGCTGACCCGCGCGCCCATGCCCGCCGCCATGGTCGCCGCGTTCGTTCCCGCCACGCCGCCGCCGAGCACCACCACGTCGGCGGGCCGCACGCCGGGCACCCCGCCGAGCAGCACGCCGCACCCGCCGAGCGGCGCCATCAGGTGGTAGGCGCCGACCTGCGGACCGAGCCTGCCCGCGACCTCGCTCATCGGCGCGAGCAGCGGCAATGAGCCGTCGGCCGCCCGCACCATCTCATAGGCGATGGCGGTGATGCCGGATTTCAGGACGGCCTCGGTGCAGTCCCGCGAGGCGGCCAGGTGCAGGTAGGTGAACAGCACCTGGTCGCGGTGCATCCGCGGGTACTCCTCCGCGATCGGCTCTTTCACCTTCAGCACCAGCTCGGCGTCCGCCCACACGCCGTCGGGGCCGTCCACCAGGGTGACCCCCGCGTCGGCGTAGTGACGATCGGCGAATCCCGACCCGTCACCCGCGCCCGACTCGATCAGCACCCGGTGCCCCTGCCGCACCAGTTCCCCGGCGCCCGCGGGTGTCAGCGCGACGCGGAATTCCTGCTCCTTGACCTCCCGTGGCACTCCGATCCTCATATCGCCATCGTGGCCCACCCGCCGACGGTTCGCCACGACGGCGCGCACACCCGGTGAACTTCAGACGGCGACGGCCTGCCCCATGGGCGGAATGCGCAGCCGATCGGTCAGTCCCGCGTAGTCGAAAACGCGGGTCAGGTGATCCAACGTCTCGGTGAAGTGCGCCCACCCTTCCGCGTGCACCGGCACGATGATCGCCTCGCCGAGCGCCTCGGCGGCTTGCACCGCGGTCCTGGCGTTCAACGTCACGTCGACGTCGCCGAACCGTCCCACATTCCCCGCTCCGACGTTCAGCAACGCGATATCGATCCGCTCGAACCGCCCGGCGATCTCGGCGACCAGTTCCACCGAGGCGTTGTCACCGGACACGTACACCGTCGGCTCCCCCGCGGCCTCCAGCACGAAACCCGTGACCGCTCCGCTGAACGGCTCGCACCCCTCCGGCCCGTGCAGCGCGGGCACCGCGGTGACGGTCACCGCGCCGACCTGGACGCGCTCCCACTCGCGCAGTCCCCGAACGCCGTTCAACCGCTCGGCGGCGTCGGTCGTGGAGAACACCGTGCCGACGGTGGTGAGGAGAGCGCGGCCCGTGGTGTCCAGGTTGTCGGCGTGCTGATCGTGCGAGAGCAGCACGACGTCGATCGCACCGACCTCCTCGACCGGCACCGCGGGGCCGGTCAGCTTGTGCAAGGTGATCGGGCCCGGGTAGTCGCCGGGTTCGTCGAAGGTGGGATCGGTCAGCCAGGTGCTGCCGCCGTAGCGGAAGCGGACAGTGGGGCCGCCGATGTGCAGGACTTCCAAGGCGGTGCGTTCGATCGTTTCGCTCATGACGTCGATCGTCGCCGCTGCGAGATCATGCGAACAGTGGCCCGCGAGCCGCCTATCGCTAATATCGGGCCATGCATACGGTGACCGTCCTGGCTTACGACGGGATCAGCCCCTTCCACCTCTCCGTGCCCGGCCTGGTCTTCGGCCGGGTCGGGGCGGGCGGGAACGCGCCGTACGCGGTGCGGGTCTGCGCCGAACGTCCCGGAACCCTGCGCACCCCCGCCGGTTTCGACATCCACGTCGCCGACGACCTCGCCGCCTTCGAGCACGCCGACACCGTCGTGGTGCCGAGCTGGACGCGCGGCGCCGGGATCTCCGACGACCTGCGCGACGCACTCGGGCAGGCGCACGCGCGCGGCGCCAGGATCGTCGGCCTGTGCCTCGGCGCCTGGGCCATCGCGGCCAGCGGTCTCGTCGACGGCAGGGAGATCACCACGCACTGGTCGACGGCCGACGACTTGGCCAGCGCCTATCCGTCGGTGCGGGTGCGCGCCGATACGCTGTGGTCCGATCTCGGCGATGTCATCACTTCCGCGGGCGTCGCGGCGGCGCTGGACTGCTGCCTGCACCTGTTCCGCGAAGACCACGGCAGCCGCGCCGCCACCGAGCTGGCCAGGGCGCTGGTCACCGCACCGCACCGCAGCGGGTCGCAGGCGCAGTACATCCCGGTGGCCGTGCCCGACCACGCCGAGGACGATCCGATCGAGCGCGCCATGGTCTGGGCGCGTACCCATCTCGGCGATCCGATCGATCTGGACGCGTGGGCCGCGGTCGCGGTGATGGCCAGGCGGACCTTCACCCGCCGGTTCCGGGAACGCACCGGAAGCAGTCCGCAGCAGTGGTTGCTGCATCAGCGCGCCGACCGCGCCAGGCTGCTGCTCGAGTCCACCGACGACACCGTGGACCGGATCGCCGCCGACACCGGTTTCGGCACCGCGGTGAGCCTGCGCCACCACTTCCGGCGTCTCCTCGGCACCAGTCCCGCCGCGCACCGCGCGCTCTTCCGCGCGGCGAGCTGACGCCCCCGCGCGCACGGACCGGCGCGGCGCGGCTACGTTGCCATCATGAGGATTGAGGTCGGCGGTTTCGCGCCGGAGATCGATGAGAGCGCGTGGCTCGCCCCGAACGCGACGGTGATCGGGCGCGTGACGCTGAGCGCCGAGGTGAGCGTGTGGTACAGCGCGGTGCTGCGCGGCGACCTGGAACAGATCACCGTCGGCGCGCGCACCAACATCCAGGACGGCTGCGTGCTGCACGCCGACCCCGGTTTCCCGCTGACCGTCGGCAGCGGAGTGTCGGTGGGGCACAACGCGATTCTGCACGGGTGCAGCATCGGCGACGATGTGCTCGTCGGCATGGGCGCCACGGTGCTCAACGGCGCGGTGATCGGCGCGGGCAGCTTGATCGCGGCCAACGCCCTGATTCCCGAGGGCGCGCAGATCCCGCCCGGCTCCTTGGTGGCCGGGGTGCCCGGCAAGGTGCGACGCGAATTGAGCGAGGCCGAGCAGGACGGTATCCGGCTCAACGGCGCGGTCTACCTACACAACATGGCCAATCACCGCAGCGCGAAAGTGGTGTGATACGTAGCACACTGATCAAATGTCCAGCACAAACGACTGATAGCATTTTGCCTGCATGACCGGCGTCCCGCGGCTCGGAGAGACCGCGCGGACGGCGAGCATGATGCGTCACAGGCAGGAGGTATCACGGTGTCGTACCGGGACTCGAGTATGCACCGACCGAAGCGGCGGGTCAGCGTAGCCGACATCGCGGCCCAACCGGGCGGGATCGAGGCGCTCCAGCGTCGCGTTCACGAATTGCGTTCCCGCGGTGTCGATTTCGCCGCGAACGCGATCGAAAAGGAAATGGCGGACCTGGACCTGCCCCGGCAATGACCGTGGCGCGGTCTCAGCGCCTGATCGAACTCAGCGCATGACCAGGTCGAGCACGCGCTCGTGATACGGCCCGGCGAACCGGGTGACCAGATCGACCACCATCGCATCCAGCCCCACGAGCACCTTCGCGTGCCCGCGCGCCGCACCGCGCAGGATGGTGCGTGCCGCGGCCTCGGGACTGGTGCGCGCGACCTGGTCCTCGAAGCGCCTGGCCACCGCCGCGCCATCGATGCCGGGCGCGAACTGCGCCGTGCGCGCGATGGTGGTGAGCACCCCGCCGGGATAGACGCCGGTCACCCGCACCCGCCCGCCCGCGGCACGCATGTCCTGGCGCAGTGATTCGGTGAAGCCGCGCACCGCGAACTTGGCCGAGCTGTACGGTCCGTGCCCGGCCACCGCGGCCAAGCCGTACGCCGAGGACACGTTGACCACGTTGGCGCGCTCGGCCGCCCGCAGGTACGGCAGAAAGGCCTTGGTGCCGTTGACGACTCCCCAGAAGTCGACGTCCATGACCTGCTCGAAGTGCTCGAACGGGGATTCCGCCACCCCGCCGACGTGCAGGATTCCCGCATTGTTGAACAGCGCCTCCACCCGCCCGTAGCGCGCGGCGGTCCGCTCGGCATGGGCCAGCACCGCGTCCCGGTCGGTCACGTCGAGGACGGTCACCGTCGGCGTGAAGCCGACTGCGGCACAGAGCTTCCCCGTCGTCGCCACGGCGTGGTCGGATTTGTCCGAAAGCGCGAGCCGCGCGCCGCGCTGGGCCAGCGCCAGCGCCAGTTCTCGCCCGATCCCCGAGCCCGCTCCGGTGACGACCACCACCCGATCGGCGAAATACCCCACGGTCCAACCCCTTTCACCCCACGCCCGACTCGGGCACCCGACCAGGTTAGCCACAACGGAGCCGCCCGGGAAAGATCGGTTACCGGATTCGCCGTGCCGCTCGCTCCGACGCGCGCCGCGACTCGTCACCCGAGCATGCCGAGAGGGTGCGAGTTTCCATCATGCGCTGTTTCCCAGCTTCCGTGATCTCCGACCGCCGGCTCACGCGCGGATGAAATAATGAACGTCCATCACCCGCACCGTCGCGGCGCCACTGCGGACCGGCTTCCGCGCCAACGACTGGAGATCCGATGCCCACCGTCCCGTCCATGCTCCAGCGCATTCTCGACAAGCCCGTCGGCGAAGGCGAGAAACTCTTGGAAAGCGCCCTCTCGGCGTTCCTGGACTTCGGGATCAAGCGCACCAGCATGGGCGAGATCGCGCGCCGGGCCGGCATCAGTCCCGCGACCCTCTACCGGCGCTACGAATCCAAGAACGACCTGGTCGAGGCGGTGAGCGTGCGGGAGGCGCAGCGCTTCGTCGCCGAGATCGACAAGCGGGTGCAGACCGTCGAGGGCACCGAGAACCAGCTGGTGGAGATCTTCGTCGCCTTCATCACGGCGATCGCGGGCAACGAGTTGCTGCGCAGGCTGCTGCGCACCGAGCCCGACCTGATCCTGCCCCGGCTCACCACCGAGGGCGGTCCGATCCTTGCGGTCGGCCGTGGCTACCTGGCGGAGAAGCTGCGCGAACTACGCGCCGGGGACGCCGGCTTCGACGCCGATCTGGTCGCCGAGATCATGGCCCGGCTCGCGCTCTCCCTGGCGCTGACCCCCGACGGGCTCATCCCGCTCGGCGACGCCGAGGCCGGTCGCGCGTTCGCCCGGCGCACCCTGCTGCCGATGGTCGGCGTCCGCGCTTCCGCCTGAGCCCAGCCCGAACGCCGCGTCCACCAGCTCGTCGAGGCGGTGCCGCGCGGCGTCGTCGGGCGTGTGGTCGCCGTCGACCAGCTGGGCGATCAGCGCCGCGATCTCCGCGGACGCCGGGCGGTCCGGGTCGGGCAGCGGCAGCCGGGACACGTACTGGGTGATCCACCGCCGCCGCCCCGAGTACAGGCGGTTACCGCACACCGCGTCGTAGTAGCGCAGTCCCAGCGCCGAATTGGCCACGCCCATCAACAGATACGCCAGGCGCTGCGCCCGTTCGGTGTCGCCGCCGAGGTCGTCCAGCGAGATCCAATAGCAATCCCCGTTCACCACCGCGCCCGATCGGTCCAGCGCGAAACGCGGCCGCTCGCTGATATCGGGGAACACCAGTTTCGGCACCCGCCACAGATTCGGCCGCTGCGGCACCCAGATCTCGAACCATTCGCGACCGCTCTCGGTGACGTACTTGCGCGCGGCCAGCGTCGACCGGTGGCGGCGCAGATACGCGGCGGCGCGGGGGAATTCGCGCAGGTCCACCGGAACCCGGCGCGGCGCGGCGGTGTCGTAGGGATAGAGCACCCTGGTGTCGGCGGCCCGCTCGATCCGCCACGGCGCCAGATCGTGGTGGGTGATCAGCTCCAACAGCAACTCCGGCTCCGGGCACGGACGCGCCTGGTCCCAGCGGTCGGAGATGAACACCCGGTCGGCGGTCGTCTTGATGCCGACCCGAATGCGGGCCACCTCGCCGAAACTCCGCCAGGTGCCCGCGCCGACGCGGTTCAGCCAGGCGTCAACGCTCGGTCGCGACATCCGCCACGCGGTGTGCGCACCTCCGCCTTCGCTCCGGCGGTGCGCGCGGGCGTCGTCGGACTCGGTCCGGCTACGTCCACTCGGTGTAGCTCCGGCTTCGCTCCGGCCGTGCGCGGGACTATCGACGGACTCCGTCCGGCCACGCCCACCTGACGCACCTCCAGCTTCGCTCCGGCCGTGCGCGTCACTGTCGACACGCTCTGCCCGGCCACGTCCACTCGACGTACCTCCAGCTTCGCTCCGGCCGTGTGCGCTGCTGTCGACGGACTCAGTCCGGCTACGTCTGCTCGACGTAGCTCCGGCTTCGGTCCGGCCATGCGCGCGGCCATCGACGGACTCCGTCCGGCCACGCCAACCCGGCGCACCTGCGTCTTCGCTCCCGCCGTACACGCCACTGTCGACGGACTCCGCCCCGCCGCGCCCACCAGGCGCACCTGCGTCTTCGCTCCCGCCGTACACGTCGCTGCCGACGGATTCCGTCCAGCTACGCCCACTCGGCGTACTCGCGCCTTCGTCTCGGCCGGGCGCGGGCTCGGCGGCGCTCGCGGGCCGGAGGGCGGGGCTTGCAGGCACACCTGTCGAGAGGGTGCCGACCTCGACGGCGAAGGTCCGTCCGTTGTGCCGGACGAGCGAACCGGAATCCGCAACCAGCGCGTCGAAAAGGTTTCCGGAGCAGAGTGATTCATCGATCGGCACCTCGTAGGCCGAGACGTGGCGGCACACCGCGCCGCGGCCGCCGCGGGTGGCGATGGTGACGGCGGGCAGCACCGCGGCCGCGAAGAGCTTGGTGTCGCCGAGGTCGTACAGCTCGACCGGTGACAGTTCGCCGAGCAGGATGCTGCGAATGTTCGCACCCGCCTTGGTCGTCAGGAATCGGTTGGCGCACAACAGACCGAGCGCGCCGCCCGTGGTCAGCAGCCGCGGCGCCACCGCGACGAAGGGGTGGGTGAGATCGATGCGACCACGCAGCCCGTACTGCCTGCTGAGCAGCCGCGCGGTGTCGCCGCCGAGCTGCTGAGTGCGCACGTAGGGCGGGTTGGTGATGATCGCGTCGAAGGAGCCGTCCGCGAGGTCCGCGGCGTCGGCGAGGAAGTCGCCCGCGTGCCAGTCGACCTCGATGTGCTCCGCCGCCGCCCGCGTCCGTGCCGCGGCGAGCCCGGACTCGTCGAGGTCGTACCCCGTCAGCCGGAGCCGGACGCCGGGCAGGTGCGCCGCGGCTTCCCGGTGCAGGGCGAGCAGGAGTTCTCCGTCGCCGCACGCCGGGTCGAGCACGCGCAGCACTCCCCTGTGGCCGGGACGCGGGGCGTGCGCGAGCAGCCGCCGCGCGAGGAACCGCGCCAGCGCGGGCGGGGTGTAGTGCCGCCCATGCCGTTTGCGCTCGTGGGTATGCGAACCCATGGTTGGGATTGTGCCTCGTCAGGACGCCGCGGGCGGGCCGATGGCGGGAACCGGCGCGCGCGTCGCCCGGGATCGCTCGCCCGCGTGTCGCCCGGCGAACCTGCGCATCAGCGGCGCGTCCACCCCGTGGTAAATGGCCGCCGCGGCCGCGGTCGAGAGCACCAGGCACAGCGCGGCGAAGCCGAGCCAGCCGACCGGCCCGAACTGGCGTCCGCCGATGAGCAGCCTCGTCACCAGCACCATCACCGGGAACTGGATCAGATAGAAGGCGAAGGAGATATTGCCGAACCACACCATCCGTGTCGAGGCGTTGAGGCCGCGGATGCCGGCCAGATCCCGGGCCGCCAGCGTCGCCACCACCGCGGTCATCGGCGCCAGCAACAGCGCCGACATCTTGAAGTTCACCGGGACGACCCAGGTCGCCGCGTACGCCACCGCGAGCGCGAGCAGCGGCGGCGACAGCCGGGTATTGCGCCAGCGGCCCTCGAGCACCAGCCGGGCGGCCAACACCCCGAGGAAGAATTCGGGCAGCCGCGAGAGCGGGAAGATATAACTGAGCCAATAGGACTGTGCGACCGGGATATCCGGCTGCGCGAACCACGCGGGCGAGGCGTGCAATTCGAAGAACGGTGACGCCTCACCCGGTACCAGCCGAGGGGCGAAGGCGTTCTCGATGCCTTTGGGGCCGGGCACCCAGAGGAAGTAGGCGGCGTGCAGCGCGACGATCGCCAGCAGCAGTCCGGCCATCACCCAGAGCACCCGCTCGGGACGCACCCGCCGCACCAGCGGCAGCGCCAAGGGGAAGCACAGGTAGAACAGCATTTCCGCACCCAGCGACCAGGACGGCACGTTCAGTCCGCCCACCGTCGACCACTTCGGCACCCAGGTGTGCACCAGCGCGAGGTCCGGGGCCCACACCACCGGCCGGGTCAGCGGCACGCTCGCCACCAGAACGAACGCGACGGCGGCCACCAGGTGCGTGGGATAGATCTTCAGCACCCGCCGCCGATAGAACCGCCGCACCGAACTCCCCGGCCGGAACGACCAGTAGATGATGAACCCGGACAGCACGAAGAAGAACGTCACGCCCGCCGCCCCGAGCTGCATCGGCATCGCCTGATGCAGGTGCCGGAACAGCTCCGATTTCTGGAACGGGTACACCGGCAGGAATACCAAGGCGTGCAGCAGGAACACCGCGAACGCCGCCCACCAGCGCGCGCCGGTCAGCGAGGGCAGGGCCGGGCGGGTGCGCGTCGCGTCGGCCGAGCTGGGCTCGGGCAGTCTCGCCGAGCCGTTCTCCGCCGGGCTTTCGGTCGACCAGTTACCTACCGACTTGCTCACAGCCGACGTACTCGGCTCGCTACCAGTAGGGCCCGCCTCAACCGGCAAGCTACCGGTCGATCGGAGCGTAAACCTCGCGCCGACCGAAACCCCTGTGCGAGTGCGGTTCCCGGACGTATCGACGTGCGACTCCCGCTGCGCGGTCATCGGCCGACCCGTTCATGCATCGCGCGCGCGACCACCGCGTCACCGTGCGCCGACGGATGGAACGGCAATCCGATCAGATCGGCGCGCGGATCCAGCGCACCGTTCACCCACGGGTCGGGCGAGCACAGTCCGTGTCCGGCGGTCAGCGCCCTGGTGTCGAAGAACTCGATGCCGAGCAATCCGGCCGCTTCCCGCTGCGCGGCGTCGAGACGGTCGAGGTATTCGACCACCGCGCGGCCCCGCGGCTGCACGTACTGGCCGATGCCGAGCACGTTCACGCACGCCGTGTCCTGGCCCGCCGGGAACAACTCCGGATAGCCGACCAGCACAATGCGCGCGTTCGAGGCGAAGTAGCGCAGGTACTCGATCACCGCCCGCATCCGTTCGGCGAAGCGCGCCCCGGACACGCCCCGATAGTCGGTGATCCTGCCCTGCTCGGCGGCCTCCAGCCCGCAACCATCGGTGTGGTTGAACACGCAGGGCAGCAGCGAGGTCCACATGGTGGTCTCGGACGCGCCCCACTCGTCGTTGAGCCCGAATTGCAGCGCGATCAACCGGGTCTCGGGCCCGAAGGCACCGACCTTGTCCGCCTCGATCGCCTCGTGCGAGAGGGTGTAGCCGGGCCCGGTATCGATCGAAGCACCGGAGCACGAGACATCGAGAAAGTCCTCGGTCCCCGCCACACCCATCAACCCGCTCAATTGGATCGGCCACGAACTCGGCCCCCGCAGACACTCCTCGGATTTGGCATCCCAGCGAAACCCGTTGGCGGTGAACGAATCCCCGAGCACGACCAACGCCTTGCCCGCTGCGGGGCTCCCGGCGACGGGGTCGGCCACCACCCGAGCGGCTCCGTCGGAATCGACCGCCACAGGCGCGGCTCCCACGGAGTCGACCACGGCAGGCACGGCCCCGACGGGCGCAGCTTCGCTGGAATCGATCGGAGCCGGTGCCGCCCCTGCGGAGCCAGTTGCGACGGGTGCGGTCCCAACAGCCGCGACCCCGGCAGAAGGCGCAGCCCGAGAGGGGTCGAAAACGGCGGGCACAGTGCCGACTGATACGGCCGGCACAGTGCCGACCGATACGGCGGGCAAAGCCTCGGCGGCGTCGGACGCAGTTCGGACGAACGCGGCGGGATCGACCACGGAGGACACGGCAACGCCAGGCGCAACGCGCGCAACGCCAGGCGCAACGCCAGGCGTGGCCTCGACGTAGCCGACAGCGGGAGCGACCTTGGCAATGCCCGCAACCGCACGGGCGGCCGCGGCGTGACGGGTCAGCGCAGGCGCGGTCCCGACGGCAGCGACCGCGCGGGCGGGCATAGCGGTGCCGACCACGCCGGGAGCAGTCTCCCCGGAAGTAGCGAGCGCAGCCACCGAACGAGCAGCCGCTGCCGTGCCGGGTGCGGACACAGCGAACGCGGCTCCGGCGGACTCGAACCCAGCGAAAGCGATCCCGCTACCTGCGGTGGCGGACGACGCGACCGCAGCGGTGAGTACCAGCGCGGTCGCGCCGAACCATCTGCGGCGGACGCTGTTTCGAAACGGTGTCATCGGAGCCGCCGTCAGTAACCGGCCCGGGGTTCGAAGCCGGGTGCGGTGAGTGTCGGGGCGGGTTGCGGCGCGGGCGCGGGTTGCTGCACCGGTGCGGGCTTCGGGGCCGGAGCCTGCTGCGGGACTTGCTGCGCGGGTGCGGGTTCCGCGGCGGGCGCGGGTTCAGGTGCCGGGGCCTGCACCTCGGGAGTCGACTCTGCGGTCGGAACGGGGGCCGGAGCGCTCTCCTGAACAGTGTTGGTCGCCGCCGGAGCGGTGCTCGCGGGGGCGTGGTCGACGTGCGTCTCCGTCTCGCCGCCGCAGCCTGCCGCACCGAGTAGCACCACACCGCTGGCGAGGGCGGTCGCGAGACAACGCTTCATGGTCGTTTCCGTTCTCAAATCAGGAGCATGCATATTTCACTTCAGCCGGAGACTACAAGTCGGCACCAACGAAACCGCCCGTTTCGCGCAAACTCCCGAGTCCAGCGCGCCCCCAATTTCGAGGTCTCGCCAACCCGCCACCGCCCGGTCGCCCAGTTCGCCGGTTACAAAAAAAGACCACAGCGGCTAGCATTCAGTCTCGAAATGGAACCGAAATGAAGGAGGCCGGTCCATGAGCCCGACCACTGCGCCCACCGACGCGTTCGAGACCTTGACCCGAATCCTCGATGAGCGCTGGACCTGCAGGCAGTTCCGCTCCGACCAGGTCCCGCGGCCCACCATCGAGGCGCTGCTGCGCGCGGCTCAGCGCACCCCCTCCTGGTGCAACACCCAGCCGTGGCAGGTCGCGGTCACCGAGGGCGCGGCCACCGATCGGTTCCGCAAAGAGCTGCTCGAACACGTCCAAAGTGCCGCGCCCGAACCGGATTTCGCGTTCCCGGGGCAGTACGCCGGGATCTACCGTGACCGCAGGCGCGAGTGCGGGCTGCAACTGTACGAGAGCGTCGGCATCGTCAAGGGCGATCAGGCGGGCACCATGCGCCAGGCGATGCGCAATTTCGAACTCTTCGACGCGCCGCATGTCGCGATCGTCAGCACCGAGGCCGATCTCGGCGTCTACGGCGCCGTCGACTGCGGCCTCTACCTCGGCACGTTCTTGCTCGCCGCCCAGAGCCTCGGTCTCGCCGCCGCACCGCAGGCGGCCCTCGCCTCCTACTCCCCTTTTCTGCGCGAGTATTTCGGGCTCACCGAGAACCGCCGCGTGGTGGCAGCCATCTCGTTCGGCTACCCCGACACCGACCACCCGGTGAACGGCTTCCGCACCAGCCGCGAGCAGACCGACCAGGTCGCCGCCTGGTTCACCGACTGATCAAATCCGCACCGCGACAATACTTCTCACGGAGTAATCAGCCGACCTGGCGGTCCGCCCCGGTCAGCCCCTGCCCCGGTTCGGGGCTGACATCGCGGGCGGTGAGCTCGCTTTCGCAGACGTCGCATTCGAGCCGGACGTGCGCCTCGCCGGTGCATTCGCGATGACCGTAGTGCACCGGCGGCCCGTCCGGCGCCATGTAGGCATCGCCCCAATCCCGGATCGCCATCAGGATCGGATAGATGTCGTGCCCCTTCTGGGTGAGCCGATACTCCTCGTGCGCGCCGACCGCCGCCGGACGCTTCACCAGAATGCCGTGCTCGATCAACCGGTCCAGCCGGTCCTGCAACCTGCTGCGGGAAATGCCGAGCGCGCTCTGGAAGGCGTTGAACCGGCGAATTCCGGAGAACGCGTACTTGAGGATGACCAGCGTCCACCGATCACCGAGAACCACCAGCGGCCGCGTGATGGAACACGGCTCGTCGGCAAGATCCTCGTAACGCACCCTTCGATGCTACCCAGCGCCGCTCTTCCCGCGGCCGGGTCTCTCACACGTCTTCGCGCCGATGGATGACGTACTCGAAATGCCCGTCCTCCGGATCGGCGCGCAACGGCCACGGCTCCGCCTCGAGCACACGGCGCCACTCCAGCGTCCGGCGCGCGTCCTGTTCGGCGAGCGACCGCGCGTCCGCGACGTCGGAGCAGGCGCCGAGTATCTGCTCCTCGGTGCCGCAGAACTCGCAGCTGTGCACCTTGCCGACCTCGTAGCGTTCCGGCACAGCGAATCTCCTTCGGACGGAAAAAGCGTGGGCCCCGGGAAGATTCCCGGGGCCCACGCGGAGTCCTCACATCACAGCGGGATGTTCTTGTGGTGACTCTTGCGCGCGGGCGCGGCGGCCAGCGCGGCGGCGATGACACTGCGCGTCTTGGCCGGGTCGATGACCTCGTCCACCACGCCGATCGCGATGGCGCGCTCGACGCCGCCCGCGATCTTCTCGTGCTCGGCGGTGAGCCGCTCGTGCAGCGCCTCGCGCTCCTCCTCGGGAGCGGCGGCGAGTGCCTTCTTGTGCAGGATGCCGACCGCGGCCTTGGCGCCCATCACGGCCACCTCGGAACCCGGCCAGGCGTACACCGCGGTCGCGCCCAGCGAACGGGCGTTCATGGCGATGTAGGCGCCGCCGTAGATCTTGCGGGTGACCAGGGTGACCCGCGGCACGCGGGCCTCGGCGAAGGCGTGCAGCAGCTTCGCGCCGCGGCGCACCACGCCCTCCCACTCCTGACCGACACCAGGCAGGTAGCCGGGCACGTCGGTGACGACGATCAGCGGGATGCCGAACGCGTCGCACAGCCGCACGAACCGAGCCGCCTTCTCGGCGCTCTCGGAGTTCAGGCAGCCACCGAGGCGCAGCGGGTTGTTGGCCAGCACGCCGACGGTGCGTCCGCCGAGGCGGCCGAGACCCACCACCATGCTGCGGGCGTATCCGGCCTGCAGCTCCTCGAAGGTGGATTCGCCGTCGACGTTGTCGAGCAGCTCGTGCACGACCGGCTTGACGTCGTAGGCGCGCTTGGCGGATTCCGGCAGCATCGCCTTCAGGTCGACGTCACCGTGCGCGGCGGCGCCGAGGTCGAACTCACCCTGCTCGGCGAACATCGACACCAGTCGGCGGGCGCGGTGCATGGCGTCGGCCTCGTCATCGGCGACGATGTGGCACACGCCGGACTTCTTGCCGTGGGTCTCCGGGCCGCCGAGGGTCGCCATGTCGACCTGCTCGCCGGTCACACTGCGCACCACGTCGGGGCCGGTGACGAAGACCCGGCCCTCGGGGGCCATGATCACGATGTCGGTGAGGGCGGGGCCGTAGGCGGCGCCACCTGCGGCGAAGCCGAGCACCACGGAAATCTGGGGGACGAGACCGGACGCGCGGACCATGGCCTCGAAGACCAGGCCGACCGCGTGCAGCGCCTCGACGCCCTCGGCGAGCCGGGCGCCGCCGGAGTGCCAGAGGCCGACGACCGGAACACCGGAATCGATGGCGGTGTCGATCGCGTCGACGATGTGCTTGCACCCCTCGACGCCCATCGCGCCGCCCATGACGGTCGCGTCGGAGCAGTAAGCCACGGTGCGGACGCCGTCCACTTCGCCGATGGCGGCGAGGACACCGGACTTGTCGCGCGGGTGTAGTGGGAGAACGGTGCCGGGATCGAAGAAACGCTGGAGCCGGCCCAGCGGGTCACGCGGATCGGTCGCGGTTTCTGGTTGAAACGCGGGAGCCACGATTGTCATCGCGTCTTCTCCTCAATCAAAAGAGTGCCGCTACTGCGGCTGCGTATGGCGAACCGCCGGTGAGGTCGGCCAGTCCTGCTGGCCGACCCCACCGGGGATCGTTGTTGCAGTCAGTCGTGCGGCTATGCGCGACCGAAGGCGAGCGCGACATTGTGCCCACCGAAACCAAAGGAGTTGTTGATCGCGTACTCGATCTCCTGGCGGCGGGCTTCGCCCTTCACCACGTCGAGGTCGACCTCGGGATCCTGGTTCTCCAGGTTCAGCGTCGGCGGGACGATGCCGTCCCGGATGCTGAGCACGGTCAGCACGGACTCGAGCGCGCCGACGGCGCCGATCGAGTGGCCCAGTGCCGACTTGGGCGCGTACACCGACGGGTGGTTGCCGACGGCCTTGTTGATCGCGTTCGCTTCCGCGGTGTCGCCGATCGGCGTCGCGGTGGCGTGCGCGTTGATGTGGGTGATGTCCTGCTTGGACAGGCCGGCGGTCTGCATCGCGCGGGTCATCGCGCGGGCGGCGCCGGTGCCCTCGGGATCGGGGGCGACCAGGTGGAAGCCGTCCGAGGTGATGCCTGCGCCGAGCAGACGGGCGTGGATCGTGGCACCGCGCGCCTTGGCGTGCTCCTCGGTCTCGAGGGTCATCAGCGCACCGGCCTCGCCGAAGACGAAGCCGTCACGGTCCTTGTCGAACGGACGCGACGCACCCTTGGGGTCGTCGTTGCGCGTGCTCATCGCGCGCATCATGGAGAACGCCGCGATCGGCACCGAGTCGATGAAACCCTCGACGCCGCCGGTGACGACCATGTCGGCGTCACCCATCACGATCATCCGCCACGCGTTGGCGATGGCTTCCGATCCGGACGAGCACGCCGAGACCGGAGTGACCACTCCTGCCCGGGCCTTCAGCTCGAGTCCGACACAGGCCGACGGGCCGTTCGGCATGACCATCTGAACAGCGAGCGGCGAAATCTTGCGATAGCCGCCGTTCTTCAGCTTGTCGACCGAGTCGATGAGCGCGTCGCCGCCACCGAGACCGGTGCCGATCGCCACACCCAGACGGTCGAGGTCGACCTCCGGGCTGCCCGCGTTCTTCCACACCTCGCGACCGAGGACAGTCGCGAGTCGCTCGACATAGGCCATGCGACGGATCTCGACCCTGCTCAGCAGGGTGTCGGGGTTGACCTTCAGGTGGCCGCCGATGCGGACCGGCAGGTCGTATTCCTCGACGAAGGAATCCTCGAGAACGTCGATGCCGCTCTCGCCGTTGAGGAGTCCCTTCCACGTCGCATCGACGTCGCCCGCGATCGACGTGGTCGCCGCCAGGCTCGTTACGACGACGTTGGGGAAATTCCCGTTCAAGGTGGAAGGAGTGGTCACTTTTTCGGCCCTACTCGGCGTCGAACTTGGCCTTGAGCTCCGCGGCCGCGTCAGCGTTCTCGGCCTCGAGCTTCTGGATGTAGGCGACAGCGTCGCCGACCGTCTTCAAGCTGGCCAGATCCTCGTCCGGGATCTTCACACCGTACTTGTCCTCGGTCTGCACAGCGATTTCGACCATGGACAGCGAGTCGATGTCCAGGTCATCGACGAAAGACTTCTCGATCGTCACTTCGGAGGGCTCGATACCCGTAACCTCTTCGATGATCTTGCCGAGTTCCTCGACGATTTGTTCCTGGGTCAGAGCGGCCACTTGGTGGCTCCCTTCTTGATTACTTTGTAGGGCTTCTTCTTTTTGTTTTTCGGGCCGAGCACTCCGGTAGTTACCGTTGGTTCGGTCACGACCTTGCATTATTTCGATGCACGGTCGCGGAGAAAGCTAGCCGGAGGTCGTCAGTTCGGCCAACGCGGGGAGGTCTTCGGGGGTTTTCAGCGCCAGTGTCGGCGTGCCCTTCAGCTCCCGCTTCGCGATGCCGACCAGTGTTCCGGCCGGTGGCAGCTCCGCCACCGCCGAGACGCCGGCCTGCCGGACGGTCTCGGTGCACAGATCCCAGCGCACGGGTCGGGTGACCTGCGCGGCGAGCTTGTCGATCGCGTCCTGACCCGAGGCCACCGGCTGCCCGTCGAAGTTCGACAGCAGCACCCGGGTCGGATCGTTGGGCGTGATCTTGGCGATGGCCTCCGCCACCGCGTCCTGGGCCGGAGCCATGAACGCGGTGTGGAAGGCGCCCGCCACGGGCAGCGCCCGAACCCGCGCCTTTTCCGGCGGATTCGCGGCGAGCTCCGCGAGGGCGTCCAGCTTGCCCGCGGCCACGATCTGGCCCACCGCGTTGCGGTTGGCCGGAACGAGGTCCAGTTCCGCGAGTCGCGCCAGGACGGCGGCTTCGTCGCCGCCGAGTACCGCGGACATTCCGGTCGGCTCCAGCGCGCACGCCTTGGCCATCTCCGCGCCGCGGATAGCGGCGAGACCGACCGCCTCGTCGGGGCTGATCACGCCCGCGACCGCGGCGGCGGCGAACTCGCCGACCGAATGTCCGGCGATGATCGTAGCGGCCGGAAGCGAATCCTGGTCGATTTCGGAGTAGGCCAGCAGCGCGGCGGCGACCACCAGCGGCTGGGTCACCGCGGTGTCGACGATCTCTTCGGCCGTCGCGATGGTGCCGAGACGAACCAAGTCGAGACCGGAAGCCTTGGACCACTGGGCGAGGCGATCATTCGCGCCGGGAAGGTCGAGCCAAGGCGCGAGCATGCCGGGTGTCTGGGACCCCTGTCCAGGGGCGAACAACGCGATCACGCTTCTAAGAAAACACTGTGAGCCCCGCCGCACGAGATGTCGGCGCGAATGAAGCTTCCGGACGGGTTTTGTGGAGGTCCCACAAAATCCCACGTGGGTTGCCCCGATCGACCGACCCGCCTTCCGCGTTACAGCCCTTCTTGACCGATCGGGATCGGAGTTACCTCTGGGGCTGGTGTTGACGTTTCGTTACGTGTTCGTGTCAAACGACCCACCGTTGCCGCGATACGGAGTACGTACGCGTCCCTCGGATTCATCGGATCACGGCCGGTGATCTCCGCGATCCGTTTGAGTCGGTAGCGAACAGTATTTGGATGGACGTACAGCTGACGGGCGCACGTCTCGACCGCGCCCCCGCAATCCAGATAGGCATCGAGGGTGTCGGCGAGCGCCGATCCAGCGGCGGCCAACGGGAGGACAAGATACTCGTTCAGCGCGTCGATCGCACCTCGATCACCCAACAAAGCGCGTTCGGGTAACAACTCGGCCGCGTGCACCGGACGCGGCGCCCCCCGCCAGCCCACCACGGCCTCCATGCCCGCCAGCGCTTCCACCGCGCTCGCGTGCGCCGCGCCGAGGGTGCGGGTGGTCGGGCCGATGACCACAGGACCGTCGGAGAACACCTCGGCGAGCAGGTCGGCCAGGAACGGCGAGACGTACCCGGCGTCGCCGAGATGCCCGCTCACCACCATGACCAACCGGGTGCCCTGCACGACGGCCAGCGCCGCCCGCCCGTGCCGCGCCGCGATGGCGTGCACCGAACCAACGGACGAGACGCCCTGCTCCCCCGGCGGCGTGCCGACGAGGACGGTGGCGGGCGCGGTGGCGTCCCAGTTCAGCGTCGCGGCCCTGGACAGCATGTCCGGGCCGGTGTCGCCGCGCACCACCGCGTCCACCACGAGCGCCTCGAGGCGGGTGTCCCACGCGCCGCGCGATTCCGCGGCGCTGGCGTACACCGAGGCGGCCGCGAAACCGAGCTCGCGCCCGTATCGCAGCACCGCCTCGGTGAGCGCGACCAGCTGCCGGTCGTTGCGCGCCAGCGCGGGCAGCCACTGTTCGAAGAACTCCATGGCCACGCGGACCATGTCGACGGTCTGGCGCAGCGTCAGCCGCCGCGCCAGATCCTGCGGAATCACCTGGAAGGCGTCCAGGCTGAATCGGATGTCGCTGTCGGGATCCTGCAGCCACTCCAGGAAGTTCACCACCGCGGTCTGCACCAGCATCTGGACGCCCGCGCGCTGCGCGGCGTCCAGATCGGCGAAGAACGGCAACCGATCCTGCATCGACCCCACTGCCTCGGTGGACAGTCGGCCCGAGAACTGCTTCACCCGTTTGAGCAGTGTGTCCGGGAGCGGGTCGCGATTCTGCCGGTTCGGTGAGAGCGCGCCGGTCGGCAGATACACCTCGTGCTCGGAGGAGCCTTCGGTGATCCGACGGGGCCGCGGCGGTTTACGTTCCACGATCCAATGTTCCGCTATGCGAGATCTTCGTCCGAACCCACCGCCGCCTTCGGCGCGGCGTCCACATCATCGATCCGATACTTCGCGGCGGCCTCGACGGCCTTGGCCGGGTCGATCTTGCCGGTCCGTCCCAGCCCGGCCAGGGCCGCGACGGCGATCGACTGCGCGTCGACGTTGAAGACGCGTCGCGCGGCGGGCCGGGTGTCGGAGAAGCCGAACCCGTCCGTGCCGAGCGTGGTGAAGTCGCCGGGCACCCACTTGCGCACCTGATCGGGGACGGCGCGCATCCAGTCGGTCGCGGCGACGTACGGGCCTTCGACCCGCGACAGCGCCTCGGTGACGTACGGGACGCCCGGATCCTCGCCCGGCTTGCGCAGCGCCGCGATCTCCTTGGCCAGCGCCTCCTTGCGGAGCTCGCCCCACGAGGTCACCGACCAGACATCCGCCTGCACACCCCACTCCTCGGCGAGCAGCGCCTGTGCGCGCAAGCCGTCGGGCACCGTGACGCCGGAGACCAGGATCTGGGCGCGCACGTCGCCCTCGCCCCCGCGCCGGTACAGGTAGAGACCCTCGAGCAGACCAGCCACGTCCAGGTCGTCCGGCTCGGCCGGCTGCTGGTAGGGCTCGTTGTAGAGGGTGATGTAGTAGAAGATGTCCTCGCCGCCGAAGGTGTCGGTGTCGGGCCGCTCCATGGGCTCGGTGCCCGGCAGCGCGGCCTGATGCGGCGGCGTGACGCCGCCGCCGTACATCCGGCGCAGGCCGTCGCGCACGATGTGCGCGATCTCGAAGGCGAAGGCCGGATCGTAGGTCACCACCGCGGGATTGGTGGAGGCGAGCAGCAGCGAGTGTCCGTCGTTGTGCTGCAGACCCTCACCCGTCAGCGTGGTTCGCCCGGCGGTCGCTCCGAGCACGAATCCGCGCGCGAGCTGATCCGCGGCCGCCCACAGTCCGTCGCCGGTGCGCTGGAAGCCGAACATCGAGTAGAAGATGTACAGCGGGATCATCGGCTCGCCGTGCGTCGCGTAGGAGGTGCCCGCCGCGGTGAACGACGCCGTCGAACCGGCCTCGTTGATGCCCTCGTGCAGGATCTGCCCGATCGCGCTCTCTTTGTAGGCAAGCATCAATTCCGCGTCGACCGATGTGTACAACTGGCCGTTGCGGTTGTAGATCTTCAACGAAGGGAACCACGAGTCCATACCGAAGGTGCGGGCCTCGTCGGGGATGATCGGCACGATCCGCTTGCCGATCTCCTTGTCCCGCAACAGCTCCTTCATCAACCGCACGAGCGCCATCGTGGTGGCCACGTTCTGCTTGCCCGAGCCCTTGCGCACCGAGCGGTACGCCTCGTCGCCCGGCAGTTGCAGCGGCTTTGCCAAGCTGCGCCGCTCGGGCAGGAAGCCGCCGAGCGTCTGGCGCCGGTCCAGCATGTACTGGATCTCGCGGGCCTCCATACCGGGGTGGTAGTACGGCGGCAGGTACGGATCCTTCTCCAGCTCGGCGTCGGTGATCGGGATCCGCTGCAGGTCGCGGAAGTCCTTGAGGTCCTGCAACGTCAGCTTCTTCATCTGGTGCGTGGCGTTGCGGCCCTCGAAGTGCTTGCCGAGGGTGTAGCCCTTGATGGTCTTGGCCAGGATCACCGTCGGCTGACCCTTGTGCGCCATCGCGGCGGCGTAGGCGGCGTACACCTTGCGGTAGTCGTGCCCGCCGCGCTTGAGATTCCAGATGTCCTGATCGGACATGTTCTGCACCAGCGCCTTGGTGCGCGGGTCGCGGCCGAAGAAGTGGTCGCGGACGTAGGCGCCGTCGTTGGCCTTGTAGGTCTGGAAATCACCGTCGGGGGTGGTGTTCATCAGGTTCACCAGCGCGCCGTCGCGATCGGCGCCGAGCAGCGCGTCCCACTCGCGGCCCCAGATCACCTTGATGACGTTCCAGCCCGCGCCGCGGAAGAACGACTCCAGCTCCTGGATGATCTTGCCGTTGCCGCGCACCGGACCGTCCAGGCGCTGCAGGTTGCAGTTCACCACGAAGGTCAGGTTGTCCAGGCCCTCCATGGCGGCCACGTGCGCGAGACCGCGCGACTCCGGCTCGTCCATCTCGCCGTCGCCGAGGAACGCCCAGACGTGCTGGTCGGAGGTGTCCTTGATGCCGCGGTCGTGCAGGTAGTGGTTGAACCGCGCCTGGTAGATGGCGTTCATCGGGCCGAGGCCCATGGACACCGTCGGGAACTCCCAGAAGTTGTTCAGCAACCGCGGGTGCGGGTAGGACGGCAGCCCGTGGCCGAGGCCGCCGTGGCTGTACTCCTGCCGGAACCCGTCGAGCTTGTCGGCGCTGAGCCTGCCTTCGAGGAAGGCGCGCGCGTAGATGCCGGGCGAGGCGTGGCCCTGGATGAAGATCTGGTCGCCGCCGCCGGTGTGGTTCTTGCCGCGGAAGAAGTGGTTGAAGCCCACCTCGTAGAGCGCCGCGGAGGAGGCATAGGTCGAGATGTGGCCGCCGACGCCGATGCCGGGCCGCTGCGCGCGGTGCACCATGATGGCCGCGTTCCATCGGATCCAGGCCCGGTAGCGCCGCTCCACCTCTTCGTCGCCGGGGAACCACGGCTCGTTCTCGGTGGGGATCGTGTTGACGTAGTCGGTGGAGGTCAGCGACGGGATGGCGACCCGGCGCTCACCGGCCCGCTCCAGCAGGCGCAGCATCAGATAGCGGGCCCGGCCCGGGCCCTCGCGGTCGAGCATCTCGTCGAAGGACTCGAGCCATTCGCTCGTCTCCTCCGGATCGATGTCAGGCAGGTAGGACGCCACCCCTTCGCGGATCACCCGCACACGTCCACCCGACTGCGGCTGCGAACCGTTCGATTCGCGTCCGGCGGCGGGAGCGGGGGCGGCGGTGCTTTCAGCGGATTTCGCTGAAGTGGAAGAGTCGATCAGGTCGGTCAAAGGTGCTCCTCGTACAGGGGGTGGACATGCTGTGGCGTCTGTTTCCCCGGGCGGGCGCGCTGGTGGGCGGACCACCCGTTACGTAAGGTTCGGGCGCACCCTCCATCCTTGCCGAGGATGCGTCCCAGGTCATCATGTCAGCAGGAAATCCAGTACCGTTTGCAGGAAACTGGTTACTCCCCAGTTGCCCCGGCACGCGCCGGGAACCGGGCGTCGCTCAGCCGCCTGAACACGTGTTTTTCGATGACCGCCGATGGACGAACAAGAGCGGGGAGGACGATGAAACTGCTGAACCCACGCGGGTTCGGACTGGTGTGCGCGACCGCCGCCGTCGCGACCGGATTGACGGTCGCAGGCTGCGCCGAGCAGGTGGCGGGTAGCGCTTATCCGAACACGTCGGAGCTGGCCGCTTACAAGACCGAGGCGGCGGCATCGTCGGCCGCGGCCACCTCGTCCCGGCAGGCGGCGGCGCAAGCCCAGGCGATCACCGACAACTGCGCGCAATTCCCCGCCGTCACCGGTGCGGGCGTGTCGAGCTACAACGACTTCGTCGACGCCCACGATTCCAACGCGCCCGACTACGCCGCGAAGCGCGACGCGGCCGCGCAAACCCTCGAGGACGCGGCGACGAAAGTCGAAACCGGCGTGAACACCGCCGCGGAGCCGCTGCCCCCGGACCTGGCCGCGAAATTCAACGAATACGTCGCCGCCGCACGCGCGTTGGCCGCGGAGACCCGCACCATGACCTACACCGCGCCCGTCGGCGCGCTCAACGAGGCGAGCAAGCGGGTGAACGACGCGCGCAACGCGGTCCGCGACGCGTGCCCGAAACGCTGACGACACGGCGTCCGACGCGACATTCGATGATCATTTCGGCCGATCGGCTTGCGCTCGAGCCGATAACCATGTTCGCTTGCAACTATCTACTGTCGGGAGTTGAGGAGGACACCACCGTGGTCGCCGCGGCGGACGCGCAGAACTACGCTCAGAAGCTTGGCATTACACACGGCTTGGTTGTCCAGGAGCTGGGCTGGGACGAAGATACCGACGACGACCTGAGGGCCGATGTCGAGGACGCCAGCGGTGGTGAGATGGTCGACGAGGACTCCGACGAGGTCGTCGACGCCGTGCTGCTGTGGTGGCGAGACGGCGACGGCGACCTGGCCGACGAGTTGATGGAGGTCATCAGCCCCCTGGCCGACGACGGTTTCATCTGGGTCCTCACTCCCAAGACCGGCCTGCCTGGCCATGTCGATCCGAGCGAGATCGCGGAGGCAGCGCCGACCGCAGGTCTGACCCAGACCTCGGCGATCAGCCTCGGTGCCTGGATCGGCAGCAGACTGGTACAGCCGAAGGCTCCGTCGAAGCAGCGCTGAGCCTTTCGCTATGGTTTCGCCGGGCGGTGTTACCGCCGCCCGGTGGAGACCCGAACCGATGGAGGATTCGCGTATGCCGCTCGAGGTGGGCACCTTCGCGCCGGATTTCACGCTGCGGGACCAGAACAACCAGGACGTCACGCTGTCGGATTACCGGGGCAAGAAGAACGTGCTGATCGTGTTCTATCCGCTGGCGTTCACCGGCATCTGCCAGGGCGAGCTGTGCAAGGTGCGCGACGAGCTGCCCAAGTTCCAGAACGACAACGCCGACATCCTCGCCATCTCCGTCGGCCCGCCGCCCACCCACAAGATCTGGGCCGCCGAGCAGGGCTACACCTTCCCCCTGCTCTCCGATTTCTGGCCGCACGGCGCCATCGCCCAGGCCTACGGCGTCTTCAATGAGAAGTCCGGCTATCCCAACCGCGGCACCTTCGTCGTCGACCGCGACGGATACATCCGCTTCTCCGAGATGAACGGCCCCGGAGAGCCCCGTGACCAGGCGGCTTGGGAGAAAGCGCTCGCCGCGCTAGATTCATAGACCGTTGCCGCCGATCCCTCGGCGGCGGACGGGCGTATAGCTCAGCGGTAGAGCACTGGTTTTACACACCAGCGGTCGGGGGTTCGATCCCCTCTGCGCCCACAGCACTCGCAGGCGGCTCATGCTCATGGAGAGCATGAGCCGCTCTCGTTTCGTCGTGTTTTGTGGGGGCGAAGCCCTCACGCCCCACCCGGCGGGCTTCGCCCCCGGACCCCCGGCCTCAGGGTCGCCGATCCCAACGGCGCGCTCCCCTCCAGGCCCGTCCCACCTGGTGTGCCGCGCTTCGTCCCCGGGCCCACCCCAGGACTCGCCGATCCCAATGCCACACCAGGACTCGGCCCGGAGCCCGCCTACCTGGTGCCACCCTCTTCTCCGGACCCCGACCTGTGGCTCGACAATCCCATGCTGTGCCCGCTTGGTGCCGCGCTTAGTTCCCAGGCTCGACACCGGCGACGAAGCCCTCACCGAGCTCGGCGTCCTGGTCGGCTTCGACGACGACCTGGCTGGCCAAGCCACTCGCACCAGCAACCGCATCCGTGGCCTGCTGACCAGCATCCACCCAGCTCTCGAACGCGTCTTGGGGCCCCTGATCTCACATCCTGCGGTTCTGGAGATCTTGTCCCGGTGCGGCGGTCCAGCAGGGATCCGAGCCGCGGGCAAACGCAAACTCACCACGATCGCCACCGAGCACGCGCCCCGGATGGACACACGCCTGGTCGATGAGGTCCTGGCCGCCCTGCCCGCACAGACCGTCACCGTTCCCGGCGCGAAAGCCGCCGAGGTCGTGCTACCGAAACTCGCCGACGCGCTCCGCTTCGGCAGGCCACCTCGCCTCCTACGCCGGGATCGCCCCGGTCACCCACCGATCCGGCAGCTCCATCCGCGGGAATCACCAGCTCGATCAGGCAACCACAAACTCGAACGCGCCCTGTTCCTGTCCGCCTTCGCCGCCCTGCACGACCCGGCAAGCCGCACCTACCACGACCGGAAGCACGCCGAGGGCAAGAACCACAACACCGCCCTCGTCTGCCCGGCCCGGCGCCGCTGCGACGTCCTCTACGCCATGCTCAAAACCAAACAGCCCTACCGAAATCCGCTGGTCCCAGCATCGACGTGATGCCACGATGACGTGACTTCATTCGTCATGACGACCTGCGCTGAGAGGACACCGCATGATCGCGGATCTCCGCATCCGTTTCGCTGTCGACGATGAGGAGCTCTCACGGCTCCACACCGACGCCTTCGGCGGTGACCACGTGCCGAGCCCTTGGACGGCGCGCCTGGAACGGCACAGCAGATCGTGGGTCGGTGCGTTCGTCGGCAATCGGCTTGTCGGGTTCGTGCACGCGGTCTGGGACGGAGGTCGGCATGCGTTCCTCCTCGACACCGTGGTCGCCCCCGACTTCCAGCATCAGCGCATCGGAACCAGCCTGGTCGCGGCTCTTATCGGCGACCTACGCGAACTCGGTATCGAGTGGCTCCACGTCGACTACGAACCACACCTCAACAGCTTCTATCGCGACACCTGCGGGTTCCGAACCACCGACGCCGGCCTACTACGGCTGAACTGACACCGAACGCCACAGCGGCGCAACCGACCACGACCGATCCAGCTTGACCAAAATCATAGGGACACCCCTGGTCCCGCCTTCTCCGGACCCGACCTGAGGCCCGCCGATCCCGATGCCGCGTTCTTCCACCTCGAGCCCGCCTACCTGGTGCCACCCTTCGCCTCCGGAACCCCGGCCCCGAGCCGGTCGATCCCGGATGCCGCGCTTCCCTGACCTGCGCCTCAGGCTCGGTGCCGAACAGCTCCGTAAGACATGTCCCGCTGCGCCTTTGGCTGCGGACTTCTTCGCATCGATCTCGGCGCTACTCATGGACCATTCCACCCGGCGCCGATACACGGTCGGAGGCATACCAGAAGTGCCGCTCACCCTCACCACCGCCACGGCCCTCGGGCTGCTCCTCGGGTTCCCGCCCAGCTCGTCCTGTCGATCGGCGGTCAGCCGCGCACGTGCAGCCCGAACCCCGTGCAGCCCGCGGGCTCCAGTCCCTCCTTCAGGTGCAGCGAGGGGATCTCGACTGGGAGAAATGCACCCTCGACGTGGTCGGGCACCTGCGCCTGTCCGCGGGCAAATACCCCGACGACCCCCGCTTGGCCTCGCTCATCGGCGAGCTGGCGATGGGCAGCGAGCGCTTCCGCCGCCTCTGGGCTCGCGCCGACGTGTGCGCCCGCACGCACGGACGCAAGGCGTACCGGCACCCGCTGGTCGGACTGCTGGAACTGCACCAGGAGAACTTCGCACTACCGGACGAATCAGGCATGGAGCTCCTGGTGCTGTACGCGGCCCCCGGCAGCCCCACCGAGGACGGGCTGCGCCTGCTCGCGGGCCTGGGCGCGGACAGCGGGGACGCGCATCCCACAATGAACGCTCGAGTCCGCGAATAACTCGACGAAGCCCACCGCGCTCGGACAACGGTCTTGCCCGAAACCTGCTACTGACCCACGACATCCGGTCACCAGGCGAAGCCCCACACTCCGCCCGGCGGGTTTCAGCACTGGTGTACCCCAAACCTTCGACGGCATCCTCGCCCCCATGCCCGCGGCTACTCGATTCGCGCTCAGGCTGTAGATGTTTCCGTAGGGCCGAGGAGGTCCCAGCGGTTGCCGGAGATGTCGAGAAAGACCGCGACTCGACCGTACGGCTCCGTGCGCGGGCCGATCACGAATTCCACACCAGCAGAGGTCATTCGGTGGTATGCGGCATCGAAATCCTCGACCCGCAGGAAGAACCCGACCCGACCTGCGACCTGGTCTCCGACCGCAGCACGCTGCCTGTCACCATCGGCGCGTGCCAGCAGGATTCCGGTGGAGGCGGCGGGCGGGCGAACGACGACCCATCGCTTGGGACGCCCGTCGTCGGTCAAGGATGGGGAGTCCTCGATCAGATCGAAACCCAGAGTCTCCACGAAGAATTCGATGGCTGGGTCGTACTCCGCAACGATGATCGTGATCAGTTCCAGGTGCACTGGCCGAGCGTAGGGCTCGGCCTCGCACACCGCAGGTCTTTCGCGGCGTGATGCCGCAGGCTTCGACATAGCGCAGCCGGACGCGATCGACCTCGACATGGTTGTGGCGCAAGTCCGTCGGCGTTCTCCTCGTCACGGATTCGGCGGGAGACCCCCCGGCCTCTATCGCGACATCTACGCCAACGACGCCGTCGGTTAGCCCCGGCATCGAGCACCCGCCCCGAATCCGTGTACGCCGACTCCCTCGCCGGTCCTGGACGGCGGGTCCGGTCGGCGGCGGACATAGAGGGCGAAGGACTCCGACGCGGCGCGACCGATGTGCTCGGCACCCCGCTCCACGAAGCCGCGCGCAGAGTCGCCACCGCACGCAGCATCGAGGACGCCAGCGCAACGATTGTTCCGCCTCGGGCGGAGAAAGTGGCCTCAGCCTTGCCCACCGTCCGACGATCGGATGGTCGGTCTATACCGTGCCGGACTGTACTGGACGATCCCGGGAGTTCGCCCTGGTGACGTACCGCCGTCGCGAACCCAACCGGCGCGGCGGGGTCCGATCCGCTGTGTGAAGTCGTTGCCCTAGCACGATGTGGCATCAATCACAAGGTCAGTTTGGACCACTTGAACTTGAAATTTAGGTGACCCGAAATTTATCATTCGCCTCGTGAAGGTTTGGCTCCACCAGTTGTTCCGCACTCCCGCTCGCGTGTTCGCCGCGTTGCTCGGCACCGTCGCACTGACCGCCGCGCTCGCCGCCTGTGGTGAATCCGCGAACCAGAACGAGAAGCCGGTCGTGCTGACCACGTTCACCGTGCTCGCCGATATCGCTCGGCAGGTCGCGGGTGAGCATCTCACCGTCGAATCGATTACGAAGGTGGGCGCGGAGATCCACGGCTACGAGCCGACTCCGGGCGATGTGCGCAGGGCCTCGACCGCCGATCTCATCCTCGACAACGGCATGAACCTCGAGGCGTGGTTCGCGCAGTTCGTCGAGGATGTCGACGTGAAGCATGTGGTCGTCAGCGAGGGTGTGGCGCCGATGTCGATCACCGAGGACGCGTACCAGGGGAAGCCGAACCCGCACGCGTGGATGTCGCCGTTGAACGTGAAGACCTACGTGGACAACATGATTCGCGCCTTCAGCGAACTCGATCCTGAGCATTCCGCCGACTTTCACGCCGCAGGAGCGGCCTACCAGGCCGAACTCCAGAAGATCCACGACGAACTGGTAACCACCCTGGCCACGCTGCCGCCCAACGAGCGCGCGCTGGTGACCTGCGAGGGCGCGTTCTCCTACCTGGCTCGCGACGCAGGGCTCACCGAGAAGTACATCTGGGCTGTCAATGCCGAACAGCAGGCCACTCCGCAGCAGATCACCTCGGCCATCGATTTCGTCCGCGCGAACCGGGTGCCCGCCGTGTTCTGCGAGTCGACGGTGTCGGATGCGCCCATGCAGCGCGTGGTCGAGGCGACCGGTGCCCGATTCGGCGGTGTGCTCTACGTGGACTCGCTGTCGGAGGCGGATGGCCCGGTGCCCACCTACCTGGATCTCGTCCGGCACGACGCCAAGACCATCAGTGCGGCGCTGACGGGAGCCCGGCCATGACACCCAGCATCGAAATCCGTGATGTCACAGTCCACTACGGCGAGGTGCTTGCGCTCGACGGCGTCGATCTGACCTTGCAATCGGGACGCGTGTGCGGCCTGGTCGGCATGAACGGTTCCGGCAAGTCGACGCTGTTCAAGACGATCATGGGTCTGGTGCGACCCGATCGGGGCACGGTCCATATCGGCGGGACCGATCCCGCCGGCGCACGGCGCGCCGGAACGCTCGGCTATGTGCCGCAGAGCGAGGCCGTCGACTGGAGCTTCCCGCTCTCGGTGCGCGATGTGGTGATGACCGGGCGCTACGGCCACATGGGTTTCACCCGCCGCCCCCGTCGCGCGGACCGAGAGGCCGTGGCACACGCCCTGGAGCGAGTGGAACTGACCGACCTGGCCGATCGGCAGATCGGCCAACTGTCCGGCGGACAGCGCAAACGCGCCTTCGTGGCGCGCGGAATCGCCCAGGGTGCAACGATTCTGCTGCTCGATGAGCCGTTCGCCGGCGTGGACAAGCGCTCCGAAGCCACCATCACCACACTGCTGCGTGAACTCGCCGCCGACGGCGCCACCATCCTGGTCTCCACCCACGACCTGCACGCGCTACCCGACCTCGCCGACGAATCGGTGCTGCTCATGCGAAAGGTGCTCGCGCACGGCGACACCCATGAGATCCTGCGCCCGGAGAAGCTGGCCCTGGCCTTCGGACTCGATGTGCTGGAACGCGATTCACTTCCGAAGGCGGGTTGAGATGTCCCTCGTCGAGTTCTTCGTCGATCCGCTGCGCTACGAGTTCATGGTGCGGGCGCTGGCCACCACCCTGGTCACCGCCGTGGTGTGCGCGACGCTGTCGTGCTGGCTGGTGCTGATCGGCTGGTCCCTGATGGGCGATGCGGTATCGCATGCGGTGCTGCCCGGTGTAGTCCTCGCCTATATCGTCGGTGCGCCGTTCGCGGTGGGCGCGGTCGTGTTCGGCTTCCTCGCCGTCGGGCTCATCGGCGTCGTGCGCAATACCAGCCGGGTCAAGGAAGACGCGGCGATCGGCATCGTCTTCACCACCCTGTTCGCCTTCGGCCTGGTCCTGGTCTCGGTGACGCCGAGCCAAACCGACTTGAACCACATCATCTTCGGCAACCTGCTCGGCGTGAGCAGTGACGAACTCGTCCAGATCGCCATACTCGCCGTCATCGTCCTCGCGGCCCTGGTCCTGAAGCGACGCGACTTCACCCTCTATGCCTTCGACGCCACCCACGCCCACGCCATCGGCCTGCGTCCTCGCCTGCTCGGCACCGCGCTCCTCGCGCTGCTCGCCTTGACCGCGGTCCTCGCGCTCCAAGCGGTCGGGGTCATCCTGGTGGTGGCCATGCTGATCATCCCCGGAGCCACGGCTTACCTGCTCACCGATCGCTTCGGCCGCATGCTGCTGATCGCTCCGTCGGTATCCGCGCTCTGCTCGGTGATCGGCCTGTACATCAGCTACCACCTCGACACCGCGCCGGGCGGCATGGTGGTTGTGGTCCAAGGCGTCGCCTTCACGCTCGTATACCTGTTCGCTCCACGTCAGGGCGTCATCGGCCGCCGCATCACCGCCGCTCGCCGCCGCACCGCGGTCGCGGCCTGAGCCTCGGGGACCCCGCCGACCCGTACTCTTCGACGACTCCGTCGAAGGGAGCGACCGCCGCGGCGGGGAGGTCGAGGATAACCTCCCCACAACACGGCTGATCGCCTGTCCGGTCGGCAGCGGATGCTCGATGTACACGGAGTTCGCGCGCCGGGATCGCACTCGCCCTCCTCGGCGAACATGACGCCAGACGGCGGCCGCGGTGCCTCGTCGACGACGATGTGGCACACGCCGGACTACTTGCCCGCCGAAGACGCAGCCGTCGCGGTCTCTGTCCAATGGACGCGACGCGCGTGCTCACCGCGCGCATCCTGGCGAACGTCGCGATCGGCACCGGGTCCCGGCCCAGACCTACTGAACGCAGCGGCATCGAGGCGCTGGTCGGGGACTCGCCCCGTGCTGCATCCACGAAATCCACGGCTCGCCGCCACTAAACTAGATAGGTGGACGCACCCACGGCGCAGCGGGAGTTCTCCGCATACGGGCTGTCGCACTGGATTGTGCTGGCCTTGTTCGCGGTGGGCGCGGCGCTGGTCGTCGTGATCGGACGAAGGCATCGAAACGACTCCGCCGCACGCCGTTTCAGCCGGACGTTCGGCGCGGTGACGCTGGGGATATACCTGACCATCTACATCACCACCTTGTTCCCTCCGACCCTCGGACGCTCAGTGCCGCTGCGCCTGACCGATCTCGCGACCATCGTCGCCGGCTACGCGCTGTTGACACACCAGCGCTGGGCATACGCGCTCACCTACTACTGGTGCCTCACTCTGAGCACACAGGCGCTCATTTCACCGGCGCTGGAGAGCCCCGACTTCCCGAACAAGGTGTTCCTGGCCTTCTGGGCGATCCACCTGGCCGTGGTCTGGGCCGCGATCTACTTGACCTGGGGCATCGGTATGCACCCGAACTGGCGCAGCTACTGGTTCGCCGTGGCGGTCACCGTGGTGTGGGTCGCGATCACCTTCGTCTTCAACTCCCTCGCCGACACCAACTACGGTTTCGTCAACCGAAAGCCCTCGACATTGTCGCTGCTCGACGTGCTCGGGCCATGGCCCTGGTACCTGGGGACCGTGGCTGTCGTGTTGCTCGTCGTGTGGGCCTTGATGACCTGGCCGTGGGTCCGCTCCGCGTCGACGCCGAGGCCGCCTGCTGCGAACCAGGCGACGAGCTCGCCGAGGGCCGAACACGGCTGATTTGCAGACAACTGCGCATGAAACGCAGGCCTACCCCCGGAACCGCGTCACCCACGCGCCCACAACGCCCACCCGAACGAAACCCAAGAAACCGAGCAGATCAGAAGAAACGCTGCGGCACAGGGCTTCTCGCCCCGACCACCCAACCGCGGCGCAGAACCCGACCGATCCGCAGCGACAACCGAAGCCCTACCCCACGTCCCGCCGCAACCACGTCACTTCCGCACCAGCACCGCACTCTCCGGAGCGGAACACCTCCAGATCCTCGTCCCACGCCGTCCCCAGCGCGCGGTCGATCTCCGAGGCCAGGTCGTACGCCGAGTACTTCCCCAATTCTCGCGCTGCCTGAAGCATCGCTCGCAGCCGCATCTCACCCAGCGTGACATCACCGCTCGCACTGGTGGACCCGTGCCACAACCCCAGACCGGGCACGAAGCTGTAGCGCTCCCCGTCCACCCCGTCGCTCGGGTCCTCGGTGACCTCGAATCGAAGCACCGGCCAGGAGCGCAACGACTGGGCGATCCGGGCGGCGGTGCCGACGGGCCCGATCCAGTCGCTGGTGGCGCGCAGTTGACCGTCGGCGGGTTGGGTGGTCCACCGCAGTTTCGCGGGGGAACCGAGGGCCGAGGTGAGTGCCCACTCGACGTGCGGGCACAGCGCGGCGGGCGACGAGTGGATCCACACCACACCCGCCGTCGCGTCCGCGAACTGACTCGATGCGCGCACCACTACCTCCAGCTCAGACGAGGGACGTCTTCCCCAACGACCCGTCCAGCTGGCGTTGCCTGAGTGTACTGGAGTGCCCGAAGTTACGTATGTTACTTCGCGCGTGTGTTGCCCGCGAGTCTCGTTTCGGCGATCACGGCGTCACTCAGGACCGGCCACACCTCCCGTGCCCAGTCGCCGAAATTCTCGTCCGCCAACGCGATACACGCCACCCGAATTTCCGGATCGACCCACAGGAAGGTGCCCGACTGGCCGAAATGGCCGTAGGTGCGCGGGGAGTTCGCGCCGCCGGTCCAGTGCGGGGATTTCCCATCGCGGATTTCGAATCCGAGTCCCCAGTCGTTGGGCCGCTTCGAGCCGTAGCCGGGCAGGATGCCGTTCACGCCGGGGAATTGCACCGTGGTCGCCTCGGCGTGGGTCTGCCCGGAGATCAGCCGAGGGTCCAGCAGTTCGGCGGCGAACAGCAGCAGGTCCGCGACGGTGGACCGGCAGGCGTGCCCGGCGGATCCGGACAGCACCGAGGATTTCATGCCGAGCGGCTCGAACACCGCGTCCCGCAGGTATTCGTCGAACGCGATACCGGTTTGCTCGGTGACGAATTCGGCGAGCACCTCGAAACCGGAACTCGAGTAGATGCGGCGGGCGCCGGGTTCGGCGAGCACGTCGGTGGTGTCGAAGGCGAGGCCGGAGGTGTGCGCGAGCAGATGGCGGACGGTCGCTCCTGGCGGACCCGCGGGTTGGTCGAGCTCGATCGCGCCCTCTTCCACCGCGACGAGCACGCCGTAGGCGACCAGCGGCTTGGTCACCGAGGCGAGCGGGAAGACGCGCTCGGCGTCGCCCTGCGAGACCGCGCCCGCGCCGGTGACCACACCTGCGGCCGCGTGTCGAACCGGCCAGTCCTTGATCTGCTCGAGTGCACGCACGAAACGAGCCTAACGAGACCGCGCCTGCGCCGTAGCACCGCGACCGGAAATCGATCCGGTGCGCGGCATCCCCGGGGAAGATCTCGGTACCGCCGGTACCATCGACTCACCATGAGTGAACGTAGTGAGCGAATCATGTGCCAGCGTGCCGCGCGCATGCCGCAGCCGAGCGTCAGCGAGGCACAGGCATGAGTGCACCCACGATCCACGGCGACGTGGCCCCCGGCTTCGGCCCGGTCGCCGACGCGTTCCGTCGCAATTTTTCCCGGCACGGCGAAATCGGAGCGGCCGTAGCCGTTTTCGCGGGTGACCAGCCCGTGGTCGACCTGTGGGCCGGACACCGCGACCGGCGTCGCACGCAGCCGTGGGAGCGGGACACGATCGTGCCGGTCTTCTCCTCGACGAAGGGCATGGCGGCGTTCGTGGTCGCCGCCGCCGTATCGAGGGGCGTGCTGGACTACGAGAAACCGGTCGCCGACTACTGGCCGGAGTTCGCCGCGCACGGCAAGAGTGCGATCACGGTGCGCCAGCTCATCGATCACCAGGCCGGACTGTCCGGTCTCGACACCATCGTGAAGCTGTCACAGATCGCCGATCTGGACGGCCTCGCCGAAATCCTCGCCGCCCAGAAACCCGCGTGGCAGCCCGGCACCCGGCACGGCTATCACGCGATCACCCTCGGGCTCTACCAGGGCGAGCTGGTACGCCGCGTCGATCCCGAGGGCCGGACGCTCGGGCGCGTCTTCGCCGAGGACATCGCGAAGCCGTTGGGCGCGGACTTCTTCATCGGCCTGCCCGCCGACGAGCCGATCGAGCGCGTCGCCGTGCTCTCGGCCACCAAGGGCCTGGACATCCTGCGCTACGAGCGCGACGTGCCGCTGCGCATCGGCGCCGAGATCTTCCTGGAACGCGGGCATTCCTATGCGGCGCTGACCAATCCGCGCTGCGGAGCGCCCGCGCGCGCGACGCGCCGCGAGTTCCTCGGCGTGGAGTTGCCCGGTCACGGCGGCGTGGGCAATGCCCGCTCGCTGGCCAAGGTCTACGGCGCCGCCGCGGCGCGCACCGGCGCGCTGCCCATCGCCGACGACCTGCTCGGCCTGCTCGCCGCGGCCGACACCGCCGACGACGTGCCCGCCGAGGATCTGGTGCTGCACACCAAGAGTCGCTACCACTTGGGCTTCCGCAAGTCCCGCGGTTCGTTCCGGTTCGGCTCCGACAAACGCGCCTACGGCACCACCGGCCTCGGCGGCTCCTTCGGCTTCGCCGATCCGAGCACCGGTCTCGGTTTCGGCTACACCATGAATCGCCTCGGCATGGCCGTCCTCGACGACGTGCGCAGCCGCAACCTGCGCGAAGCCCTGTTGCGCTGCAAAGCCTGAACCGCCGGGCGCGGGTACCCGCCCGTGCCACCCCCGCTGCGTACACTGGCGAGGCATCGCCGGACTCATCCATCGATCACCGATCGGAGGACCTCGTGGCAGGGCATCCCGCGACCATCGACGCGTACATCTCGGGCTTCCCCGAGGACGTGCGCGCGGTACTGACCGAGTTGCGCGAGACGATCCACACCGCCCTGCCCGGCGCCGTCGAGTCGATCAGCTACGACATCCCGACCTTCAAGCTGCACGGCCGCAATATCGTGCACTTCGCGGGATGGAAGGAGCACGTCAGCCTCTACCCGATCCCGGAGGGCGACATGGCTTTCGAGCTCGCGATCGAGCCCTACCGCGCGGGCAAGGGGACGTTGCGGTTCCCGCTCGACGCGCCGATCCCGCACGATCTGGTCACCCAGGTCGCGGTCCGGCTCGCCGAGCGGGTCGGCGGCTGATCTACCAGTCGGCTTCGGTGTAGCGGATGATGCCGCGAATGTTCTTGCCGTCCAACATGTCCTGGTAGCCCTGGTTGATCTCCTCCAGCTTGTAGCTGCGGGTCACCATGTCGTCCAGGTTGAGCTGGCCGGACTTGTACAGCGACAGCAGGCGCGGCGCGTCCTGGCGGGCGTTGCCGCCGCCGAAGATGCAGCCCTTCACCGTCTTCTGCAGCATGGACAGCAGGAAGCTGTTCATCTTGACCTCGCCCGCGTCCATGCGGCCCATGGAGGTGACCACCAGGGTGCCCGCCTTGGCGGTGAGGATCAGGCCCTCTTCGATGTAGTCGCCGTGCATCTCGCCCATGGTGAGGATGACCTTCTCGGCCATCCGTCCCTCGGTGGCGTCCATCAGCGGCATGATGGCCTCGGCCATGCTGGCGTAGGTGTGGGTGGCCCCGAACTTCTGCGCCTGCTCCCGCTTCCACGGGTTGGGGTCGATGGCGACGACCTTGGACGCGCCGGAGAGCACCGCGCCCTGCAACGCGCTCATGCCGACGCCGCCGATGCCCGCGATCACCACGGTCTCGCCGGGCATCACGTTGGCCACGTGCGTCGAGGAGCCGAAACCGGTCGGCACACCGCACCCGACCAGGCAGGCCACCTCGAACGGGATGGTCGGGTCGATCTTCACCACCGAGGTGTGGTGCACCGTCATGTACGGCGCGAAGGTGCCGAGCAGGCACATCGGGATGACGTTCTGGCCGCGCGCCTGGATGCGATAGGTGCCGTCGCTGATCGCCTGGCCGAGCAGCAGACCCGCGCCGAGATCGCACAGCGCCATGTTGCCCGAGACGCAGGCCGGACAGCGGCCGCACGCGGGGATGAACGACAGGATGACGTGGTCACCGACCTGGAGGTCGCCCGGCACGTTCGGCCCGAGCTTGGTGATCACGCCCGCGCCCTCGTGGCCGCCCATCACGGGGAACGCGGGCATCGGTGTCGCACCTGTGACGATGTGGTGATCCGAGTGGCACATACCGGCTGTTTCCATCCGGATCTGCACTTCGCCGGCGACCGGATCGCCGACCTCGATCTCTTCCACCGACCACGGCTCGTCGATCCCCCACAGGATCGCGCCCTTCGTCTTCATTCCTGTCGACCTCTCGCGTGCACAGTGCTTCAATGTGACTGCACCCACAGTACGAGAAAAGTGGAACGCGTTCTAGTACCGGTCCGAAAATTCATCGGTGCGCGATGGCGTGATGCCCGAACGCGTTCCAGATTCGGCCCCGGTTCTCAGCCACGCACGTCGTAGACGTGGTGGACGAGGTCGTGCACGAAGTACTTCGCCAGCGAGTCGACGGTGAAGACCGACCCGTCGCCGCGCCGCACCCGCAACCCGCGATCCGCCGCGGGCACCGCTTCGAATGCCCGCGCCGCCGTCTCGGCCGCCAGCGCCAGCTCTCCCGAGACCGCGCCGGGGTCCTGGGTGTCGTAGCCGTCGGCGATCGCGGTCGCGTCCTGATCCCAGTTCGAGAAGACCGGCAGCCCGTCCGGCGTCTCCTCCGGGGTGCGTCCGCACGCGTCGAAGGCGGGCACCCGCGGATCCACCGCGGCGGTGCGCGCGGCCACCGCGGCGCGATAGGCGAAGATCCGGCACACGTCGCGCACGTGGGCCGCGTACTCCAGCGGCGACCAGGTCGACTCGTCCGGGCGACGCCGCGCATCGGGACGTTCGAGCACCGCGCGCAACCGGTCGGCGCTCGCCCGGGCCAGCCCGGGCACCTGCTCGTACGGGGTGGCGGTGGCGTCGAATCCGCATTCGGGGCAGGCGCGCTCCAGCACCCAGGTCCAGTTCTTCACGTCGGGAACGATCGGCATGCGTCGAAAATAGAGCTGGCCGTATATGAATTTCCATCCATATACGGCCAGACTTCGTCGAGATACGGTCCGTCACTCCATCAGACGATGCGCCCGCTCGAACAGCTCCAGGGTGATGGCGTGCAGGAAGTCGCCGACCTGCTTGGGCGCCTTACCCGCGAAGGCGCGCGCGTGCGTGCCCTCCAGCACGATGCCCAGCTTGAAGCAGGCCAGCACGGTGTACCAGGTGACGTGGCTCAGATCGCGCTCGGAGAACCGGCCGTAGTGCTCGACCATCTCCGCCGGGGTCGGCAGATCGCCGACCGCTCCCAGCTTGCCGATCAGCGCGGCGCCGGTGGTGCCCGGCTCCGGCCGGGTCGCGATCTGCCAGCCCAGGTCGAGCAGCGGATCACCGATGGTGGACATCTCCCAGTCCACCATCGCCGCGACCTCGGGCCCCTCGTAGGAGAACATCATGTTGGCCAGGTGACAGTCGCCGTGCAGAATGCCCGGCGTCCAGTTCACGGGCCGGTTGCGGTCCAGCCACTCCCCGACCTGCTGCACGCCGGGAATCTCCGGACCCGGGTAACCCTCATTGGCCGAATAGGATTCGAGCTCGCCCAGCCAACGCGGCACCTGACGCTCCAGGAACCCCTCGGGCTTGCCGTAATCCTCCAGGCCGAGCGCCCGGTAGTCGAGCGCGCCGAGCCGGGCGATCGCCTCGACCGCGGACAGGCCCATCTGCCGCCGGATCTCGGGATCGTTCGCGTGCAGCTCGGGCAGCTCGTTCTGCGGATTGAAGCCGACGATCGGCTCCATCAGATAGAAGACCGCGCCGATGACCGACTCGTCGGTGCAGGCGGCGACGACCTCGGGCGCGCGGACGCCGGTCCCGCTCAGCGCGCCGAGCAGCCGCGCCTCCCGACGGATGACCTCATTGCTCTTGGCGCGCAGATGCTTCGGCCCGCGCCGCAGTACGTAGTCCCCGCCGCCGCGCTGGAACCGCAGCATGATGTTCTGCGTGCCGCCGCCCAGCGAGGTCACCCCCTCGAACGCGCCTCCGGGCAGGCCCTGCTCTTCCATCCATTTCCCGACGATCGCGAAATCGACGACCTCGCGATCCACTTCGACCGGTTGCGCAACAGACATGCCCCACATTCTGCACCACCCACCCCCAGCAACTGAAGGCATGTGACAACAGTTCGTGCCGCCGGGCCAGGCGTAGGGTTTGGCACACCATGCACACGCTGTTGATCGACAACTACGACTCGTTCACCTACAACCTGTATCAGCTGATCAGCGAGGTGAACGGCGTCGAGCCGACGGTCGTGCGCAACGACGAGGCCGACGACCCGGCCCGGCTGGGTCTGCATCGCTTCGCCAATGTCGTCGTCTCCCCCGGCCCCGGGCGTCCCGATATCGCCCGTGACGTGGGCATCTCCGCCGCCGTCATCGCCACCACCGAGCTTCCGTTGCTCGGCGTGTGCCTCGGCCACCAGGGCATCGTCGTGGCGGCGGGCGGTCTCGTCGCGCCTGCCCCGATCGCGCGGCACGGCTACCTCGACCAGATCGGCCACGACAACAGCGACCTGTTCGCCGGTCTCCCGCAGCACTTCACCGCCGTCCGCTACCACTCGCTGTGCGCGATCCGTCCGTTGCCCGACGACCTGGAGATCACCGCGAGCACGCCCGACGGCGTGATCATGGGCGTCCGCCACCGCGTCAGACCGCAGTGGGGCGTGCAGTTCCATCCCGAGTCCATCGCCAGCGAGTACGGCGCCACGCTGCTGCGCAATTTCGCCGAACTCACCGCGGCGCACTACGAACGATCGGATACCACCGGCACTCGACTCAGACCCGTCGGCGTACCGGCCGGGCGCGGCCGGGCGGCGACGGTCGAACTCCCGCGAACGGCCGAAACGGCGAACGTCACCACGGCTCCACGACTCCCGGCGACGGCATCCCTTTCGGCCGCGGCGACCCGCCACCGACCGGCCCGCGCGACCGATGCTCCCGCCTGGCCGACCGACACCTCCGGCTTCACCACCGAGCGCACGGTGATCGACCTCGGGCCGGGCGCGGTCAAGACGCCGCCCCGAATGTCGCCGGAGCCCGAGAGCGAGAGTCCTTACCGCAGCGGCGAACCCGAGCGTCCGTGGCAGCTGCGCCACGAGATCATCGATCGGGCCGTCGACACGGAGGCCGCGTTCCTGCGGCTGTACCGCGATTCGCCCACCGCGTTCTGGCTGGACAGCGAGCATGTCGAACCCGGCCTGGACCGCTTCTCCTTCCTCGGCGACGCGAGCGGGCCGCTGGCCGAGGTGGTCCGGTACCGCGTCGGCGACGGTTCCGTGGTGGTGGAGACCGCCGACGGCGACCGCCGGACGGTCGCGGGCGACGTGCTCGACTACCTGGCCGCCGAATTGCGCTGGCGCACCGCCGAAATCCCCGATCTGCCGTTCGACTTCGCGTGCGGGTACGTCGGCTATCTCGGGTACGAGGTGAAGGCCGACTGCGGCGCGAACGCGGCGCACCGCGCCCCGACGCCCGACGCGCAGTGGATCTTCGCCGACCGGCTGGTCGTGGTCGACCACGTCGCCGGGCGCACCCATCTGCTGGCCCTCACCGATCCCGCAGGCGACACCCCGCGCGCGGCCGCGGACTGGCTGCGCGACACCGCCGAGGCGCTCGCCGCCCTGCCGACCTGGTCGAATCCGCCTACGCTCGAGGTCGATTCGGATATCACGGCGGTCGGGGGGCTGCTCGCCCGCGGCCGCGCGCGCTATCTCGCCGACATCGACGTCTGCCTGGACCGGCTGCACGCGGGCGAGTCCTACGAGATCTGCCTGACCGACAGCCTCACCGTCGCCGCCGACACCGCGGGCCTCGACTTCTACCGCACCCTGCGCCGCTGCAACCCGGCCCCGTACGCGGCGTTCCTGCGCTTCGACGACCTGGAGATCGCCTGTTCCTCGCCGGAACGCTTCCTCAAGGTCGACCGGGCGCGCACCGTGGAGAGCAAACCGATCAAGGGCACCGCGCCGCGGGGCGCGACCCCCGCCGAGGACGAGCGCCTGCGCCGCGAGCTCGCCGACAGCCCCAAGACCAGGGCCGAGAACCTGATGATCGTCGACCTGTTGCGCAACGATCTCGGCCGCGTCTGCCAGATCGGCAGCGTGCACGTGCCCAAGCTGATGGCCACCGAGACGTACACGACACTGCACCAACTGGTTTCGACGGTGCGCGGGACGCTGCGCCCCGACGTCGACGTGGTCGACTGTCTGCGCGCCTGCTTTCCCGGCGGCTCCATGACCGGCGCGCCGAAACTGCGCACCATGGAGATCATCGACGAACTGGAGACCGAGGCACGCGGCGTCTATTCCGGCACCATCGGGTTCCTCGGGCTCGGCGGCACGGCGGATCTGAACATCGTCATCCGCACCGCCGTGCGGCACGGCGGCGAGTGGCGCATCGGCGCGGGCGGCGCGATCGTCCTCGACTCCGACCCGGAGGAGGAGTACCGCGAGGTGCTGCTGAAAGCGGCGGCCGCCTATCGCGCCGCCGCCCGCTGAATCCGGTCAGCGCCGCCGTTTTTTCGGCGGCGCGGGCGGCGGCTCCTCGTCACCGGGCCGCCTGCCGCCCAATCCCGTCACCTTGCCGAGCAACGAAATGCCGGGCAGCCGGGCGAGTTTGCCGAGCACGTCCTCGCCGAGGCCGATCATCGCCTCCAACCGCGGCAGCAGCCGGTCGTAGGCCGCGAAGGCCGGGTCGGCCAGCGCCAGCGTCCGGTCGAGCCGGTCGATGGTCGCGTTGAGCCGGTCGATGGCCAGCGAGAGGTTCTCGAGCAGATCGGGCAGCTGCGCGGCCAGCTGGGCCGAGGCCGGAGGCAGCCGGACCGCGGCGTCGAACGCATGTTCCGCGGTCAGCTGCGCCGATTCCAGCGCCTGACCCGCGACCGACTGGGCCGCCTCGACCGCCGACTGCGCGGCCGCCAGGATCTCCGCGGGGCCGGGGACGCGCGGTCCCGCTGTTTTCGGGGTCTGCTTCTTGCGGCCCGACCCCCTCGGGGTAGTCATGGCACTACTGTGCCCGACCGGACGCCCGAACACCGGTAATTCCCCGACCGCCCGGTCTGTGTCGCCTCGGCGCGCCTGCGCGCGGACCCGACGAATTCGGCGTGTCGGAGGGGCGTGGCAATATTCGAGCACGATGAAACTCAGCAAGGGCGCGCACGCGCCGGTACCGACATCCCTTCTAGCCGTGGTCGTTTCATGGCGGTCGGAGCATGTCGTCGACGCGCAGGCGCTGTTGCTCGACGGCACCGGCACGGTGCGCACGGACCGGGATCTGGTGTTCTACAACGCGCCTCGGCACATGTCACAGGCGGTGACCGTGGACCAGGAGCCCGCGCCGGGGACCGCGCGGCTGAGCGTCTCGCTGCCGCGCACCGAGAGCGACGTGGACCGGATCGTGGTCAGCGGCTCGCTCGACCACGGAACATTCGGCGACATAGCGGGTTTGACGGTGACCGTCTTCGCCGCCGACGGACCGGTCGCCCGCTTCGACATCGAGGACGCCGACGCGGTGGCCGCGATGATGTTCGGCGAGTTCTACCGCCGCGAGGGTCGCTGGCGGTTCCGCGCCATCGGTCAGGGCTGGAGCAGCGGCCTGGCCGGGCTGGTCACCGAGTTCGGCGTCGCGGTCGACGACTCGCCCCGGCAGGCTCGCACCCCGCGACCCTCGGATCCGTTCGCCCGGCCGCACCCCGGTGGCGTGCGGGACGCCGAGCGCGAACGACCTGCCGCGCACGACACCGCTCCGCCGCGCAACGCACGACCGGCCACCGAACCGTCCTCACCGCAGGACCGGCATCTGCCCTCGGGAGCCCCCTACCCGACGCGGCCGGTCCCGGAGACCGCGCCGCGGCGGGCGGCCGAACACGCGGAGGCCGCGGCGACCTCCACGCACCACGAGGACGGCGCGCTACGCCCTCCTGCGGTCTCGCGGCAAGCGCCGCCTCGCGGTGAATCCGCCGCAGCCGCTTCGACACCCGCCCCTGTGAGCTCCACCGCATTCGAGCCTTCCGCCGCGGGCGGGCCCGCGCGCACTCCCCAGCGCGTCGATCTGACGCGGCAGACGCGGCAACCGGCCCCGCCGCCACCACCGCCGAATCCCGAACGCGCCGACTGGCATCCGGACCCCGAGGACCCATCGCGCCTGCGCTGGTGGGACGGCGCCGAATGGACCTCGGCGACCTTCCGCCGCACCCCGGCCGGCCCACGGGCCTGCGCGCGATGCGGAAACACGCTGCGCCGCAAGCTGTTCGGCGGCGCAGCGCCCTGCCAGTTCTGCGAGGCCGAGATCGAGGAGTTCCTCACTCACTGGCACACCCGAGCCTGGCGGGTGCTGGTCGCGTCGGGTCCGCAGGGCGAGCCTTGGGAAGCGCTGTGGGCGTCGCTGCGCTACCAGCGCATCGACGAGAACATCGGCCGCACGGCGCTGCGCGAGGTCGGACTCAGCTACATCGAGCGGCTGGTCACCTTCGCGTTCGCGGATGGGGCGATCCAGCAGGACGAATACGACACCTTCGAACGCGCTGTCGGCGAGCTGGCGCTGACCGGCCCGCTGGTCGAGGATCTGCGCAGGCGGATGCATCGCGGGCGCACGCTGTGCAGGCTGCGTGAAGGCGATCTGCCGGTGGTCCGCACGCCCGGCCTGCACTTGGATTCGGAAGAGAAGGTGCATCTCGACCTGGTCGCCACGCACGTGCGCCAGCTGGCCCGCGGCCCGAAACTCACCGAGGGCAGGCTGATCGCCAGCAACAAGAAGCTCCGCTTCGTCGGCAGCGGCGCGGGCGTGGAGATGCCCTGGTCGCGGGTCGTCTCGGTGCACATCGAGGCGGGTGTCGTGGCGATCGCGGCGACCTCGGCGCGCGGCGGCGCGAGCTTCGAGGTCGCCGACCCCGATTACGTCGCGGCCGCGTTGGAAGGCGCGCTGCGGGTCGCGAAGCGCCTGGTGCTCACGCCGGGGCAGCGCGACACGCGCAGCATCCCGCAGGAGGTGAAAGCCGAGGTGTGGCAGCGCGACGGCGGCAAATGCGTCGAGTGCGGCAGCGGCCACTACCTCGAGTTCGACCACGTCATTCCGCTCAGCCGTGGAGGCGCGACCAGCGCGAGCAACCTACAGATCCTCTGCCGCGCCTGCAATCGCGCGAAGGGCGCGCGGATCTGAGGGTTGTGGCGGCGGCCGCAGGCCTCCGAAGGCAGCGATCGCCAGGGTCGTGCGGCGATGACACTCGCGCAGAACGTTGGTCAGCCGACGGCCAGACCGATGTTCGCCCCGGCCGTCGCCCGCTACTTTTTCGCGCGCGCCCGTTCCGTCCGCCAACGCACGTAGTTACCGAACAACCGCACCACCGACCCCTCCCCCGGGACGGGCCGCACCCGCGTGTTGTGGAACGCGGCCACTTGCCAGCCGTCCGCCGTGCGCACCAGCACCCAGGTGTTGCGGGAGCGCCGTCCCTTGGGCACCTCGCGCTGCCAGGCGAACACCACCGACCCGGTGCCGTGGATGACGGCGGCGTCGTCGGTGAGGAAGCGGATCGATTCGATGGCGCCGTCCATCCTGGTGCCGTACAACACTCCGTCGAACAGCCCGGCGTGCAAGTCGCGGTTCGCCTCCCGCCCGCGCAGCAGCGTCCCGTCGAACGCCACGTAGTCGCTGTCCTCGGTGAATTCGGCCGCGTAAGCCGTCGCGTCGTTGTCGTCCCACGCCTGCGCGGCGCGCGCCACCACCTCGCGGATCAGCGCCTCGTCCTTGGTCCGATCTGTCATTTCTTCTCCCCTGATCGATTCCCGTCGCATCGATAGTGAGCTCGGAACACTGGCCTGGATATCGGGAATCACCCTGAGAAAACACGGATTTCGGGTCCGCTCTCGGCGAAATCGGACGCATCCTCCGGTGCGCGGGACTCTAATGGGTAGCGCAGCCCGCACGCAGTGGAGGTCACCCATGACGAGCATGTACGAACACGCCGGAGGCGAGGAGGCGCTGCGCCGAGTGGAGTCCGCCTTCTACGACAAGGTGCTCGCCGATCCGGTGCTGAAGTCGCTGTTCCCCGACCGTCTCCCGACCCACGTCGACCACCTCACCTGGTTCACCTCGGAATCGTTCGGCGGCCCGGATCGCTTCAGCCGCGAACTGGGGTTCGACTACCTCATCGCGGTGCACCGGCACCTGAAGATCACCGACGAACAGCGCGAGCGCTTCGCCGAGTTGTACATGGAGGCGTTCGAGGAGGCCGGCCTGCTGGAGTCGGAGGCGTTCCGCGACGCGGTCCGTTCGCACGTGGAGTTCGGTGCGCAAGTGGCGCAGCAGAACTCGCACGCGCAGACCGACGAGGAGTTGCACCCGATCCGCGCGGTGCCGCTCTGGACCTGGGAGGGCTGAGCGGCCCGTTGCCCGGGGCACGCACCGGTCGCCGAGCGGATATCCGGAATGTGCGCTCGGTCCAGGTCAACTGCCGACGACGGCGTTCATGATGGTGCCCGCGCTGGTGGCGACGACGCCTCCGAGCATCGCGCCCGCCACCATCTTCGGCGACTGGAGCGCACCGCCGGACCATTTCTCCCAGGCGAATCGGCCGCCCGCGTAGATGATGCTCGTGACGCCGGACAGCATCGCGAACCAGGTCCCGTACCGGACGAACTGCATCAGCTTGTCCGACAACGGCGGCGCCTCGGGAGTCGGGTTACCGATCTGCGCCAGGATGGAATACGTGTCCCCGACCGACATCAAGATCATGCTCACTGTTGGTTACCTCGGGATTCACCGGTTCGTGGCAGCCGGGTCGACCACCACGCTCCACCCATGATCCGGATGGACCCGTCCGCTCGCAAGACGCTGGGCGACAACGGCGTCTGTGTGCACGGTCGAGCGGCGTCCGCGTCGCGGCACGAGGCTTCTGCGCCAGGCCGCAGAACCGGATACCATCCTTTACAGCGATTCTCCTTGTCCCGAACCCGGAATGAGCAGCACACGATGATCCTGGCCATCGCATACGACACCCTGGCGCAGATCGGCAATCCGACGCCCGAGGCGCCGCCGGTGTCCGACAAGATCCTCCAGCTCGTCCGCTACCTGACCTGGTTCGTTCTGTTGTCGGGTGTCTGCGGCATCATCTACGCGGGCGGCCGGTTCGCCTGGGAGAAGTGGACGGGCGGCGGCCTCGAATCGCCGAAGATGGTGGCGGGCGCGATGATCGGCGGTGTGGTCGCCACCAGCGCGGGCACCATCATGAACGCCGTCATCGGCTGAGCTTTGTCATCGGCTGGGCTTCGTCATCGGGTGCGCTCCGGAAGACACGGCGGCGCGGGTCAGCTGGTCACGCCCGCGGCCCGCGCGGCGCGCAACCACTGCGGGAACTCGCCTAGCAGCCTGGCGTAGAGCTGGGCGTCGTCGACGCGGTCGATGTCGTCGAGCGCGAAGAATCCGGCGTTGTCGACCAGCCTGCCGTCCATCTCGTCGATACTGCGCAGCAGTCCGTAGTTGGCCTGGCCGAGCCCGACGAACTGCCAGAACGCGGGCAGCCGAGACGCTTCCCGCATCAGGGCGGTGATCTCCGGCTTCTTGGCGAACCCGCCGTCGGTGAAGAACAACACCAGCGTCGGACGGCCGCCGGGCCGCAGCGTGTCGATGACGGCGCGCATGATCGGCAACTCGTCGTTGCGGCCGCCGAGCCCGCTGTAGTCGATGCCCGCGTGCGTGCCGCTGAGGTGCAGGTAGGTCTCCGACCAGCGATCGCCCTCGGCCACTGCGATATCGGGCAGCCTGGTGTACGACAGCGCGTACAGGTAGGCCTCGAGCGTCCCGTCGTCGTCGAGCTGGGTGGCGACCGGGATCATCCGCTCCACCACACGATGCACGACCTTCTTCCGGTACTGCTTGACCATGCTGCCGGTCTTGTCGATGACCAGCACCACTCGCGCCCGAACACCCAGCGCGTCCTGGTCGATCAGCACCTTGGCGACCTCGCGCTTGCGTAGATCGAGCACGGTGCGCTTCTCGAAGGAGAGCGTCGCCTCGCCCGGCACGGTGCGCACGTCCGGCTCGAGAGGCTGCTTGGCCTGTGTCAGGGCGGATCCGGATTCCCCGGACGTCGGAACGGATTCGGATGCCGGAACAGTCGCTGACGGCGCCGTACCGGCCGCCGCGATGTGGGGGCTCGATGTCTGCCGGACAGCCGAGTCGTCCGCAGCCGCTCGAGACTGTGTCGCGGGCGGCGACGCGGGAAGTGAAGTAGGCGCAGTCGGCAGCGCCGATGCCGGATCGGCGCTCGGCGACGGGTCGGGTTCGTCGTCGACGACCACTCCGTGATCGGTGATCAGCGCGGCGAACCCGCCCGCGTACCCCTGGCCGACGGCGCGCACCTTCCACTGATCACCTCGCCGGTAGAGCTCGAGGGCGATCACGACCGATTCGGACCCCAGCCCCTCGATCACGTACTCGTACAGCACGTTTCCCCGGTCGTCCGCGATGGTCGCGACCGGCGGCGCGCAGCGTCCGAAGGTGCCGGTGGGATCGTCCAGCGTGAGCACCGCGCGCACCTGCGCGATCTCACCGGGCAGCGCCCCGGGGGAGATCGCCAGCGCGGCCGGCGATCCCGAGGCCAGCTCGACGCCGGGCGCGATGGGCTGGTTGAAGAACACGAAGTCCGCGTCGGAGCGCACCGTGCCGGATTCGGTGACCAGCAGCGCCGACAGGTCGACCGCCGCCTCGGTGCGCACCGACACCACGACCCGCGCCGCCGCCACAGGTCCGTTCTGACCCTTGACCAAGGATGTGCCCACCGAAAACTCCTGCCGTCGCGCCCGGCTCAGCGTACGACAGGCGTCCCGGGGACCGGATCGTTCTCAGCGCTCGGATGTGCTGTCCAGGGACGACCGATGTGCGGCCAGGATCTGCTCGCGCAGGCTCTTCTCGGTGTGCCGGATGGCCGGGCCAACGAACGCCTGAATGATCTTGTCCAGCGCGCGTCCGGCCAATCCGCCCGGCACCCGGTAGTCGACGACCACGTCGATCTTGGTGCTGTCCTCGCCGACGGACTCGAAGCCCCACCGGACGGTGCCCTCGATACCTTTGATCGCGTGCAGCGAAATCTTCGCGCCGTCTTCCCATTCGACGATCTCGACACGCAGATTCAGGGTGGTCGGGCCCAGCTGCACGGTCGTGTCGAATACCGCGCCGGCACCGGAGGTCTGCTCCCCGACCGGTGTGTAATGCCGAATCCCGAACAGCCACTTCGGCACATTGCGGTAGTCGGCCACGTACGCGAACGCGAAATCCACCGGCGCGCGGCCGGTCGCCGAGTGCTCGAGATGACCCATGATTACTCCCCTTCCACCGTTTCCCGCCGATGTCGAGGGTAGGCGGAACCGGCGACAAGCGCCCAAGATCGGAACGCGCACACGTGATCGCGACAGCCGCGGGAGAGCGGGGCGGTCAGCCCGCTCATCTTCCGAATCACTCGACGTACCAACGGAAGTGGTCAGGCCCCTGGGCGTGTGCGTCGATGGTATCGCGCAGATAGTTGGCCGACTCGACCAGCACGCCACCGGATTCCAGGGTGCCGATCACGATGCCGAGAAAGGCTGCGCGGCCCTGCGGCGTCGGGAAGTAGACGATGCCGCCCGAATCACCCTTGTCGGCAGCGAAATCCGCGATGAAGAAGGTGTCGCCGACCTCGCTGACCCGGCCACAGGTCCAGTTGGTTGCCCAGCCGACGTGGCAGACCTCCTGTCCCACTCGAGCATCGGTGTAGGTGGACTCGATGCCGAAGTTGCCGAGCGAGGCCGAGACCCCGACCCCAGCGGCCAGCCGGATGAGCGCGAAACCGATCCCGCCGATGGTGGCGTCGTCACCGTAGCTCTGCTCGTACCAGCCGATCAGGCGGCCGTTCTCGTCGTAGACGCGCCGCCCTTCCTGAAAGCAGTGCGCGGCGGTCACCGCGTACTTCGCCTCACCCATGTGCCCGGTCGCGCCGACCGAGCAGATGCTCTCGCCGGTGGTGATCGTCATGCCGGGATAGGCGACCCCCTGTGCTTGCGCGACGGCGGGGAACACCGCGCCGAGACCCGTCGCCAACGCCGTCGCCAGCAGGAGCTGCGTCAGCTTGTTGCGGTAGTTCATGTTCACGCTTCCTCGTGCGTGGCCGAGGCGCGGTCGGCCCGGGTAACTCGATGCGCCCGATCGGCGGAAGGCTCGCCACGCGTCCTCGGACGAGCCGACCGTCGCGCGCCCCGACGCGCACGACGATCGACTAACCGAAGCACGGATCACGCGGCGGACTCGCCCACTCCCCCCTCACCCCGTACGGACGGCCTTTCGCCGTCCGCGCCGTACCGTATCACGCACTGACGACAGCTTCGTTTGCCGTCGAATCCTCAGCGCCCCTTGCTAAATCACGCTCCACGCAGGCACTCGGGGGTCGGCTCGCCTGGCTTCGCCTCGACGGTCGGCACGTACGGCCGACCGCCTGCGCTGCCCGCCGGGCACAGCCGGACGACCGCGGGGCCCGCACCGGCCCGGTTGCCGCTGTTGTCGAAGACGATGGGGCCGCCCGCACCGGCCACCGCCAGCTCGGGCGAGGTGAAACCACCGATGGTGATATTGACCTGACTGCGCTGCACCGTCGACGCTGCCGGTAGCGCGCGCACCGCGGTCACGACGGTGCTCAGCGCGTCGTAGGCGTTGACCGCCCAGCCGTCGCCGATGTGCGCGAGATCGAATCCCGCTGCGGCATAGGCTTCTTCGAAGGCAGACCACTGCGGATTGCCCTGCTCGGGTCCGTCGGCGCCCGCGACGCGGGTGAACAGCAGACGCACGCGCCCGCCGGTGAAGCTGGGCGAGCTCAGCGCCTTGCTGCGCAGGTCTTCCAGCGCGGGATCGGATTCCGTGGTGCGCAGGCGATTTCCGTCGGAGGTGCTCAGCACCGTGATCGAGGTGGCCGCGCACTGCCCGTTGGTGTAGGCCTCGTCCAGGCTGTAGAGGAGGCGTCCGAGGTCGCGTCCGCGAGCCAGATAAGCGATCGTCACGTCCTTGGCTGTCGCGCAGACCCGCCGGGCTGTCTGCAAGACGGTGGTCGGCTCCTCGGCGTCGAACTTCACCTCGAGCAGGGGGTCGCCGCCGTACTGCCGGTGCAGGAAGGGCAGCGTCGTGCAGGTGTACGGGTCCGACCCGCCGGTGGGGACCATGACGAAATCCGGCCTGGCAGGCGCCACCGTGCCGAGCGCGCGGACCTGCACCGCCACCCGGAACGCGACCCGGTAGAAGTAGTCCTTGCCGACGCCATGCGGATAGGTGATGTCCTCGTCGCATCGAGTGAAATCCGGATCGTCGCCCGCGGAGCCGGACTGATCGAAACCCTCGGCGGTGACCAGGTCGGACACCATCGGAATCTTCTCGGCGGCAAGCAGATCGGCGACCTCGGCCGTGGTCTGGTCGCTGAGCCCGACGCCCGCGACGGCGACCACATCGCCGCGCTGCGCCAGTTCTCGCGCTACCGCCGTCGCGGCGCCCTCGCCGCCGTAGTCGCCGAGATTGCCGACGACGAGCCGCATCGGATGCACGCATCCGGTGTCGTTGGCCCGGCGCTGACCGGCGGCCATCCCCTCCAGTTCGTGCACCGCGCGGCTGCCCGCCAGCTCGTCGGTCATGGTCAGCAGCACGCCCACGGTCACCGGCGTGCCGAGACATCCCTCGGCCGAAGTGCGGTTCTGCTCGTCGATCACACGCATCACGTGGTCGAACGCGGGAAGCCCGAAAGCGTAAGGCCCCTCGGACAATCCGACGCATTCGCCGCCCGCCGCCCACGCCGCCGCGCTCGGCCACCCGTCGTTGCAGGTGGCCAGCCGCCGCAGCGGCTCGCGTGCCGCGATCCCGCTCAGTGTGCCAACCACCAGAATCACCACCGCACCCAGCCGCACCCAGTCCGTCCACGGTCGCGGCATCGGCCTGCGTCGCTTCGGGAATATTCCTACCCAGTAACGCGACTCCACAGCGGGCTCCTCATCGAGGTCAGGTCAACGGGATCGGCGCGCGCAGTCGTGATAGACGTTGGCGCGCACAAGGATCGGGGTTCGGTCCAAGGCGTGATCGGCGAGCCGGTCGAAGCTGTGCCCCGCCCGCGCGCACAGGATCTCCCTGCGCTGCACGGTGGTGATCCGCAGGTCCGACTCGAGCGCGGGCACCACCGCGAGCAGCACCGCGATGTGCTCGGCGGGGGTGGTGGCATGGTCGCTGCCGTCGATGAGGCCCGCATCCGGCCTGCGCGGATCGGAGATCTCCACGATCTCGTCGAACAGCGACAACCACTTCGTCGTATCCGAGGTCGACAGCAGGTCGGCGAGTTCGTCCACGATGGCGGCGCCGCCGTGCAGCAGCCGGGTATAGTGCAGCCTGCCTGCGCGATCCTCCGAACTCACCGTGTCGAGCAGCATGCCGAACACGCGGTCCCAGCCGGGCGGCGTGTCGTCCGTTCGCCCGGCGAGATCGCGAAGTCCCATGCGCCGCGTGAAGGCGGGCAGCACCCCGTCGTCGGTGGGCGCGCTCCACAGCGTCGGCGATCGGAACAGCGGCGAACGGTCCCCGATCCCGGATGGCACCAGGGTGAGCAGCCGGAGCGCGTCGCCCTTGGTGCGCGCCGCGGACACCGTGACGAGCGCGTCGAGGATGCCCTCGTCGAGTTGCTTGCGCGGGTGCAGGTCCCTGGCGAAGAGCCCGAGCAGGTGACGTTGGACGGTGGTGCCGGGGCCCGCGTGATTGTCGCGCAGCAATGCTTCCAGGTCGTCGGACCGCTGCCGCGCCTGCTTGATCCGGTTCAGCACATAGCCCGTCGCGGCGGGGTGGCCGTCGGTGAGCCGATACACCTGGGCGCCGATGCGATCCGCCTCGATCGCGGTGACGTCCTTGGCGAGGGTCTTGACCTCGAATTCCGACAGATCGTTCAGCGGCAATCGTGCCCACGCCTCGTTTGCGGCGGGATCGGCGCGCTGCCGAGACGTCCATGTCGCGGCGGCAGGAACCTGCCCGTCGAGTTCCTCCGCCAGGACGCCGGAACTGGTGGTGATCAACGTCAGCGGATCGGTCAGCGAGGATCCGGCGGCGGCCAATGCCTTGCGCGAGCGCAGCAGCGCGCTGGTGAAGGCGACCGCGGCCGGGGCGTCACCGTCATCGAGCAGCACGACGACATTCGAGGGCCGTCCCGCGACCCGCGCCGCGCTGTTGCGCAGATCCGCGAGGAAGGCGCTGATCAACAGGTCGTCCACGCCGCGCCGGATGTCCGGATCCTCGACGGCCGCCTTGATGGCGAGTTCGATGAGCACGGTCTCGGCGTCGGCCCGCAGCCCGAGATCCTGGTGTCCGTACCACGAGACCGCCGAACCCCAGGTGATCTTGGTGATCAGCCTGCCGCGGGTGAGCCTGCCGACCACGAGATTCGACAGGTGCTGGCTCAGCGTCGGCGCGATCACCGCGGCGCCGGGCAGCTTGATGTTGGCGGCCTGTGCGCCGACCAGCCCGACCAGATCCCCGATGAAGCCGACCAGCGCCGCCCGGTCCCGGTACCGATTCAGCACCGTGCGCAACCGCTCCCGATGCTCGGTCGCGGGAACCTCCGTGAAGTTCTCGTTGATCGCGAGCTGCGCCACCAGGGTGCGCGGAAACGCGATAGGAAAGCCGGGCAGATCCATGCTCAGGCCGAGCATGGCCGCGGCGAGCACCGGGCGGGCCGGATTGTATTGGTCGTAGGGACGTTCCAGCGGCCGGACCAGCACGGTCGGCGTCCGTCGCTGCCACCGGTCCAGCACCTGTTCGAGCACGGTGGTGCGTCCCGCGCCGCCGTATCCTTCCAGCGCCAGCACGGGATTCCCGGCCGTCTCGGTATTCCCCCTCGGAACCCGCACCAGGGTGTCGATCAGTTCGAGCAGCTCGGCGCGCCCCACGATCACCAAGCCTCACCTCCCTCAGGCTCGGGCGCGACTCTAGCAGCGCGACGCCGATCCCGCTGTGAGACAACTCGATCCGTGACGCGGGCCCGCGCGCGTCGTCCGCGGCGGGAGCGCGGGTTCGGCGCGGACGCGCTGCATCGGGCCCTCGCCGCGATGACACGACACCGGCTCCTCGCCGCGATGGCGCGACACTCTGCCTTCCCCACGGTGCCGCCACACCAAGCCTTCCCCACCGTGCCGCCACACCGGAATATTGCTGACCACTGCGCCCGTCACGCCGCCGCGCGCAGCCCGAGTGAGCCTCCGGCGCTCTCCCGGACTTTCGCCGCGGTGGCGCCATATCGGAGCTCCGCAGCGATGACGCGGCGCCGGACCGGCGATGCGACAGACCTTCGACAGCACACGCGCAGCCGCCGCCCACGAATGCGAGCCACCGGTTCCTTCGTCTCGATTCCCTACCGATCGCCCCAGCTCACGATGGCCGCGCGAAGCCGAGACCGCAGGCACAAACGCGAGTTGTCCGCGAGCCCGCCGCGCCCGAGGCTGAAGACATGGAATACCTGCGATACGCCGAGTTCCTGCCCGCCGACTACCGGCGCGAACCACTGATCGAACCGGTCGCCACTTGGTGGCCGTGGCGGGGCCGGCACGTGCACGTCGCCAGGGCGGCGCGCCCCGAGGCGACCGTGCGGATGCTCGTCGTCCACGGCGCGGGTGGGCACGCCGGACTCGTGTGGCCGTTCGCGGCGCTCGCCGCGGCCGAGAGCGTCGACGCGATGGCCATCGACCTTCCGCTCTACGGCGACACCGTCGAACCCGCGCCGAGCTCGGTGCGCTATTCCGACTGGGTGCTGCTGCTCACCGAATTCGTGCGCGCCGAACGGGAATCCGATGGACGGCCGCTGATCGTGTTCGGCGCCAGCATCGGCGGGATGCTGGCCTACGAAATCGCCGCGCGCACCGGGGTCGTCGCCCACGTGATCGCGACCTGTCTGCTCGATCCGGCCGACCCCGCGGCCCGGCGCGCGGCGGCGCGCTGGTCGTGGACCGGCGGCTTCGCGCCCCGGCTGCTCGGTTCGCTTCCGCCGCGGGCTCGACGACTGCGGGTGCCGATCCGGTGGTTGGCGGATATGCGGAACATGAGTCTCGATCCCGCACTGTCCGCCCTGTGCGGCAGCGATCCCCGAGGCGGCGGTGTGCACGTGCCGCTGGGATTCCTCGCCGACTTCATGAACTACCGGCACACGCCCCCGGAGGAGTTCACCTCGACTCCGGTCACGCTGGTGCACCCCGCCTCGGACCGGTGGACGCCACCGGCGCTGAGCCTGCGGTTCCTGGCCCGCATCTCCGCACCGACAAGAACCGTCCTCTTGGAGAACTGCGGCCATTTCCCGATCGAAGAACCCGGCCTGAGCCAGTTGGCCACCGCGCTGCGCGGCGTCCTCGCCGACACGGCGAACGTCACGCCGCCGGATCGGCGGTGATTCGAGAGACCAACGCCAGCAACAGCTCGGTGTCCAGCCGATGCGGGATCAGCACGCGGTGTACCTGAACGTCGACGGCATGCACGACGGTACGCGCGAGGTACACCGGATCGTCGCCGCCACGACCGCACCGCACGAGCTGACCGGCGATCTCCTCCACCAGCCGGTCCTCGAACGCCCGCAGCGCGGCCAGCTCCCCCGCCGACCGCGGCGCCACCCGATGCAGCAATGCGTGCAGGGCGGGCCGATCCCGGTGCAGATCCACGACGACGTCCAGAATCGCCCGCATCGTCTCGTCGAAACCGGGCTCGGTGGAGCGCACCTCGGCGAACACCGCCTCCAGTCGCGTCACGCCTTCGGCCACATGTCGTTCCGCCAGCGCGTGCAACAGCGCGTGCTTGTTCGGAAAGTATTGGTAGAGCGACCCGATCGACACTCCCGCGCGCTCGGCGATCCGATTCGTCGTCGTCGCCAGCCCTTCGCGCCCGAACATCTGCGCGGCCGCCTCGAGCAGCGTGTCCACGGTCTCCCTGGACCGCCGCTGCCGCGGCGCCTTACGCGGTGAGTCGGTCATCGCCCTTCACACTAATCCACGCGCACACCACAGCGACGACCTCCGACCTCGCAGAGGTTTCGTACGCCTCGCACAGGCCGCAACCTCTGTGCGGCGTGCGAACAGCCTGCGAGGTCAGCCGACAACCGCGAGGTATTCGGCGTAGAAAAGCATGAGACCGAGGGCGGCGGCTATGCCGGCGAGGAGCCAGAAGCGGATGATCACCGTGGTTTCGGCCCAGTTGCTGAGTTCGAAATGGTGGTGGAACGGCGCCATTTTGAAGAAGCGGCGGCGAGTGGTTCGGAAGACGACGATCTGCAACAGCACCGAGAGGATCTCCGCGCAGAACAGTGCGCCGACCACCGCCATCAGTACCTCGGTCCGGGTGGTGATCGAGAGTCCGGCCAGCAGGCCGCCCAGCGCCAGCGAACCGGTGTCGCCCATGAAGATCTTCGCCGGTGCGGCGTTCCACCAGAGGAATCCGATGCACGCGCCGACCCCGGAGGCGCACACCATCGCCAGATCGAGCGGGTCACGCACCTCGTAGCAGCCGACGGCGGGCGCCGTCGAGCACGCGTTGGTGTACTGCCAGAACGTGACGATCACGTAGGCGCCGAGCGCGAAGCTCATCGATCCGGCCGCCAGCCCGTCGAGGCCGTCGGTGATGTTCACGGCATTGGACCAGGCCACCACGAGGAAACAGACCACGAGCAGAAAGGCGATGAGCCCCAACGACACCGCGTTGATATCCCGGACATAGGACAGGTGCCGACTTGCGGGCGTCAGCCCGGTGCTGTCGGGAAAGCGCAACGCCAGCACGCCGAAGAGCACGGCGGCGGAGAGCTGTCCGACGTACTTGCCGGTGGCGGTCAAGCCGAGATTGCGCTGTTTGCGCAGCTTGATGGAATCGTCGAGGAACCCGACGATGCCCAGCGCCGTCGCCAAGCCGAGGACGAGCAGCGCGGAAGCCGACAGACCGTCCACGCCGTCGTCCCCGACGAGCAGGTGCGCGCCGAGGTACCCGGCCCACAGACCGGCGAGGATGGCGATGCCGCCCATCGTCGGGGTGCCGCGCTTGGCCTGGTGGCTGGCCGGTCCGTCGACCCGGATTTCCTGACCGAAATTCCTGGTGGCGAAGGCCTGGATCAGGAAAGGCGTGACCATGATCGAGACCGCCAGCGCGATCATCGCCGAGAACAGTATTTGTTTCATGGGCCCCCGTACCGCCGCTGAGCTTCCGCCCGTTCCACACCAAAACCCGTACGTCTCGGTCAGATGCTAACCAAAGCACGCCTCGCACGCCCGAATCGGGCAATACCCGCTATCGGTCGACCCATTGCGCACGACTCGATCTGCGGGGCTCCGCGGACCGGTCCGATGTTCAGCTCCACAACGGATTCCGTCATACTCTGAGATTGCAAGGGGCACAGGTTGATACAGGGGAGGACGCGCGATGCGCAGTCTGGAAGACCGGTTCGGCGACGCCATCGATGAGCTCGAGAACACGAACGACCAGCCGACATTGGAAAGGATCGAGCAACTACACCGCCTGGTCGACGATCTCGATTACGAGCTCCAGACCACCACGAGCCTCGGAGCTCGCCGCTACGAGCTGACCAAGCGCAGCAGGCACTCCCACGCTCTCCTCGCCGACGCCCGAAGCCGCGCCGAGAACGCTTTCGCGATCACCGACGAATGGGAGATCCAAGAAACCGTCGACCGACGCTACTGACTCGTCCGGAGCGCGTCCGCCGTGTGAGTTTCGCGGAGACGCATCGACATTCGACCGTTCGCACTCGGCGGGAACTCGCTTATGCGTCCGGTTGCGGACGGACGGTCAGGATCTGTTGCGCCTGCCCGACGGGACCACGGACGTCGTGCAGCACCGTGCTGGTCAGGCCTTGACCCACGTGACCGAAGGTGACGGTGGTGTCGAGTCCCGTCCACGGCCCCTCGGGCTGCCGGTACAGGTGGATGGTCAGATCGAGGTTGGGGAACATCCATTTGGCGGGCTCCTGCCTGACCGCGATGCCGTTGGCGGTGTCGACCAGGGCCACGAAGGACGCGAGAGCGCTGGCCTGCTCGCCGGAAACGAGATCGAGGGGCGAGGACAACCACGCGGTGGTCCGGCCGGGCTGCGGGATGCCGACCGGCCTGGTGTCCAGTGACGCGATGTAGCCGCCGGGCCACACGGAGGTCAACGGCCAGGACGACAGCGTCTCCGGTGCGGCGAGCGCCTCTGGTTCGCCGCCTGCGACGATGCCGGTGTCCTGGGTCGTCATGAACCACGCGCGGGCCGCGACGGTGGCGCGACCGTCGATCACGACGGTGGCCTCGACGAGTTCGATGGTGCGGCCCGCCCGGATCGTCTCGACGTGGATGTCGAACCGCTGGAATGCGATGCGGCCGAGGACGTCGAAGCCGATGCGGCCCATCAGTAGATCGGGCCTGCCTTCGCGCGCCCGCGTTCGTTCGATTTCGTGGACGATGAGCCCGCCCAGCGGGCTGAAGTGCTGTTCGTCGGCGGCCCACGCGCCGCCCGCGTGGCGCGTGGGGACGAAGGAGTGGGCATCGACCCGCTCGAAATAGGACTCGGGTTCGGCCGTTCCGGTCAAGGGAAAACACCTCTCTGTGTGCTGCGGCCTCGGTTCACGGAACCGGATATCAGAATTCAACCTACGGGTCGAATTTCATTTCTACTAGTCGAGTGGCCATCTTTGTGGTTGACTTCACGGTGTCCGGCCCGCGCGGGCGGGCCGCTGCCGAACGAGAGGAGCCATGGTGTCGAGATTCGACGACTACGAGCAGTTGACGTTCACGCGGCGCGAGAACGGGGTCCTGCTGGTCACGCTGAATCGGCCGGAGAAATACAACGCCGCCGACGAGACGATGCACACCGAGCTCACGCGGGTGTGGAACGACATCTCGGACGACCCCGAGGTGCGCGTCGCCGTCGTCACCGGGGCGGGCAAGGCCTTCTGCGCGGGCGGTGATCTGGGCATGGTCGAACGGATGGCGGGCGACTACGACCGGGTCTCGCACATGCTGCGGGAGATGAGCGACCTGGTCTACAACATCGTCAACTGCGACAAGCCGATCGTGTCGGCGATCAACGGCGTCGCGGTCGGCGCGGGCACGGTCGCGGCGCTGCTCGCCGATGTCGCCATCGCCGCCGAGGACGCCCGTATCGGTGACGGGCATGTCCAGCTCGGCGTCGCGGCGGGCGATCATGCCGCCATCATCTGGCCACTGCTGGCGGGCATGGCGAAGGCTCGCTACTACCTGCTCACCGGCGAGATGCTCACCGGCGCCGAGGCCGAGCGCCTCGGAATGGTCGCCAAGGCGGTGCCGCGCGATCGAGTCCTCGACGAGGCGCTGCGGGTCGCCGACGTCCTGGCGACCGGATCACAGCAGGCGATCCGGCTCACCAAGCGCAGTCTCAACAACTGGTTGCGCACCGCGGGACCGATTTTCGATCAGTCCGCCGCCTACGAAATGCTGACGTTCCTCGGACCGGACGTCGTCGAGGGCGTCGCCGCGCTGCGGCAGAAGCGCGCGCCGAAGTTCCCCTCCGCGATGCCGAGTTGACTATCGAATATTCGGCCAGGTCGAAGAATGAACGCAAGGGTTCGCTTCCCCACTCGGCGGTGGATCGACCGACGATCCGGCCGGATATGATCGGGCGGTGACATCGACCGTGGGAGAGGACACCGGCGCGTCCACCGGGCGCGCGGCACGGCGTCGCGACCGCCGCAAGGCGGAGATGATCGCGGCGGCGCTCCAGATCCTCTCCAGCAACGGCTATCAGGGATTGCGCTTCGAGGATGTCGCCGAGCGCACCGACATCGCGAAAGCGACTCTCTACCACTATTTCCCGAGCAAGGACGCGCTCGTCTCGGCGGCGCTGGAAAAGCTCACCACCGATGTACTGACCCGGCTCGGCGAAGTCCTCGACACCGTCGCGGAGCAGTCGCCGACCGAGCAGTTGCGCGCGCTCGTAGCCGCGCAGCTGCATGTGCTGACCGTGCTGTATCCGGAGGTCGGCGCGCTCTTCTCCTTCCCAGCACCGTGGCCCGCCGAGCACGGCGACGCGATCAAGACGATGCGCCGCCGCCACGACCGGATCTTCCGCAGGGTCGTCGACGAAGGCGTCGACTCCGGCGAATTCGACTGCCCCGACCCGTCGGTGGCGCTGCACTGCCTGCACGGCATCCTCAACCACGCCTCCATCTGGCTGCGCCCGGACGCCGATCCCGACGGCCGCACTCGCGACGCCGTCGTCGACGAAGCCATCCGCCTGTTCGCGCGAGCCTGACCGGCTCCCGCGCCGTTTCGCTGCGCGCTCGCGGCTTTCGCTGCGGCGGCGCGCAATAGCTTCTCACGCCTTCGCGACGTCCTCCTTCTCGCGCTTTCGCAACGCCCTCTTCTCACGCCTTCGCGACGCGCTCCTTCTCGCGCCTTCGCGACGGTCTCTTTCTCGCGCTTTCTCGACGCTTGCCTCCGTGCACGTTCCGCGGCCATCCGCCGCTCTTCCCATGACCGTGCGCGACGACAGAGGCCCCGCGCAGGAAGCGCCGAGCCCGCCCTTCTGGTCACCGCCTGACGCCGAACCGCCGTTCGATCCCCACGCTCAATCAACCCATCGGGGCATTTCTCGACCCAAGGGTTGAAAAATAGATCGCTAGGTCGGTACCGTGTCGAACGAGACGAGACCGGCGAGAGGAAGAGCATGGATCTCAACGACAAGGTCACGGTGGTCACCGGGGCGGCATCCGGCATCGGCCGCGCCATCGCCCTCCGCATGGCCGAAGCGGGCGCGGTGGTCGCGGCGGTCGATCGCGACAGCGCGAGACTCGCCGCCACGACCGAAGCGACCGCGGGCCGTGCCACCGCTCACCGCGCCGATCTGTCCGATCCGCAAGCCATTCGCGCCGTGCGCGACGACATCGTGGCCGCGCACGGCGCTCCGGACGTGCTCGTCAACGCGGCCGGGTTCGACCGGGTCGAGCCGTTCATGGACAACGACGACGACCTGTGGAGATCGCTGGTCGCCGTGAACTTCCTCGGACCCGTGCGGCTCACGCACGCCTTCCTGGAAACGATCCTCGCCGGGCGACGAACGGCGAAGATCGTCAACATCGCCAGCGACGCGGGACGGGTCGGCAGCCTCGGTGAGACCGTGTACGCGGGCACCAAGGGCGGCCTCATCGCATTCACCAAATCGCTCGCCAGGGAAATGGCCCGGCACCGGATCAACGTCAACTGCGTCTGCCCTGGCCCCACCGACACGCCGCTGTTCGCCACTCTTCCCGAGAAGGTCCGGGACGGGCTGATCCGCGCGATACCGTTCCGCCGACTCGCCACGCCCGAGGAGATCGCCGACGCGGTGCTGTTCTTCGCGAGCGACTACTCCGCGTTCGTCACCGGCCAGGTGCTCAGCGTCAGCGGCGGCTTGACCATGGCCGACTGAATTCCCCCGCGTCCCTTACCCATACCGACACGAATCAGAAGCGAGGTAGCACCGGTGTCCGAAATTCTGCACGACCGAGCGAGCTGGACGGTGACCGCCCGGATCGCCCGAATCACCCCGATCCGCGGCGCGGGCAACGCCCTCGACATGGCCGCGGCCAAGGGCCTCCGCGAGGCGGCCGATCGGGTGACGCACGGCGCGGTCGACGGGTCCGTCCGCGTCGCGGTGATCGCCGCCGAGGGACCGACCTTCTGCGTCGGCGGCGACCTGCGGGAATTCGCCACCGCCCCCGACCGCGGACCCCATGTCGCCACCGTCGCCGCCGAACTGCACCAGGCGATCCTGACTTTCACCCGAGCCCCGATTCCGGTTGTCAGCGTCGTGCACGGAACCGTGGCGGGCGGCGGCATCGGGCTCGCCCTCGCCGCCGACATCGTCCTGATGGCGACGACGCGGCCATGCGCCTGGCCTACACCGCCGTCGGCCTCACTCCGGACTGCGGCTCGACATGGGCGCTCGCCCACCGCCTCGGCCCCGCCCGCGCGCTGGACCTGGCGCTCACCAACCGCACCCTCACCGGAACCGAAGCCGCGGCATGGGGATTGATCAGCCGCGCGGTGCCGGCCGCCGAGCTCGCCGACGTCGCCGCACAGGTCGTGGCCATCCTGCGGTCGGGATCGCCCATCGCCTTCGCGGAGACGAAACGACTCGTCACCGCGGCCGCCGGTCGCGACCTTCCGGCGCAGCTCGACGACGAGGCGGCCACCATCGCACAGGTGATCGACAGGCCCGACGGCCTCGCGGGCATCCAAGCCTTCCTCGACAAGCGCACACCGTCGTTCGGGTGATCGGGTACTGAATCAGACCCGAGCGGCGACCGCTCAGTCCCCGGCGGAATCTGTGACGGCGCGGACGACCGATTCGAGGGCGTCCGCGGTCTGATCGAGCGCGTCGGTGCTGCGCTGGGCCCGGCACATCGCGACGGTTCCCTCCAGCGCGGCGACGATCAGGGTGGCGGTCTGCTGGGCGGCGCTCTCGGTCGCGCCGTGCGCGCGCAGCGAATCCGACAGCAACCCGGTCCACCGATCGAAGGCCTCGGCGGCCGCGCGGCGGGGTGCGTCGTCCTCGTCGGGCTGGTCCTCCACCGAGACCGCCACGACCGGGCACCCGGCCCGGAAGTCGCTGTCCAGCACAACCTTTCGCCACATGTCCACGAATGCCCGCAGGCCGGCGACCGGCCCCGCGGGCAGTTCCTTGGCCAGTTTGCGCGCGGTGAGGGCATCGGCGAAGCGGACCGCCTCGGCGGCCAGCTGCGCCTTGCCGCCGGGGAAATAGTGATAGGTCGAGCCGAGCGGGGCGCCGGAGTGCTTGGCGAGCTCCCGCACGCTGGTCGCGTTCAGGCCACGCCGCCGAAGCATGTCGGCCGCACCCGCCACCATCCGATCCCGCGCCTCCGACTGCGCCATCACACACCTCTCTTGCCCATAACGACTGTCATAGCGTACCGTCCCCGCTTATAACAGTCGTTATAACGGAGGTGTTGTCATGCCGATGATCCAGCTCACCCTGCCCAGCGGCGTCCTGTCCGCCGAGGCCCGCAGCGGGTTGCCGAAGACCCTCGCCGCCACGCTGCTGCACTGGGAAGGCGCGCCCGACACGGCGTTCTTCCGCGCGCAGGCCTGGTGCCGGATCGACGAGACGCCCGAGGGCGCGTTCGTCAACGCGGAGGACGACTTGCCGCGCTTCCGGGTGGACGTCACCGTGCCCGAAGGCGCGTTGTCCGATCGCCGCAAACAGGGCCTGATCGAGCAGGTGACCGCGGAGGTGCTCGCCGCCGCCGGACTCGACCAGAGCGCGGCATTGCGGGTGTGGGTGCTCATCCACGAGCAGCCCGAAGGCACCTGGGGCGCAGCGGGAAACATCGTGCGCTTCGCCGAACTGAAGGCCATGGCGCAGGGGCAGCGCGGCTGATGCGGGAGCTGCAATTCATCCGTGCTCACCACCTCGAATGGCGGGAACGGCCCGACCCAGTGCTGCAAGGGCCGCGGGACGCGATCGTTCGCCCGTTCGTCGCGGGCCGCTGCGACGGGGACACCATGCCCATCCACCGGCACGTCTCCCGCGCCATGCAGCTCGGCATTCGCGTCGGCATGGTCGACCCGGTGGTCGCGACCATCTGCGGATCGGTCCCGTTCCAGGGACCGTTCGGCATCGGCCACGAATGCATCGCCGAGGTACTCGAGGTCGGCCCGGACGTCACCGGCCTCACACGCGGCGATTTCGTCGTCGTGCCGTGGGCCGTGTCGTGCGGCGACTGCCTCGAATGCCGCCGCGGACTCACCGCCAAGTGCGCCACCACCCGCACCAGCACCCTCGCCGCGTTCGGATTCGGACCGGCGAGCGGCCCGTGGGGCGGTATGGTCGCCGACCGCTTGCGCATCCCCTACGCCGACCACATGCTCGTGCGCCTGCCCGACAGCCTCGATCCGCTGCGGGTGGCCGCCGCCAGCGACAATCTCGCCGACGCGTGGCGCTGCGTCGTCCCAGCACTGGCCGCACGGCAAGGAGGCTCGGTGCTCATCCTCGGCGGCGCGGCGCAGAGCATCGGGCTCTACGCCGCCGGACTGGCCGTCGCGCACGGCGCTGAGGTCGTCGACTACGTCGACCACCGCCCCGAGCGCCTGTCGATCGCCGAAAAGCTCGGCGCCCGAGCACATCCGGTCGCCAAGGGCAAACTCCGCCGAGCGGACCTGCCCGCGCGCCGCTACGACATCGTCGTGGAAGGCACCTCCACCGGCGCCGGTGTCGACCTCGCGCTACGCGCCCTGCAGCCCGGCGGAATCTGCGCACCGGTCGGCTACTACCTGCCGCCCGGGACGAAGGTGCCGCTGATGCACATGTACGCGAACGACGCGACGCTCAGAATCGGTATCTCGCACGTACGTCCGGTCCTGCCCGACCTGCTCGACTTCGTCGCCCGCACGGACTTCGCCGCCGAGGAGGTCACCACCCTGCTCGCCGACTGGGAAGACGCGCCCGAGGCGTATCGAGCGCACACCACCAAACTCGTGCTGCACAGGCCACCGCTCGGCGCCTGACCTTCTCGGCTTCCCGGCTCTCGGCGATGTGCGCGCCGAGAGCCGGGATGCTCCCGCACGTATTCGCCCTCCGCTGGCGGCATCGACGACGTATCCTCTGAATGCTCGGAACACATTGTGCCACTACACCTTTCATGATCAAGTCGGTTCCGCGTGCGCGCTGCGGCGCGGACCCGGCGGTACGAAACCAGCCGTGGAGTTCTCATGCATCCCGCCCCCACCCCCATTCAGAATCTGATCGTTCTCGGCGACAGCCTGTCCGACATCGGCATCAAGCGGACAGCGCCGGCCGGCCGGTTCGCCCGCGCCGCAGGACTGATGCGCACCAACGAGATCGGCCGCTACAGCGACGGCAGGAACTGGACCGACTTTCTAGTCGAATGGATGGGCGGAACGTCGCTCATCGGCGCGGACAAGGACGAGACCGAATCGCTGACCAAGGTCCATCGCACCCTGACCGCCGTGCAGTCGAACGTCCTCGGCAGCAATGCGGGGAACCTCACGCCGGTGCGGTACGCCAACTACGCCGAAGGCGGCGCCGTCGCGGCCTCCGACTGGAGCCCAGCCGGCCTCGGCTACCTGAAAACGCAAGTGGACGCGTACATCAAGGCGCGCCGCGCACTGTTGGCAGGCGACACCCAGGCGGTGCTGGACGGCACGGCGCACGATCAGTACACCGGCCACACCCTGCACATCCTCTGGATCGGCCTCAACGACCTCATCACCGCCGAACGCCCCTGCCCCGAGAACCCGAAGAAGGCGAAGGCGGGGACCGGAATCGAACCGATGGTGGACGAGATTCGTCGTCTGGTGAACCGCATCCCCAGCTCGTTTCCGACCAATCCCGCCCACGAGCACTTCGTCCTCATCGATCTACCCAGTCCGCTCGTCTCCGTGCGCTATCAGGACAAGGTCGCCGACAAAGGTGCGGACGCGGCGGCCGAGGTGGTGCGCAATGTCGCCGAATTCAATGCCGCCCTGCGCAATCTGGCCACGCGCTGGCCGCCGCCCGGCGAGAACGAAGGGCCCGGTGCGAATCCGGCCAACATCTCGTTCGTACCCATGTCCGACTGGATGGATTTCGTCTCCCAGCACGCGGAGAACTTCGACCTGACCCCGATCGCCCAGGAGCATGGGCCGGTCGTCTACCAGGGCAGGCAAGACATATTGGTGCCGAAGCTCCGCCGCGCCCTCACCACCAGCGATCTCGCCCATCCCACGGAGGCGGTGTATCAGCTCATCGCCCGCAGGATCGTCGATGTCGTGCTGAACGGGTACACGTTGGGCAGATTGAATCCTGCTTCCTGGCAGAATATTCGGCCGTTCCGCACGATCGGGTGAGAGCCGTCGCGTAGCCGGATCGCCTGCGACGCCGCGCATCCCGGCGTCGCAGGCGTCCCGCGGAGGGGGAGGAGTCATGAATGTCCTGGGCAATGCGATTTCCGCGGCCGGTGTCCTGGCAGGCGTCCTGATCGGTGGATGGCTGACGCTGCGCAACCAGAAGCACATGGTGGGGACGGGATTACGAGCGCCACTGGCTCGACATTCGGCTGACGACCTACAACGACTTCGTGGTGGCCTACCGCCAGTTCGTCGCCTACGCCCTCAGCGAGACCGTGAAGGTCGTAGCGATTCCGCATCCACGAATTCCAGGGGAGATGACTCCGCTTTTCGACGAACGCGGCTTGCGCCACAAGGTCCGGCTCGACTCAGCGTGGATGGCGACGAGACTGGTCTGCACGTCCGTCGAGGTCTCCAACGCTTGCCTGGAGGTGGTCACGATCGCCCGGCAGATCGCCGCGGCCCGGGCCGACTGCGCAGCCGACGAAGTACCGCCCGAATTGCTGAATCGTCTCTGGAGTACGCAGTACAAGTTCTTGTCCGCTGTGCGGGAGGAGCTGGGGCTGGACACCATGCCCCCACTGGCGGGCCGGGAGTGATCACGGGGCGAGCCCCTTCCGGCCGACCGCCGCAACGGCTGTCGGCCGAAAGTCGCACCGTTCCGCCTCCACGGTTCGGCCGGACCACGTGACGATAATGGTGTACGTGACGAACGAGGATGCGGTGAGCGGCGGCGACCCCGCAGACCTGGGCGACATCCAGCGTCAGCACTGGCAGTCGACCTATCGAGCCAACCCCGAAATGTACGGCGACGAACCCTCGGCACCCGCGATACAGGCCGCGCAGATCTTCGGCGCGGCCGACGTGCGCGCGATTCTCGAACTGGGCGCAGGCCACGGGCGGGACGCCCTGCATTTCGCCCGTGTTGGATTCAGCGTGCACGCAACCGATTTCAGCGACGTCGGACTCCACCAGTTGCGCGAGCGCGCCGACAGCGAAGCCGTCGAGGGGCTGACCACCGGGATCATCGACGTCCGTGCGCCACTGCCACTCCCCGACGCGTCGTTCGACGCGGTGTACGCCCACATGCTGCTGTGCATGGCACTGTCGAGCGAGGAGATCGTCGCCCTCGTCCGCGAGATTCACCGTGTGCTACGTCCGCGGGGTACCTTCTTCTACACGGTGCGCCACACCGGCGACCCGCACTACGGCGCCGGCATCGATCACGGTGACGACATCTTCGAACACGGCGGGTTCGCGGTGCACTTCTTTTCACGCGCTTTCGTCGACGAACTCGCCGAAGGCTGGGACCTGCGGCAGATCGATGAGTTCGAAGAAGGAGCCTTGCCGCGGAGGTTGTGGAGCGTGGTTCAGACCCGACGCTGAGCCTTTTCGCCACCGAGGCCAGCTCGATCACCGATGCGCCCGACCGGACGTCTTACACCACAGGATGCTCGTCCGGCCGGGTCGGCGACGCGCCGAACGCCAGGTCGCTCCCCCGGCTCGCGATGGTGATATTGCCGCCGACGCTCGCCTGATTGATCAGGACGTCGGCGGTAGTGTTCGGCGCCTCGTCGGCCCGGGTGAGGAAGGCTGCCAGCACGCGCCCGACCGGGTACAGGTGCGGGATGGTCAGAAGCAGAAGCACCAACCGCACCAGGGCGCTGATGGATTCACCCAGCTCGTAGAAGGGCAAGGTGGGCACCAGAACACTGAGCAGGACATACGTCAGCAATGGGCGAACGTGGGATACGTCTTCGCGATCAGCGGTCCTACCCTTCGGATTCAGTTCGACATCGCCCTCGTCGTTGTGGCCGAAGAGCTGCGGCGCCGACGCCGTCGGACCCGCGACGAGGAAACCGAAGCTCACCGACTGGCGACGCTCCAGATGCGCCACAACCCAACGCTGATCACCGACCGTCTGACCGGCGAGCGGCGCCTCTTCGATCCCGTACTCCAGCGGCGGATCACCGAGTACGTAAGCCTCCAGAATCTGGCAGCGCGCGGGATAGCTGAACCTCAGGTACTCGTCTTTCACGACCAGATGGCCGGTGTTCTCGACCCGGCACGTGACCTCGTAGACCTGGCCTTCCACCGGCAAGCCGCCGAACTGTACGGATACCTTCTGCGCCAGCTTCTGCGGGACGTCGGCCATCGTCGAACCGACGTTCATGCTGTAGGTCAGGCGCTTGACCTTCTTGCGATCGCGAAGCTGATCCGCGACTTCCTTGAGTACGAATCCGACGATCACAGCCACCACGGCGATGATGGCGCGCCACCAATTGTCGCTCAGGACAACCTCATCGGCTGCGATTATCACTGTGTCTCCCCGGTGCAGATGTTCCCGATCGATGTGGTGACGATCTCAGGTGTACATCATTGCCAGTCGGAGCGCCGTTCGAGCACGTTTCCGAATTCGAATTGCCCCCTGCCGCAAACCTCCTGGCAGCGTTGCCTGGTTCGACCGGTCCACCGCCGCCACCCGACGGTCCCGCGACGGTGGTCGTGATGACGTAGTCACGGACGTGGCCGGTAGGGTTCCCACAGGAACGGCGAGAGGGGAGTCGACATATGAGCTATCCATATGGGCCGCATCGGTGTGCTGTGGTCGATCGGCGGCTTGCTACTGATGTCTCGCAAATCCGCGGGCCGCATCATGCTCATCTTGCTGGCCTGCATCGGCGGCGTCAGCAGCCTGTACTCCGGCATTGCCAGTCTCGATTCCCAAGTGCCCGCGGCCGCGATCGGCAGTTTCATCGGTCTGGGGGTGGCGGCCCTCGTCCTCGGACTCACGATGGCCAGTTCCACCACCCGCTGGCTGGCGACAGCACCTGGACGTCTCAGGCCGTACGGTCCGCCCGCTCCATATGGCCAACCCCCGTACGGTCAACCGGGTCCACCGCCGGTGTACCCCGGCCCGCCCCACGGTCAGCCGCAATACCCGCCGCATTACTGATCTCGCCGTAGCGGGTTGAAAGTGCCGGTAATTCGGTGGCCTGCCGCACCGATGCCGCCGGTAATTGCCTGAAATCACCACACCCGTTTTCGGCCGGACGCTGGCCGCGCAATGTCAACGGATCACGCGGGCACGTCCAGCGAGGGGCAGGCGGCCTTGTATTCGATTGTCGGCGATACCCACTCGTCCCATTCGGCTCGGCTCATGTTGGTGGTGAGCCTGTTGCACAGTTCGTCGCGCCATCTGCTTGGGCCGGGCCAAAGCCTCCACCCGTCGTCTCCGCGGGACACGATATGGTTGCCGTCAGCGGTGAACTCCAAACTGGTTACCAGACCCGTGTGGCCGAACATTGGGCTGCCGACGGGCCGGCCGGTCTTGGCTTCGCGCAGCTGTATTGCTGATGTACGCCTGCCTGCCGAAACGACGTAGGTGCCGTCGGGGCTGAACGCGACGCGACTTTCATTTCCACTGCCTGCGATGTCGATCCACGGTTCGCCGACCGGCCGCCCGGTGGCCACATCGTGCAGGCGCAGCTCTCCAGTCGTACGGACCAGGATGCGTTGGCCGTCCGAGCTGATCGCGGCGGCGGAGATCGGCAGTTCGTCTTCGCCTTCCATTAGGTCCACCAAGCGGCCGCCGCGTCCGGTAACGGGTGGGCCGGCAGGCGCGCCGGTGTCGGTGTCCCATACCCGGACAGCGGACGATGTCAATTCGTATGAGCTGGCGAAGATATTGCCTGTCTCCATTATCGTGCTGTCGTCGCCGGAGGCGGTATGCACTGGCGCCACGGTGATCAGCCGGTGCTCGTCGGCGCTGAATCCCACGGCGGCCACGAAGTCTTCTTCGCCGTGCAGCGCTTTGCCGTGTGGTGAGCTCGTTGCGACATCCCAGAGCCAGGGATCGAAGCCAATGGAAGCGATGTGCTGCCCGTCCGGGCTGAAGAACAGACCTGGGATGGTGTCGGTGGGGCCGGTGAGGGGCGGGCCATATGGCTCACCGGTCTGCGCATCCCAGATCCGGACCGTATTGACCTTACCGTCGGCGGACGCGATCGCCCGCCCATCCGGTCTCCATGCCAGGGCGGAGACAGGTCCGACGTGGCCGGTCGAAATCGTTCGGATGAGCGCGCGGGTGTCAATCCGCCACAACGCGATGTCGGATTCGTTGTCCGCGTCACGTGTCGCGGCGATGCGCCCGTCGGGACTGACCACCGCGGGCACGGACCGGACAAAGGCGAGGCCTGGCAATCGCTTTCCGATGGGTTGATCGGGCTCGGCTGCCCACACGTGGATCGCATTGCCGCCGCCGCTGATGATCCGCGTGCCATCGCCGCTGTAGACCACCTTCACGGCGTCGGTGTCACCGCTCAATGGTGGCCCGACCGCCGCCCCGGTGTCGGCGTCGCGCACGACGATTTTGCCATCGGAGGTCCCGATGGCGACGCGTCGCCCGTCGGGGCTGAACGCCAAGTCGCGTCCCGCATAGCCGAATTCGGTCAGCCCGTCGACGACCGGCCTGCCCGTGGCCGCGTCGGTGATGCGCAGCTGCGACGCGTCCACAGGTGTGCCGGTGCCCTTGGCTGAGGGCTCCGAATCCGCCGGGTTGCTCGCGACCAAAGAGCTCATCGAGGCGACGCGCCGGCCGTCGGGGCTGAAGTCCACAAAGACGGCCGGGCCCTTGTGCGAAGGCAGCGGCGGGTCCGCCGACTGGTGGCTGTCGACATGCCACAGTCGGACCACACCGTCTGCCCCGCCCGTGGCCAGCTGGGATCCGTCCGGGCTGAAGGCGACCGCAGATACCCAGCCGTCGTGTCCGCGGATCGGCTCGCCCATCCGCTCGCCGGTCGCCACGTTCCACAGCCGGGCTGTGCCATCACGGTTCCCCGTGGCGAGCAGGGCACCATCGCGGCTGAAGGCCACACTCAAGGCGTCGTCGAGTCGACCGGTTAGCACGTGCACGGCTGCACCGGTATTCGCGTCCCAAATGCGCACGGTCTTGTCCTCCCCGGCCGAAACGATCCAGCGCCCGTCCCTGCTGTACTGGGCGGCCCAAACCTTCCCCGTGTGCCCGGCCGGCGGATCTCCGACCGGCTTGCCGGATTCGAGGTCCCACCTGCGGATGAGGCCGTCATCCCCGGCCGAAAGGATTTGTCGGCCATCGGGACTGATCGCGATACTGGTGACGTCCGACGGTGTCGCAATGATCTTCTCCAAACGTCGGGCATCGATCAGCGTGTTCAGCAGGGCATCCGGGTCTGATCGGGGAGTCAGCGCCTCGGCGGCGAGCATCTGCTGGATCGCGCGCCGATCGCCGCCGAGCCGGGTTCCATCGAGCATCGCCCGCGACTCCACGACGAGCTTGGCCGCGATCGCCCGCTGGGCTTCCTGGCGGGCACCCTGCTCGGCGTCCCTCGCTTGTTCGAAGCTGATGCCGGCAACGACCGCGACGAGGACGATCACGGCCAGCAGCGCCGCCAGCACTTGCGAGCGGCGCCGCAGCGAGCGCGCGTGCGCTTCCGCCGCCGACTTCGCGTCTTCCAGCTTGCGATTCGCGCGCCGCCGCGAGTTGAGCAGGAACTCACCGGCGGAGTTGAGGCGCGCCCCGAATCCTGGACGCGCACTGAGCGTTTCGGCCCCATCCAAGCGCGCGCCGTCGAGCAGCCAGTCGTCGTGGCGGCCGCTTCGCACCCACGCGACGACGGCCCGCTCGACCGCGTCGGCGTCGCGGAGGTCCGACGCTTCGGTCCGTAACCAGTTCTCCAGCTCCTCCCACTGATGCAGCAGACTCTCCAACGCCACTTCGACGACGACCTGGCCGTCACGCTCGCCCTTGACCATGAGCCGCCGACCGACGAAAGCGTTCAGCAGCGCATGACTGTCCTCCGGTAGATCGGCCCAGCGCGCGATACGGCGCATCGGTTGATCGGTGTCCGAATTCACCGTCGCCAGCCAGGGAACGAAGGCATCGTGCAACCGGTCCAGCTGCTCGCGGCGCTCCGATGGATCCGCCGACAGCAGGTTGTCGATTTCGTTCTGCACTACTCGCCGCATGCCGCCGGTCGCCTCGTAGCGGTCGACGGTGACGGCATCACCGCTGCCGGCGTAGTCCTCGTAGAGCCGCGACAGGATCAACGCCAACAGCGGCAACGTGTCGGCGCCGCCGGAGGATTCCTGGGCTAGCCGGTCGACGAGCTCCGGGGAAAGCGTGAAGCTGGATCCCGACTCGGCAGCACGCCGGGCGGGCCCACAAATGATCTCGGTGAACTGAGCCTGCGGCATCGCTTTCAACCGGTCGAACAGGTGACTCTGGACGGTCGACAGCTGCGGTGCGGTCTGCAGCAGCTCGTATTGATCCGAGCGAATCGTGGCGACCACGATCATGTCCAAATCGGAGTCGCTCAGCAGTCGGCCGAGCAGCGCCAGAAACGTCGGCCCCTCTTCTCCCGCGTCGACTCCGAACAACTCCTCGGCCTGGTCGACCGGGAGTACGAGTGTCGGGGACCGTTCCGACGCCGGCATTTCGAGCAATCGGTCGTGCGCGGCCGCAACGGCTTCGACCAGCCACCCCCGCACCCTTTCCGAATCCGATATCGCGTTCTTGACGTCGCCGAAGCTCGGCACCTGCAGACCGACGTCGACTCGCAGGCGGTGAATCGCGCGAGCCAGACCGGTGTCGCCGGTCAGTGCGCGACGTTCCGGGCGCACCACGCCCAATGTCAGGAAACGTCGGTCGTCGCGTCGCATACGGGGCAACAGTCCCGCCCGCAGAAAGGATGATTTCCCGACCCCGGACGGGCCCAGGATGACAAACATCTGTTCCTGACCGGCGCCGCGCATATCACGAAGTTCATCGAGAGCATGCGCGATCTGCGCGTCACGTCCGAAATAGACCGCCGCATCGACTGACTCCAGCGGCTGCCAACCCCGGTACGGTGAGCGGTCCGCATCCCCCGGCGGCGGCCAGGCGAAGCTGAATGCACCGACTCCGACATCTCTCAGCCCGGCCAGCAGCCGACGCAGGCCGTCACTGGCCAACCGCACCGGCGGTTCCTCGTCGACCGGTATCTCTGTCCACGGACCCGCCCCGAAGAGGTCACAGCTTTGCCAGGCGCGGGTCACATCCCTTTCGTCGAGTTCCTCGAGTCGGGCGCAGAAGACGGGTTTGCCCATGCCTTCGGCCTGACGGAACTCGGCGTGGCATTCCTTCGACGCCACCCAACCTTTCGACACCAGGCAGATCACCGCCTCGCAGCGCGCGTTCACCTGCCACAGCGCTTCCGTCCAGCGCCTCCCCGTACGGATACCGGTTTCGGGATCCAGATCGAGATAAATCTCGCCGGCCAACCCCGGCTCGGCTTGCTCGAGCCAACGCTTCAACGCGATCGCATGGCGATTGTCCCGGCTCGAATGACTTAGAAAGACGCGCGACATCTGGTCACACAACGTTCAGACCCGATGAGCCCACGAGCCACTATCGCCAACCCCGCGGTCGCATCTGGCTTCCGACACACCGTCGGTGTGGCCATATCGCCTCCTTGCGGAACGAAGGAACCTGGTGCCGGGCAGTAACTTCCATTTTGGGCCGACACACCACTCGATGAACGAGTAGTCCCATACTCGTTTCTGCGAGCGGCCATCCGGGCTGGCACTTCTACCTGGTAGATATGGCGCTGCCCAGCAGCAACGTGCGCTGAGGCGCACTGCTCGTAGGATGACCTGACCGCATCCGCGACCGGCCGCTGCTCTCAACTTCGTCGGTCGACCCGATACGGCGTCCCTGGGCGTGCAGCTCGAGGCGCATCGCCACACGCCTTGTCGTCGGGGGTAGGCGGCGAACGCCGCCGCGCATACCCTTACCGCTTGGAAGAGCGCTGTTCTAGATCGAAACTCTCGTGAAAAACAAAAACCTGCTGGTCAGCGGGGGTTTGTGGGGCGGGCGGGGCTCGAACCCGCGACCAATGGATTATGAGTCCACGGCTCTAACCGACTGAGCTACCGCCCCGCATGCGCGGTGGAACCGCGACTGTCAGGGATGCTACCGGGCGTGGCGGGGCGGGCACCAGTTGACTCCCCGGCGGCTGGGCAGGTAGACGCTCACACGCGGGGTTTCGTGCGGCGTTCCGCTGCCGGCGTCCACTAGTGTGGGCCGAAACCGAAACTTACTGGAGGGTCAGATATGGCCAGTGTGTTCGCGAATGTGCTGCGGGTTCATCAGTGGGTGTACGAGAACAGCGGTGGGCTGGTCGGCCACAAGCTGCTGTTCGGCAATCCGACCCTGCTGTTGCGGACGGTGGGGCGGAAGTCCGGTCAGGAACGGATCTCGGCGTTGACCTACGGGCGGGACGGCGAGGCGTACTTGGTGACCGCATCGAACGGCGGCTCGCCGCGCCCGCCGGGGTGGCTGGCGAATGTGAAGGCGACGCCCGAGTGTGAGATTCAAGTCGGGCGGCGCCGGGTGAAAGTGGTTGCACAAGCGACGTATCCGGATGATGCGGACTACGCACGACGGTGGGCGATCGTCGACAAAGTGAACAAGGGCCGCTACAGCGCCTATCAAAAGATGACCAAACGGCCCATCGCAGTGGTGGTTTTGACGCAGACCAAGTGAACCGTCAGTCGCCGCCGTCTCCCCACTGACCCTTGTCCACCGGCACGCGGTCGTCCCATCGGCTCTCCATTGTCGGTGGGCGACTTGCGAATTGGACAACGGCGAAAACGAGGAAGAGGACGACGGCGACAACACCGATAACGATCAGAGTTTGCACGGCAGGCACATTAGCGCTGTCTCAGACCGATCGCACACAATGCCGGACAAGTCACAATGTGAGCAGCGTTCGTCCGAGAGATTTCCTGGATTCGATTGCGGCATGGGCGCTGTCGGCGTCTTCGAGGGAGAAGGTCTGACCGATCACGACCTCGATGTCACCGGCGACGACGGCCGCCTGGATGCGGCGCGAGAGCGCGTTCCAGTCGATGTCGGCGCCGGTGAGGTCGAACAGGCCGAGCACGGCGATATCGCGCGCGGCCAGCGCGTCGCGGTCCAGTGCGGCGAAATCGCCTGCCGCGGCGCCATATCCGAGGAATCGGCCGTGATCGGCGATGGTCTCGGCGGCCGCCGCGCCGAGCTCACCGCCCGCGCCGTCGAGCACGATGTTCACCCCGGCTCCGTCGGTCGCGGCGCGCGCCTTGGCGGTCCAGTCCGGTTCGGAATAGTCGACGGCGGCGTGCGCGCCCAGCCGCTCGGCGAGCTCGAGTTTGGCGTGCCCGCAGGCCGCCGCGACGACGTATGCGCCTGCGGCGCGGGCCAATTGGATGAGCAGCGTGCCGAGGCCGCCGCCCGCCGCGGTGACGAGGACCCACTCCCCCGGCTGGATGGCGGCGCGGTCGAACACGGCGAGCGCGGTCCGGCCGTCGTGGGTGAGCGCGACGGCCTGCGTCAGCGAAAGCCCTTCCGGCACTTCGATGAGAGTCTCCGCCTTGGCGAGCGCCTTCTCGGCATAGCCGCCGATGGGCTGTCCGCCGCCGATTCCGCTCGCGGCGGTGCTGGTGGCGACGCGCTTGCCGAGCCACGACGGATCGACGTCCGCGCCCACCTCCACGACCACGCCGGAGATCGCCCCGCCCGGCACGTAAGGGGTTTCGATCTCGAAGTACTCGCTTCCCCAACCCGAGCGCAGCCGGGTGTCGAGGAACATCACGTCGGCCGCCGCGACTCGGACGACCACCTGCCCGGAACCTGGGGTGGGATCGGGTACTTCGCGCACCGCGAGTACCTCCGGTCCACCGAATTCCCTTGCCTGCACAGCTCGCATCACTGACCTCCTGATCACATCTGGTCGAACAGCGCCAAGCATGAAACCTGAAGTCCAGTCGAGGTCAAGAGCCGGGGAGTCAGATCACTCGCGCGGCCGGTAGTGCATGACGCGTGGTTCAGGAGCCACCGCCGCAACTGCTGCCACCGCCGCAGCTGCTGCTACTCCCTCCGCCGCAGCTGCTGCTTCCCCCACCACAGCTGCTGCTTCCCCCGCCGCAACTGCCCCCGCCGCACCCGCTGTCGCCGCCGCTGCCGCCCGAACAGCTACTCCCCGAGTCGCCGCCACCGCACCCGCTCCCGTGCCTGCGGTGTCCCATCCCGGCGCCGCCCGCGAACCAGGGCCCCTGGCTGCGGTTCGGCGGCCACCCCGGCTGCCGCGGGGGCGTGCTGACCGCCTTGACCAGCGCCACCACGAACACCACGACGGCACACACAATCAGCAGGGTCAGGATGAGACTCAGGACAATGAGCGCAGCCGTCATGACGGAATGGTAGCGGCGCGCGGCCGTACAGTGAATCGTGCAGTTTTTCCGTTCCCGACAGCGCCTCCGCCGCCAGGTCGACCTGCGCGACGTCGAGCAGGCCGTGGCCGAGCTGGAACTCTCCGAGGCCGTCTTCAAGACGTGCCCGTGGCAGCCGCGCGAGCTGGTGGAGACCGGTCTGCGTCAGTGGCTGCGCTGCTGCGGCGCGGCGATGCGCGACGGCCAGGTCATCGGCATGCCCTCGCACGCGGTGGACGAGGCCTGGCACGGCCTGATTCTGTGCACGGAGCGCTACGCCGCGTTCTGCACGGCCGCTTACGGCCGCTTCCTGCACCACTATCCGGACGGTGACGCGCCGCCGCGCAAGCTCGTGGCGCACGGCTCGATGGCCGAACAGCTGGGCCGCACGGTGGTGGCCTGGTCGATGGTCGCGCGACCGGACGAGACCTGCGTGCTGTGGGATCTCGACAGCAAGGTCGGGGTCGCCCACCCGTGGGGCATCGACGCCCGGCGCGTCGCGGCGATCGAGGCCGAACTGCACCGGGCGTCGACGGACCCTAGGTGAGCTTCACCCGCGCCGCGAGGAACCGCACCACCGCGGGCGCGAAGCGGTTGAACTGGTACTGCAACCGCGCCTCCAGGGTGACCGGCACGATGCTGCGGTCGCGCCGGACGGCACGCACGATCTGATCGGCGACCTTGTCCGGCGTGTAGCGGCGCATCCGGTACAGGTTGTCGTACTTGGCCTGCTTGCGCTTCTCCTCCTCGGCGCTGAGGCCTGAAAAGGTGGTGGTGGCAACGATATTGGTGTGCACGATGCCCGGGCAGATGGTGTGCACCGAGATACCGCGGCCCGCCAGCTCGGCGCGCAGGCAGTCGGAGAACATGAACACCGCCGACTTGCTGGTCGAGTACGCGCTGAACCCCTGCTGCGGGCTGTAGGCGGCCATGCTGGACAGATTGACGATGTGTCCGCCGAGGCCGCGCTCGGCCATGGCGGCGCCGAAGGCGCGACAGCCGTTCACCACGCCGCCGAGGTTGATCCGCAGCACACGATCGAACTCCGCCGAGGGCGTGTCGAAGAACCCGCCCGCCTGGCCGATGCCCGCGTTGTTGATCAAGATGTCGGGCACGCCGTGCGCGGCGATCACCTCGGCCGCGTGCGAGGTCACCGCGGCCTCGTCGGAGACGTCGAGCCGATAGGCGTGCGCCACAACGTTTTCCGCGGCGATCAGCTCGGCGGTCTGCTTCGCCGCGTCCAGATTGATGTCCGACAGCACGATCTCGGCGCCGAGCCGGGCGAACGCCAGCGCCGTCTCCCGGCCGATCCCGCTGCCGCCGCCGGTGATCACCACCAGCTGGTCATCGAACTCTTTTCGGGTCCGGTCGGTTTCGGCGCGGCGCAGACCGCGCGGCGCCGCGCCGCCGTCGAGGGTGTCGATCAGCTCGGTGGTGGCGGTGGCCAGCAATTCGGGGTGCGAGAACGGCATCCAGTGCCCGGCGGGCACGTCCCGTCGCCACAGTCGCGAGACCCACTTGCGTTCGTCGTCGTAACCCGCGGGGCGCACCGCCACATCGCGGCCCGCCACGATCAGCTGAACCGGCACCTCGGTGCGCCGCTCGCGCGGGGCGAGCATCCGCTGCACGATATTCGCGCGATAGATGAGCAGACCGTCGACGATGTCGCGCCGGAAGGTCGGGGCGAGGGTGACGGTCGACGTGGGCGTGTCGTTCATCAGGGAAACCGCACGCTGCCAACGCTCTTCGGTACCGAATGCGCCGAAGGCGGCCCGCGGCAATCCCGGAGTCATGAAGAAGGCCGTGTACGCCGAGGAAAGCAGCTGGGTGAACGGCTGCCACACGTTGCGCGGGGTGGGCCGGGAGAGCCTGGCACGCACCCACTTTCCGATGTGGTCGAGATTCGGGCCGGACACGGAGGTGAACGACGCGATCCGGGCGGTGGCGCGCGGTTCGCACACCGCCTCCCACACCTGGACCGAACCCCAGTCGTGGGCGAGCACGTGCACCGGCGCGTCCGGGCTCACCGCGTCGGCGACGGCGAAGAAGTCGGCTGCGAGCGCGTCCAGCCGGAAGTCGGCGGTCCGCCGGGTACGGGTGGACCGGCCGTGCCCGCGGGTGTCGTAGGTGACGACGTGGAACCGCCGCGCCAGCAGCGGCACCACGGCGCTCCAGAGGTGGTGGGTGTCCGGCCAGCCGTGCACGAGCACCACGGTCGGGGCCGCGGGATCGCCGTATTCGTAGACGGCGAGCTCGAATTCACCGTTGCGCACGATCCGTTCGGTCACTTCCGAGTCGATATCCGTAGTCATCGACGTCTCCTGTTCTGGTCGGAGGGGTCTTCACTACAGGTCGAGCACGAGACGCCCTCGATCGCAGCGCGATACGCAGGCCAGCATCTCGCCGTCCGCGCGCTCGTCCTCGGTGAGCACGGTGTCGCGATGGTCCGGCTCACCGGCCAGTACGCGCACCTTGCAGGTTCGGCAGAAACCCTGCCGACACGAATACGGTTGATCAGGACGGGATTTCAGGAGGGTGGCCAGCGCCGACTCGTCGGCGGGCACCTGGAGCACCTCCCCGGTGGAGGCGAGCTGGATCTCGAACGGCCGCCCGTTCACCACGGGCGGCGGCGAGAAACGCTCGGAATGCAGTTCCACGCCGCGCATCCAGCGCACCGCGTCGGCGACGGTGTCGGTCATCGGCACCGGGCCGCAGCAGTAGACCGCGGTGCCCGTGGTGACGCCGGGCAGCAGCGCGGCCGCGTCCGGCAGTCCGTGTTCGTCGTCGGTGCGCACGGTGACGCGGTCGCCGAACGTCTCGATCTCGTCGAGGAACGGGATGGTCTCGCGACTGCGGCCGACGTACACCATGGACCAGTCGAGTCCGAGCCGCACGGCCAGCCGCGCCATCGGCAGGATCGGGGTGATTCCGATGCCGCCGGCGACGAAGTGCAGATGCACCGCGGGCGAACCGTAGCCGGGCACCGCGAACGGGAAGGCGTTGCGCGGACCGCGCACCACGATCGGGCTACCGACAGGCAAGGCGTCGTGCACCTCGACCGAACCGCCGCCACCATCCGGGATGCGGCGCACCGCGACCCGATAGGCACGAGTGTCCGCCGGGTCGCCGCACAGCGAGTACTGCCGCAGCTTGCCGGAGGGCAACTCGAGATCCAGGTGCGCGCCAGGCCGCCACGCGGGCAGTTCGCGCCCGTCCGGCGCCTCGAGCCGCAGGCTCACCACGTCCTGGTCGTGCGCCTCGACCCGGCGCTCGGTGACGACCAGCGCGAGCCTGCGGTCGTCGACCTTCGGGCTCAGATCCCGCCGGTTGACCAGCGTGGCCCAGCGCAACCGGGCCGTCGCCAGCGCGTCGAACACCCGCACCGCGCGGTCCCGATCACGCTTGCCGAACAGATCGGCGGGTAGCCGCTCCGGGATGACCCGCGGGCTCACGAGGCGACCGCGCGCGCCGCGGGCGACGTGGCCAGGTACGCCACCGCCTGGGCGGTGGAGCCGACCGTCTCCGGGTTGTAGCCGGGCTTGAACGTGGACAGCGCACTCCACAGCAGCGAGGGTACGCCGGGCAGTGAGCCGCGCCACATGGCGCCGAAAACGCGCTTGATCAGCCGCGGGTATCCGAGATCGGGCAGCGCGGGGTCCTGCTGGACCATGAACTTGGTGCCGCGGACGACCAGCGAGACGAAGATCGGGAACACCAGCACCATCAGTGCCGACCTGCGGACGTATCCCGCGCCGAAGTACACCGCCACGTCGTGGGCGACATGCCGGTGCTCCACTTCCTCCGCGCCGTGCCACCGGAACAGGTCGGCCACCCGCGGGTCCGCGCCGAACTTCTCCAGGTCGGCGTTGAGCACCCAGTCGCCGAGGAAGGCGAAGAAGTGCTCGAGGCAGGCGATGAAGGCCAGCCGCTCGACCATGATCTGGCGCTGCGCGATGCCCTCGACGTCCGTGGGCCCGAGCGTCTTGCGGAACAGGTATTCGGCCTGGCGCACATAGGGCTCCGGGTCGATGCCGTTCGCCGAGAGCACTTCGTGCAGCACCTTGTCGTGAGTCTCGGCGTGCATCGATTCCTGGCCGATGAAGCCGAGCATCGCCTCGCGGAGCTTCTCGTCCTTGACGTAGGGCAAGGCCTCGGCGTAGGCGGCGCAGAACATGCGCTCGCCCTCGGGGAGCAGCAGGTTCAGCGAATTGATCAGGTGCGAGGCGATCGGCTCCTCCGGCATCCAGTGCAGCGGAGTGTCGGCCCAATCGAACTGGACATTGCGCGCGTTGAGCGCCACCTCGCCCGGATCGGTGTCCGGCCGCCGGTGAGCCCTGCGAAGTAGCTTCATCGGTACTCCCTCGATCCTCATACGTGCACCTCGGCAGCGAATCGGCATGGGTCGGCGCCGGTTCCTGCGCGGGTGTAGCAACGATCATACACGTATATGGAACTAGCGGTAACACACATAGGGAGCGTCAATCGAGCCCGAAATTAGAACACGTTCTAGTAGACTTCGGCTATGGAACGATTGACCGGATTGGATGCCAGTTTCCTCTATCTCGAGACCGGGACCCAGCATCTACACGTCTGCGCGCTGCTCATCCTGGACCCGACGGCCGACGGCGCGCGCTACTCCTTCGACTCCTTCAAGGCCGAGCTGGGCCGCCGAGTACCCCTGATCCCGCAGATGCGGCGGCGACTACACGAAGTGCCGTTCAACCTGGACCATCCGGTCTGGGTGGAGGACCCCGACTTCGATCTCGACTACCACATCCGGCGCATCGGCATCCCGAGTCCGGGCGGCAGGAGCGAGCTGGCCGAACTGGTCGGCGACATCGCCAGCAGGCCGATGGACCGCGACCGGCCGCTGTGGCAGATGAACGTGGTCGAAGGCGTCGACGGCGACAAGGTCGCGGTGATCTGCAAGTACCACCACGCCGCCGTGGACGGCATCACCGGCACGAACATGATGATGCACCTGTGCGACATGGAACCGGGCGTGACCCGACCGGAGCCGACGGAGGAATGGCGGCCCGAGTCCGCGCCGAACGACTTGAAGCTGTTCGCGGAGGCGGCTGTTCGACTGCCGGGCAAGATGGGCATCGTCGGCATGGTGCCCAAGACCGTCGGCATGCTCGCCGGTTTCGCGCAACGGCGGCGAAACAACCAGGCGGGCATGGCGATTCCGCTCACCGCGCCGCGCACCCCGTTCAACAAGGCGATCACCCCGCACCGCGCGGTGGCCTTCGCCGAAGCGGATCTGGCCGACATCAAGGAGATCAAGACCGCCTTCGACGTGAAGGTCAACGACGTTGTGCTGACCGTCGTCGGCGGCGTGCTGCGCGCCTATCTGGACAAGCACGACGAGCTGCCCGATCGCTCGCTCATCGCCTCGGTGCCGGTCTCGGTGCACGAATCCTCGCGGCACACCGAGGGAATCAACAAAGTCTCCTCGCTCTTCTCCGAGCTCGGCACCGACATCGCCGACCCGGTCGAGCGGCTGCACGCGGTGGCCGCGGCGAATCGGAACGCCAAGGACGAACACGATCTGATCGGCGCCGACTTCCTCCAGGATTGGTCGAAGTACGCCCCGCCCAACACCTTCCAGCTCGCCGCGCGGGTGTACTCGTCGCTGAAGCTGGCCGAGCATCATCCGGTGGTGCACAACCTCGTGGTGTCGAACGTGCCGGGCCCGCCGATGCCGCTGTACTTCTTGGGCATCAAGGTGGACGCGATGTATCCGTTCGGGCCGGTCTTCCACGGGGCAGGGCTCACCGTCACGGTGCTGTCCAACAACGGCGATCTCGACATCGGGTTCATCGCTTGCAAGGAGCTCGTGCCCGATCTCGCCACGATGGCCGACGCGGTGCCGGGCATCATCGACGAATTGCGCACCGCGGCACGCGAAGTGGTGTAATCCCCATGCCGCCCTGTTCGCCACCGACGCCGAACAGGGTCTCCCGCAGCGATTTTCGCCGGGTCACTGCCGCGCGGCAACGGCAGCGCAGCCGTCGAGCAGCGCGGGAACGAAACGCTCCGCGCCGAAGACACAGCCCGTATGTCCCGTCCCGGCCAGGTGAATGGTCGCGCCGGGAATCATCGTCGCCATCTCCAGCTGCCGATACACCGGAATCGCCCGGTCGCGGGTCGTGATGACCACCGCCGTCGGCGCCGAAATCGCGCCGAGCCAGGCCGACGCGTCGAACCGTCCCACCTCCGCGATCACCTGAGCCAGCGCCCAGCCGCTCGTGCTGCGGAATTCCTCCAGCGCCCAGCGCTCGAAACCGCCTGGCGGCCAGGTATGTTCCGGCAGTTCGGACAACCTGCTCGCGAATGCGTCGAGGCGCCGCAGCGAATACGGGCCGATGGCATCGGCGAAAGCGCCGAACACCTGATGGAACGCCCGCTCGCGCCACTTCTCCCGGAATCGATACGGCGTCGCGCACAGCACCAGCCCGCCCACGCGGTCCGGATGACGGTGGGCCGCCGTCAACGCGACCACGCCGCCGAGCGAATAGCCTGCGCAGAGGGGCCGCTCGACGTTCATGGCGTCGGCGACCGCCAGCACGTCGTCGGCGCAGTCGCGCACCGAGAAGTGCGGGGACTTGATGCCGCGCCCGTGCCAGCGCTGGTCGAACAGGATCACCCGGTAGCGCTCGGCTAGCGCAGCCAGCGCGGGAAACCAGGTGAGGTAGGCGGTGCTCGCGGTGCCGTGCAGCAGGATCACGGTCGGCGCGCCCTCTGGCCCCGGGATGTCGACCACGTAGGTGCGTCCCCTGCCCGCCAACTCGACCACGCGGCCGCCGGGCACCTCGGCGATGTCGGGAACGCCCGCGCGGCGGATCCACCGTCGGATCCGGTCGGGATTCGCCATCCTCGGACCTCCTCCGGGCGACAATACTGGAACACGTTCCATTCGATGATGCCACAGCGTTACGGACCGGTCTGTGCTGCGCGGCGGATTCTTCGCCTCGCGGACCCGCTGAACTATGCGGATGTTATGTAACGTGTTCACGTCGGCTACCGCCGACGCTGTTTCCGCGACGGACGGAGGTACCGCAATGGGGCGGCTGACCGGCAAGGTGGCCTTGATCAGCGGTGGAGCCCGCGGCATGGGCGCCGCGCACGCCAAGAAGTTCGTGGCCGAGGACGCGCGCGTCGTGCTCGGAGACATCCTCGACGACGAGGGCAAGGCGCTGGCCGAGGAACTCGGCGACCACGCCGTCTATGTGCACCTCGACGTCCGGGAGAAGGCGGACTGGCAGGCCGCCGCCGCCGAAGCCGTGCAGCGGTTCGGCGCGCTGAACGTCCTGGTGAACAATGCCGGGATCGTCAACGGGAACCTGCTGGTGGACTTCGCGCTGGAGGAATGGCAGCGCATTATCGACATCAACCTGACCGGCACCTTCCTCGGCATGCAGGCGGCGACTCCCGCGATGATCGAGGCGGGCGGCGGCTCCATCGTCAACATCTCCTCCGTGGAGGGCATGCGCGGCAGCCCCGGCCTGCACGGTTACACCGCGACCAAGTTCGCCGTCCGGGGTCTGACGAAATCGACCGCGCTGGAGTTGGCGCAGCACGGGATTCGGGTGAACTCGGTGCATCCAGGCTTGATCAGCACGCCGATGACCGAGGGCATTCCGGCGGATTTCCTCCAGATCCCACTGGGGCGGGCGGCGGATCCGGAGGAGGTGTCGAATTTGGTGACATATCTGGCGAGTGATGAATCGTCGTATTCGACGGGGGCCGAGTTCGTCATCGATGGGGGGTTGACGGTGGGGGTTCCGCACAAGACGTTCTAGTCGAAGCGCCTGGTCGGGTCCTCAGCGGGACCGGTCGGGTGGCCGCGTTCCCGTTGTCGCCCGTTGGCACCTCGGCAGCGGTCATACCGGCCATCACCTATCAGCGGCGCCCTCGGGCGGCACGCGACGACGTGGCACCGGGCACCGGGCACACACCGGCAATCACCCCTCGGCCGCGTCCGCCAGCGGCCCCGGCGACCCACACCCGGGACAGTTACGCCTCAGCGGGGGCGATGATCTCGAGCAGGATCCGTTGGCGGCCACGCACCCGCAGTCACCCAGCGACGGCAACCGCCAACGGCCCGCACCCGGAGGTAGTCACGAGATCTCCTGTCCTGTCGCGCTTCCCACGCACCTCAGCTGGAGAGCAGCAGTCCCGCAGCTAGGGCGAACATCACCAGCGCGATCGCCGCATCCAGTACTCGCCAAGCCGTCGGGCGGGTGAACAGCGGTCCCAGGAGGCGGGCGCCGAAGCCGAGTGTGACGAACCACAGGATGCTGGCGAGCATCGCGCCAGCGCCGAGGAACCAGCGGTCGGGCGGTGCGTAGGTGTTGGCGAAGGAGCCGAGCAGCAGGACCGTGTCCAGGTAGACGTGCGGATTCAGCCAGGTCAGCGCCAGGCAGGTGAGGCGCGATCACCGATCGAGACAGTACCCACCGCTGTGGTGCACGCAAACCTGTGTCTTTCGGCGCTCGAACGCGGCGGCTGCGCGACGGTCGCCTGGTAGCCGCGTCCACTCAGACGATCTTGTCGGCCACCAGGATGACCTTGCCCGCCGCCTTGCCGTCGCGCAGGTGGTTCATCGCATCCGGTGTCGCGGTGAGCGGCAGCATGCGGTCGAGCAGGATATGGGCGCCGTCATCGATCTTCCGCACCACCGCCGCGAGACGTCCCGCAGCCGAAGTATGGAAAACGAACTCCGCACGCAGACCACGTGCCACGGCGCGTTCGACATCGGGCGGTACCGGCAGCGCCACAAGCAATCCACCGGGTCGCAGCGCCTCGAGCGATCGCGCTTCGTTCTCGCCGCCCACGGTATCCAGCACGACGTCCACCCCGGAGATCGACTCGGTGAAATCGGCAACCTTGTAGTCGACAACCTCGTGCGCCCCGAGCTTCAGTGCGATATCGACACCGGCACCCGACGCGGTGGCGATCACGCGGGCACCGATATCCCGGGCGAACTGAACCGCGAAGCTGCCGACACCGCCCGCCCCGCCGTGCACGAGCACGGTCTGGCCCGTCCGCAGGCTCGCCACCTCGGTAAGTGCCTGCCACGCGGTACCCGCGGCGGTCACAATGCCAGCCGAAAGCGGAAGGGATACCGACGCGGGAGCCTTGGCCAGTTGGTCGGCCGGAACCGTAGTGAATTCGGCGGCGGCGCCGCCCTGGGTGGGATCGAGCCTGGCGACCACCCGATCCTCCACCGACCATCCGGCGACCTCGGCGCCTACCTCGGCGATGGTCCCCGACACATCGGTGCCCAGCGTGTACGGGAACTGCACCGGGAAGAATCCTTGGACGGAGCCCGAGGCGATCTTCAGGTCGAGCGGATTCAGTGCGACACCTGATACGCGGACGAGAACCTCGCGCGGTCCGACCGCCGGATCGTCGATGTCCACCGCCTCGGCCTGCCCGCCATAAGCTCGAATCTGTACTGCCTTCATGACCTACGCTTCTTCCTTTTCCTTCTCGGCCGACCATGCGCCGACCTGCTGGAACCAGCCGAACCAGTCCTCGAGGTGCCAGGTCCGGACGATGCGCCCCGCAGCGATCTCGTGGAATTCGTGGATAGGGATGTGGACTTCCCGTCCGGATCCCGGGACGCCGAACCATTCGCCGCGATGCGTGCCGCAGATCTCGCCCCGGACACCGACGAGCCCGTCGCCGTTGTCGTCCCGCCCGTCGACGATGGCGTGGATGACGACCTTCACCTCCGCAAAGGCCTGGGAGAATGCCGCGATGAGGGGTTTGATCCCGTCGCGCCCCGGCGCCTGCCCGGGTGCGAGCGGAATATCCTCCCAGTCGGGCGTCAGAACGGTGTCGAGCAGATCCACCTCGCCGCTGAAGGCCCGATAGAAGGTCGCCAGCAGTTCATCCGGCGGGCTGGCCATCATGTTGTCTCCGTTCATCATTGGTAGCCGGGATCGCGACTTTCGCCGATACCCCGGTTCGAACTCCTCTGAGTGTCGTCGGCTCGAGGAACGGCATCCAGGTGGCGCCTGCACCGGGGTCGGCAGCCCCACCGTCAGGCAAACCGGCCAGATTCTCTTCGGTCACGCGCCATTCGGCAGCCGCGACATTCGCCCTCAGCAGGGCGAAACTGATTCGGCCGCCGCAGCTTTCGTTGCGGATCTGATCGCCCGCAGCGGCAGCCAGGGAATCGTGTTGGCAGACCGGGGATCCCGCCCCACGGGAGAACACCACCTGGTTGGCATGGCGGCACCGAGCGACGGTGGAGATCGCGCAGTCGATCACATCCACCGAACCCATAGGTCGTTCGGCCGATGCGGCCGAGACAGCGCTTTCTAGATCATCTTGGGCACACGAGGTCGGGGATCACCCCGTCGATGGAAGGAGAATTCATGGTCAGCGCGGCTGCGACGGTCGGCGTGGGGTGCATCGAGCCCGCCGAGGTACATCTGGACGATCTCGACTTCATGGGGAACCTGCACAACGGCCGGTATGCGCTGCTGATCGAGCGGGCACTGGTCGCGGTGTGGGCACGCGCGGGATACTCCATCATCGACGGGGTACCAACACATCCCGATGTCGTACATGTCGTGTTGGAGCAGACGATCAGGTACCGCAGTCCCGTTCGCGGTGTCGGGCGGATTGCGGTTCGGTTCTGGCTGAAGCACCTGGGCAAGAGCAGCATGGTCTTCGATTTCCAGGTGGCTTCCACCGACGGGCACACCGTGCACGCCGAAGGCACGCGCACCGAGGTGAACATCGATCTCGCCTCGCTGCGTTCGGCGCCGTGGGCCGATGCGACTCGCGAGCTGGCCGATTCGCTCTTCGAGCGTTCACCGATCGCGGAGCAGCCCGCCGCTTCCGAGATCAACGACCGGTGAGGCGAAATCCGCTGTGCCGCAGCATAACAACGATAGCCGTACTGGAGAATATATGACTCGCACGACCGAACCGAATCCCGCTCCCGCGGCGGACACCGGACCGCGGCAGCGGGCCGACGCCTGGCTCCGCGATTTCGAATCGGCGCTCGCCGCAGGCGACGCGCACACCGCGGCCGCGATGTTCACCGTCGATGGCCTCTGGCGCGATCTGGTGGCATTCACCTGGAACATCAAGACGCTCGAGGGCCGTGTCGAAATCGCCGATATGGTGCGGACCCAGGTCGCCGACATCCGCCCGCGCGGCTTCCACACGACCGATGCGGCAACCGAATCCGAAGGCGTGATCACGGCGTCGATCGGATTCGACACCGCCGTCGGCAGCGGGATCGGACTGCTCCGCCTCACCGACGCCGGGGCCTTCACATTACTCACGACATTGCACGAACTTCACGGCCGCCCAGAGCCGGTCGGCGCGCAGCGGCCGAAAGGTGTAACGCACGAGGCGATTCGACACCGGATCGGCGCCGAAGATCGCGAACAGGAGGACCTGGAACTCGGCCGCAGCCGCCAGCCCTATGTGGTGGTGGTCGGCGGCGGGCAGGCCGGTATCGTGCTCGGCGCGCGGCTGCGTCAGCTGGGCGTGCCCGCCCTCGTCATCGACGAGAACGACCGCCCAGGCGATCGATGGCGCGCCCGCTACAAGTCACTGGCCCTGCACGATCCGGTGTGGTACGACCACCTGCCCTATCTGCCGTTCCCCGACAACTGGCCGGTATTCACCCCGAAGGACAAACTCGCCGACTGGCTGGAGTTCTACACCCGCGTCATGGAGGTGCCGTACTGGTCGAAGACCACCTGCGTACGCGCCTCCTATGACGAACGGCATCGGCAATGGGGCGTGCACGTGCGGCGCGACGGGGAATCGCTGGTACTCACACCGCGACACCTGGTGCTGGCCACCGGCATGTCCGGCAAGCCGAATGTGCCGAATATTCCTGGTGCGAATCGGTTTCGCGGCGAGCAACAGCATTCGAGCCGCCACCCCGGACCGGACGCCTACGCGGGCAAGCGCGCGGTGGTGATCGGCTCGGGCAACTCCGCCCACGACATCGGCGCCGCACTGTGGGAGGCCGGGGCCCGGGTCACCATGGTGCAGCGCTCCTCGACGCATGTCGTGAGATCGGAGTCGGCCATGGAGCTCGCGCTCGGCGAGCTGTACTCCGAACAGGCCGTCGCGAACGGGATCACCACCGAGAAGGCGGACTTGATCTTCGCCTCGCTTCCCTATCGACTGCTGCCGAGCCTCCAGGTTCCGATCTACTCCGCCATCCGGGAACGCGATGCCGAGTTCTATGCCCGGCTGAAGCGGGCCGGATTCCAATTGGATTGGGGTGACGACGATTCCGGGCTGTTCATGAAGTATCTGCGTGGCGGGTCCGGCTACTATATCGACACCGGCGCCTCGGAACTGATCACCAACGGCGACATCCGACTCGCCCACGGGGAGGTGCGTGAACTCACCGAGGACGCCGTCGTCCTCGGTGACGGCACCGCGCTACTCGCCGATCTCGTCGTCTACGCCACCGGCTACGCACCGATGCACCATTGGGTCACCGACCTCATCGGCCCGGGGACGGCCGAGACCGTCGGCAGATGCTGGGGCTACGGTTCGGGCACGACCAAGGACCCCGGCCCCTGGGAAGGCGAGCTGCGCAATATGTGGAAGCCCACCGCGCAGGATGGACTCTGGTTCCATGGAGGCAACCTGCACCAAACGCGCTTCTACTCGCGATATCTCGCAGTGCAGCTCGCCGCGCACTACGCGAACATTCCCACCCCGGTGTACGGGCTGCAGCAGGTCCATCACCGAACCTGACCGACAGGAGCACTGACAGGATGCGGTGGCAAGTATCGGTACTGGGACCGGTCGAGGCGCGTGCCGGTTCGACCGTGATCGCAATTCCCCAACCGAAGAGTCAGGCACTACTGGCAATGATCGCGATGTCCGGACGAACCGTATCGATCCCCGAGCTGATCGACGGGATCTGGGGCGCGAACAGTCCGGATTCGGCGATCGGCGCGGTCCGCAATCTCGTGTGGTCGGTGCGGCGGCACCTCGCCGTCCGCACCGACTCCACCGATATCGTGGCGTCGGTGCCCGGTGGATATCACCTGGCCATTCCCGTCGGCACCGATGCGGTGATCGCGGAGGGGCATCGTGATGCCGCCGAGTCTGCCTGCACCGCTGGTAGATACACCGAGGCAAAAGCGGAAGTCGATGCGGCGCTGCGACTGTGGCGCGGTGACCCACTGACGGGAGTGCCCGGGCCGTGGGCGGAGAGCCAGCGATCCCGGCTCCGCAGGCTGCATCGGGCACTGCGGGAGCAGTCGATCGAGGTCGCCCTCGCACTCCGCGATCATGACCGCGCCATTGCCGAGGCCGAATCGCTACGGGCATCCGATCCGCACTGCGAGCGGCTCTGCGCGCTACAGATGACCGCGCTTCACTTCGCGGGCCGTCGTGCCGAGGCGCTGACCGTCTACCAGCACACCAGGCAGCGGCTCGTCGACGATCTCGGCCTCGAACCGGGACCGGCGCTGACCGAACTGCATCGACGGATCCTCACCGAGAGCAAGGTGACGCTGCCGGCCGCGAGCACGAGGGATGTGCCGGCAGTACAGCGGTTGCCAGCCCAATTACCCACGGACACCGCCGATTTCACCGGCCGCACCGACGAGGCGGCGGCACTGGAAGCCGATCTCACCCCCGCCGGGACGGTGGTCGTCGCCGGTGTGACGGGCATGCCAGGAGTGGGCAAGTCGGCTTTGGCCGTGCACATCTCGCACCGAGTCCGTGATCGTTTTCCCGACGGTCAGTTTCACTTCGACCTGCGGGGTAGTCGTCCCGATCCGGTTCAGCCGGGCGATGCGCTCGCCGCGTTCCTGCGCGCGCTCGGCGTACCCGATACCGGCATCCCGCCGGAGTCGAATCAACGCGGCGCCCTGTGGCGGTCGATGATCGACGGTCGCCGAATGCTGGTCGTGCTGGACGACGCGTACGACGCCGAGCAGGTGGCGCCCCTGCTGCCGGGCGGCCCGGGTAGCGCCGTCCTGATCACCGGTCGCCGCCCGATCGTCCTGCCTGGCATCCGATCCCGGCGTCTCGCCGTGCTCGATACGGTCGCCGGTGTGACGCTGCTCGGCCGGATCGTGGGACACGACCGCGTCGCCGCCGAGCCACGGGCCGCTCGCGACCTCGTACACCTGTGCGGGCATCTGCCGCTGGCGATCCGGCTCGCCGGAGGACGGATCGCCATGCGGCCCGAATGGACCCTCCACTCGGCGGCCGATCGGATCACCGCACGGCACGCAGGGCCCGACGCATTCGAATTCGGCGGTGTCACCGTGGAGTCGGCCTTCCAGTCGGGTTATGCACGGCTGGATTCCGCAGCCGCACAGGCCTTCCGGCTGCTCGCCCGGGTCGACACCTCGGTACTCACACTGCCGGTGATCGCGGGCGTGCTGGAGCGCGACGATCGTGCTGCCGAACGATTGTGCGAGGACCTGGTCGACCACGGCATGCTGGAGCCGATCAGACATGGCCAGTACCGATTTCACGAGCTGCTGCGCAGCTTCGCGCGCGCGGAGCTAAGGCAACAGGCCGTGCTCCATGGCAAAGACCGCGACACCGGCCCGGGTTCGCCGTCCGGTCTTGTTGTAGATGTGCGCAAGGTGGTGGCCCACGGTCCGGTCCGAAATCCGCAGCCGCTCAGCGATTTCCCGATTGCGTAGGCCGCGGGCGGCCAGACAGAGCACCTCCACTTCCCGTTCGGTCAGGCCTGCGGGCAGCCCCTGACGCGGCCGGGGCTGGCCCGCGGCCTCGATGACCAGCGCGCAGGACTGCCGGTCGAGCGTACCGTCGTCGGCCTCCTTCATCAGCAGCTCGGCCGCGGCCTGCGGATCGAACGCCGCACGGTGCGCACGGGGTTCGGTGAGCGCGGCGAAGGTGTCGGCGGCGGCCAAGATGCGGGCGGCCAACGGCAACTGCGTGGACGAATCGCCGCGGTGGTAGCCGGTGCCGTCGGCCCGCTCGTGATGGGCAGACGCGATCGGCGCGAGATGCGCCAGCGCGGGCACCCGATCGAGCACCCGCTGCGTCCAGTAGGTGTGCATCCGGACCCGTTCCATCTCGGCGATCCCCAGCGGACCGGGCCGATCCCAGATACTGCTCGGCACGCCGACCCGGCCGAGATCGTGCAGCAGAGCGGCGCACCGCAATTCGACGACCGCGGCAGCATCCAGACCGGCCAGCCTGCCCGCACCCGCGGCCAAGGCGGCGACATGCTCGCTGTGGCCGAGCAACCACTGGCTCTACAGATCCACCAGCCGGGCCAGCACCGCACACAGCCGCGGCAGCGCGTCGAAGGCGACCGTGATGTGCGGTACCGGTTCCGCCGCGAGCACGGCCGCGATCGCGTCCGGGTGCTCCAGCGGGGCCAACGCCGCACCCGGATCGGCGCAGAACACCTCGACCAGATGCGGATCGAGATGCCGGCCGCCCCGGCGTCGGATCTCGGACACCGCGCCGGTCACTCCACCCACCGCATGGGCGAGGACCGCCTGCTCGGCGAGGTGGATCACCCGCGTGGCCAGCGAAAGATCGTCGCCCGCACGACCGTCCGGAATGCCGCGGCCGTCCCAGCGCTCGTACACATCGTCGAGGGCACGGATCGAATCCGGCCGCAGGCCGAGCCCGCCACCGAGTGCCCGGCCTGCCTCGCACCCGCTGCGCATCGCTTCGACACCGACCGTCGGGAGCACTTCGACAAGAGTCCGTGCGAGCCGCGGGGCATCGGCTCCGGCCCAGTGGCCGAAGTCGCGCAGCTGCGCGGCGAACATCGCCTCGTCACCGGGATCCAGGGTTTTGAGCGCCGCCTGGAACGCAACATCGTCACCGAAGATCGCCGCCAGCTCCGGCGCGAACGACGTACAGCCGATCGAGCGCAACAGCGCGGTCTCGAATACCACCCGAAGGGTCACCGGATCGGCGCCGAGCATGGACTCTGCGAATACCGTGGCGACCACACATGTGCGCAGCCCCTTCTCGAACGGCACACCCGCCGCGAGATCGGTCGTGAGCGACAGCGCCGCAAGCATTTCCGCTATTCGTACCGATCGCATCCGCCCGACACTAACATCGCGTGACCCCGGCGGCGGACTTCGGCCGCAGGGCAGACCGGCCCCGATCCGGGACCGGTCTGGTCGTCGCACCCGCGCGGGGTCACGACATCGCGGCAACCATGGTGTGAGTATCCGCGATCGTCTCGAACTCCACCGGTACCCGGCCCTCCATCCGCCACACGTGCACGAACCGGGCGCGCATCGCCTTACCCGTCTCCCGGCGCTGCCCGACGTAGTGGCCGAGCGCGAGCACCACGTCCCGCACACCGAACAGTTCGTCCGGGATCACCGCGAAGTCCACCCACTCGGTGGTGAATCGGGCGAACACATTGCCCGCCACCGCGTCGGGGCCGACGTAGGTGCCGCCGTAGGGCAGACCAGCGGTGACGGTCCACCTGATCTGCGGGCTCAGCGTCGCCAGCACAGCCTCGCCGTTCCCCTCGGCGAGATCGCTGTACATTCCGGCCACCACGGCCTCGTTGGCCGTCTGCCGCAGTTCCGCAATCCGACTGTCGCTCATGATGTTCGCCTTTCTTTTCGGACACTGGCGCCCATCCTCTCGACATCCGCCCCCGGCACGCATCGGCCGAACGACCTACGAGATCTCCGCAGCCAGGGGTCCGCAGCCCCTGGCCTCCGTCGGCCGTGCCCGACAAGAATGGCCAGGTGGACCTGCCTGAACTCGGAGCTTTCCTGCAATCGCGCCGCGCGCGGATCACGCCCACCGAGGTCGGTCTGCCCACGGGTTCGCGCCGCCGCGTCCCCGGCCTGCGGCGCGACGAGGTCGCGCAGCTGGCGGGCGCGTCCGTGGACTACTACATCGAACTCGAACGCGCCCGTGGCGCGCAGCCGTCGCCCCAGATGCTCGCCGCCCTTGCCCGCGCCCTGCGGCTGGACTCCGACGAACGCGACCACCTGTTCCGGCTCGCCGGACGCGAGCCCGCAACGGAGAGCGGCACCGCCGCACACGTCCAACCGGCCCTGCTGGCACTGCTCGACGAGCTGCACGGCACCCCCGCGCAGATCATCACCGACCTGCACGAAACCGTGGTGCAGAACCGGCTGGCCGTGGCGCTGCTCGGCTCGCCGGTCCCGGCCGAAGGTCACGCGACGAGCTTCGTCTACCGCTGGTTCACCGACCCGGCCAGCCGAACCGTGTATCCGGAGGCCGACCATCCGCACCATGCCAAGGTGATGGTGTCCGACCTGCGCGCCGCTGTCGCCCGCCGCGACCAGGACGCGCGCTCCAGAGCTATGGTCGCGCGCCTGCGCCGGGCCAGCGCCGAGTTCGCCGAACTCTGGGATACCGGCGACGTGGCTGTCCGTCGCGGCGACCGCAAACGCATCAACCACCCCACGCTCGGCGTGCTGGATGTCAACTGCCAGAACCTGTTCAGCGAGGACGGGCGTCAACGGCTCCAATTCTTCACGGCTCCGCCGGGGAGTCCCGCGGTCGAACAATTGCGACTGCTCGCCGTCATCGGTACCCAGGACCTCACCGACGAGAGCCTCGATACCACGAATCGGACAACCCACGCTCCCTGATCCGCAAGCGAAATGTCCTCAACTGCCGCGTTGCGCGGCAGGAATCCCGGACCGGCCGTAGAACTCGCCCCACTATGCTGGGCGCCGTGACACCGAAAGCCGAGCAGGAGCCAGTGCTGCGGGCCGACGCCGCGCGAAATCGTTCCCGGGTGTTACAGGTCGCCCGCGAGCAACTGGCCGCCGGTGACGACTCGCTCCAGCTGAACGTCATCGCCAGGCTCGCCGGAGTGGGCGTGGGAACCGTATACCGGCACTTTCCCACCCGCCATGCGTTGCGGGAGGCGCTGTTGGCGGAGCGCTTCCAAGAGCTCGTCGGCGAGGCGCAAGCCGCGGCCGCCGACGCGGATGCACTGGTGGGTCTGCACCGCTTGCTGCGGTTCGCTCTCGAACGCGCATTGGACGACGCCGGGTTCGCGGCCGTGCTCGAGTCGCCGAACGACGCCGAGACTCGGACCTCAGCGATGAAGGCCGAACTCGACAGCGCCGTCGCGACTCTTCTCGACCGTGCGCGGGTGACCGGCGCCATCCGACGCGACATCGAGGCGGACGATGTGCGCCGCCTGCTGTGCGGCATCGAGCATGCCCTGCGCTCCGGCGACAGCGACTCGACACGCACCCAGACCTACCTCGACGTCCTCCTCGAGGGCCTGCGGCCCGCGCGCTGACCGACCGTCTCATCCCGAACTCAAATAAGCGGATATCTATCCGTTCTGCTAAGTTGCCGAAGGAACCGGATAGCTATCCGATTTGATGGAAGCGTAGCGAGGGCGGGCCTGTGGAACAACGAGCAGTGGTAACGGCGGGGACCGGCGGAATCGGTCTCGAGACGGCGATAGGTCTAGCGGCGCGCGGCTTCGCCGTCACCGTGGTCGGCCGCAACGTCGAGCGCGGCGCCCGCGCGGTCGAGCGGATCGCAGCGGCCGCCACCGGAGCCGAGCCACGTTTTGTGGCAACCGATCTCGCATCGCTCGGCAACGTGCGCGCGCTCGCCACACAGCTGGCGGCCGAGGGACCGCTGAAGGTTCTGGTCAACAATGTCGGCGCGATGTTCGCAGACCGGCAGCAGACCGTCGACGACATCGAGGCGACGTTCGCCGTCAACCACCTCTCGCCGTACCTCCTGACCGAACTGCTGCTCGATCAGCTCCGAGCCGGCGCACCGAGCAGAATCGTGAATGTCAGCTCCGGTGCGATCCGGGTGGCCAAGCACACCTTCGACGCCGTCGAACCACCGGGCGGCTACTACGGCTTCCACTGGTATGGCCGAGCCAAGCTCGCCAACCTTGCCTATGCACTGGACTTGGCCGAGCGCCTACGTGACTCAGGTGTCTCGGTATTCGCGGCCGACCCCGGCGGCGCCGCGACGGACATGACCGACGGCACCATGCGATCACCGAAGATCGTCTCTCCGGGACTGCGCCTGATGTGGCCGTTGGTTCGTCGAACCTTCGAACACGCCACCGCAGGCCCCGCGTCGGTAGCCGCCCGGCCGTCGATCTTCGCCGCGACCGACTCCTCTCTGGACGGGCAGACCGGCCTGCTCATCGGCCCCAAGGCCCACCCCGTCCCCGCCTTCCGTGGAAGCACCGATACCCGGACGGTCGAAAACGTCCTCAGGCTCAGTCGGCAGCTGGCGCCCCTCACCGAGCGTCAGTGAGTCCTGCGAAGTCCACCAATCGGAGGTTTCCGCCCCGCTTCCGGGAGCGAGGTCCGGAACTCAGCCGAAGTGGCAGACGTAATGCACGGTGTCGAGAACCTCGATCTGGAACGAGCTGTCGCCGGGCACGTTGAACGACTCGCCGCCCTTGTAGGTGACGGCCTCGGTCGCACCGGCGAGGGTGACCTTGCACTCCCCCTCGATGAGTTCCATGATCTCCGGCGCGCCCGTGGTGAAGGTCAGGGTCGAGGGCAGGATGACGCCCACCGACTTGGCGGTGCCGTCGGCCAGCTCGATGCTGTGGCTGACGCACTTCCCGTCGAAGTAGACGTTGGCCTTCTTCGTGACACTGACATTCTCGAACTGCGACATGGTCTCTTTCCCGTGGTCGAGTGGAGTTGTCAGCCTACTGCAATGACGCCGCGGCGCCCGCGCCTACCTGGGAGAACCCGAGCCGCGCGGTCGCCGTCGACGCGGGTCGAGCCGCCGGTGTGGTTTCGGCGTCTGCGCGGCGCTACATCACCCGGTCGGTCAGTCGATCGCCTCCGGGAACAACTCCGCCCACCGCGCCGACCACTCCCACACCGGACGCAGCGACTCCCCGAGTTCCCTTCCGGCCGTGGTCAATTCGTACGACTTGTCGGACTTCTTGACGATCAACCCCGCAACCTGAAGGTGCTGCAATCGCACCGACAGCATGCTCGACGAGCACTGCCCCATCCGTCGCCGCAGCTCGAGAAAGCCCAGCGTGCCAGGCTCCAGCTCCCACACGATGCGCAGCATCCACCGCTGGCCGAGCAGTTCCATGGTGGCCAGCATCGGTTCGTTCGCGGGGTCGGCCTCACCCCGCGACGGCTTGGCACCGCTTGCGCTTCTCATTTCGAACCACCATAGTGATTCTAATTTAGAAGCATTGGAGCGGGCGGCGGTCCGCGGAAGAAGGGAACGTGGTGCACGAACGGGACAGCTCGACCGACCGGCGAATCGCCCTCATCACCGGCGCCTCCCGCGGCATCGGCGCCGACACCGCCCGCATCCTCGCGGCCCGCGGTGACCACGTGATCGTCAACTACCGCGAGAAGCGCCGCCGCGCCCAGACCATCGCCGACGAGATCGCGGCGAGCGGCGGAAGCGCATCGATCGCGGGCGCGGACGTCTCCGACGAAACCGCCGCACGGACCATGATCGCCGACATCGGCGCCGGTTTCGGCCGCCTGGATGTCTTGGTACTCAACGCATCCGGCGGCCTCGAACGCGACGCGTCACCGGACTACGCCATGTCCATCAACCGCGACGCCCAATTGCGCCTGACCCGGCTTGCCTTGCCGCTCATGCCATCCGGAGCCCGCATCGTCTTCGTCACCAGCCACCAGGCCCATTTCCACGGCCGCAAGCCCGTTCCCGCCGACTACGAACCCATCGCCGCCAGCAAACGCGCGGGCGAGGATGCCCTGCGCGCGCTCATCCCCGAACTCGCCACTCGCGGCATCACTCTCACCGTCGTCTCCGGCGACATGATCGACGGCACCATCATCGTCCGCCTCCTCGAACGCCGAGACCCCGACGCAGTCACCACCCGACGCGACCACGGCCCGCTCCCCACCATCGAAGAATTCGCCACCGCCATCGCCGACGCCACCACGACCCCCACCGAATCCGGCCACACCGTCTACATCGGCGGCAACGACTACCTCGCGGGGACGTCGATCAGCTAGCGGCATACCGCTGACGGTGTTCGAACTTTGTTGGATGGGAGGTGATGCGCGCCCGGCCTGGACTGTGATTTATCCCGTATCTCCGGTTCGATGACGCGTTCCGCGTCGATACCGCTTAACGTCGCGACGGCACAACAGTTGGTTTGGAAGGTGGCAGCGAGCGTGGCAGATACCCGGGCGAAGATCGATGAACTGGTCAAGATCCTGACGATCGCTACGGAACCCGCAGGTGAGGCCGGTGTCGCCAAGCGGGAGAAGAAGGGTATTCCGAGCGTTCGCCAGCGTGTGGACATGCTGCTCGACCGCGGGACGTTCATCGAGACCGGTGCGTTGGCTCGTCAGCCCGGCCAACCGGATGCTCTCTACGGTGACGGGCTGGTCACCGGTCGCGGGCTGATCGGGGGCCGTCCGGTGGTGGTGATCGCCCACGACCAGACCGTGTACGGCGGGTCGGTCGGTATCACGTCCGCCCGCAAGTTCATGCGGGCGCTGCAACTCGCGTTCGACACCGCGTGCCCGGTGGTGACGATCAATGATTCCGGCGGTGCGCGCATCCAGGACGCGGTGGGTTCGATCGCTTCGTTCGGTGATATCTCCCGGGTGCTGGAGAAACTGTCCGGGTATGTGCCGCAGGTGTCGATCATTCTCGGCAAGTGCGCCGCGGGTTCGGTGTACGGGCCGATCAACACCGACGTGCTCATCGGCACCAAGGATTCCTACATGTTCGTCACCGGGCCGGAGGTGATCAAAGCCGTCAACGGTGAGGACATCAGCGCCGAGGACCTCGGTGGCGCCAAAGTACAGGCCGAACGCGGCACCCTGCATCACGTGGCCGACACCGAGCAGGAAGCCTACGACTGGGCCCGCAACTACCTGAGCTACATGCCGACGAGCTGCCTCGAGCAACCGCCGATCGTCAACCCCGGCCTGGAGCCGGAGATCACCGCTTCCGATCGGGAGCTCGACAAGATCATCCCGGATTCCGATCGCTCCGGTTATGACATGCACGAGATCCTGCTACGAATTTTCGACGACGGTGAATTCCACGAAGTCCGCGCCGCGTTCGCCCCGAATCTGATCACCGGGTTTGCCCGGGTCGACGGATATCCGGTCGGCGTGATCGCCAACCAGCCGTTGGTATTGGGTGGTTCCATCGACGCCGCCTGCTCGGACAAGTCGACCTATTTCATCCGGCTCTGCGACGCGTTCAATATCCCGCTGGTGTTCGTCGCCGACACCCCGGGCGTGCTGCCGGGGCTCGAGCAGGAAGCCAATGGTGTGATCATCCGCGGCGGCCGGGTCCCGCGGGCGATCATCGAAGCGACGGTCCCGATCATCAACCTGGTCGTGCGCAAGTCCTACGGTGGCGCCTACGGCATGATGGCGGCCCGGCAGGTGGGTGCCGATATCAGTTTCGCCTGGCCGACGGCCCGGATCGCTGTCATCGGCGCCGACAGCGCGGTCGACCTCATCGGCAGGCGGCAATTGGCGGCGGTGCCGGAGGAGCACCGGGCAGCGGCGCGCGAGTTCATGGTCAACCAGTACAACGAGACGATCGCCACCCCGTGGATCGCCGCCGAACGCGGCTACATCGACGCGGTCATCGAGCCGGCGCGCACCCGTCTGGAGATCCGGAGCGCGCTGCGCTTGTTGCGCGACAAGCCGCCGGTCAAGCCGGAGTTCAACCCGCGCAAGCACCCGGTGTACCCGATGTGATCTTCCCGAACCACTGATCCGCCCGGTCAGTGACAGGATGATCCATCGTGCGGCCATGACGTCCGCCGTTCGCGTTCAACAGGTTTCGGGCCCAGCGCAGCGCACATCCGCTGGCGGGCATGGGCATGGTGCCCGCCGCCGAACAGCACAGTTCGGTGGCGGGCAGCCGAATTCCCCGGCAGGGGTCAGAGCGTGGCGCCGATGCGGGCGCGCAGCCCTTCGGCGAATGTGCGCGCTGCCGCGAGATCGGCCGCGTTCGGTCGTCCCTTCCGGATACCGCCGACGAGCTTGAACGGGAGGTAGGTGTCGAACGCGCGACACGAGAAGGTGTCGACCACCTCGAAGCCCTTCTGCTCGAGAAGCCGCACGAGGGGGCGGGAGAAGCGCTGGAATCCCGCTTCGGGAAATCCACTGGTGGCGAACACGAATGCCTTGCCTCGCCGCCCCACCGGAAGCGACTGAACGAACTCGCGCAAGTCAGCGTGGAACGATCCCAGGAAGATCCCCGAGCCGAACCCCACCAGGTCATAGGTGGCGAGCTCGGCCGCATCGACCTGGCCGGGTTCGACAACACGGGCCTCCAGGGCCTGCCCCATGACGTCGGCGACCCGCTTGGTGTTGCCGTGCGACACCGAGGTGCACACGATGATGGCCTTCATAACTATGTCCCCCTTCACTTTCCGCATTCGAGTCCGGCGCTCGCTGGACCGAGTCACCGGCTCCCATCTGTCCTGCCTCGACCCTAACGGTTGCGGCGGGGCGCGCTGAGCCCAGCAGATCCCATGCATCGCTGAGAATTCGAGCGCGGGCGGCTGAGTCTTCTCGTTCGGCGGAACAGCGCGCTCACGGTTCCGAAATCTCGTCCCGCGATCCCGCGATCCACGCCGCGATCTGTGCCCGCGAGGTGAAATCCAGCTTGGTCAGCAGGTGCTCCACATGCCCCTGGGCGGTTCGCGGTGAGATGACGAGGCGAGTGGCGATCTCCCGATTGGTGAGCCCTTCGGCGACCAGTTCGGCGACTTCCCGTTCCCGTTTCGTCAGCTTGCGACCGGTAACGTCGGCCGGTGCCTGCGCGGTGTGTTCACCCAAGGCATAGGCGATCGCGGCGTCGAAACTGAGCGCAGCGCCTTCCCGCTGGGCGGCGGAGTACCTCCGATTGCTCAGTGCCTGTCGCGTCCGGCGCTCGTACTCTTCTTGGTGGACGCTCAGGTCCGAAAACATCACCGGCACCGTGCCCACCGACCGGCCGATCCGCTCGGCGGCCGCGGTCAACACGACAGCACGCTCCGCATCCTGTCCTTCGGCGGCGATCCACGCCAGCGCTTGCAGGCAAATACCCGCGTTCGCACGATCTTTCAGCATCCGGCTCAGCCGCAGTGCCTCCGCGAGCAACTGAGTCGCCCGCTCGGGATGGCCCTGCCGCCACAGCGCGAAAGCCAGCGACCACAGCACGTAGGACTGGAAAATCGTACCGCCGTGCTCTTCGGTGAGCGCGATCGCGTGCTCGTAGTACTCGACTGCCCTGTCGGTGTCGTCGTGAAACTCGTGGGTGAGACCGAGGAACATCACAGCATCGACCCGGAACGGGACTTCAGCTCGTTCCTCGTACACCCGGATGGCTTTCTCGAAATACGGGCGCGCGGTGGATGGGTCCCCACCGAACAGTGCGAGGACTCCGTCGGCGAAGTCGATGTGTGCGCGAGCCAGTGGATCGGGCGCCTGCTCGACGCGCGCTCGCCCATCACGCACCAGACGCGCCACCGCGGGAAGGTCGCCCTGCACCGCGGCCATCAGCGAGGCGACGTAGATCGCGGCGGCCTGGTCGACGGTGGCTGCTCCGGTGCACCGGGCAAGCAGGCGCTCGAGCCAGCGCCGCCCCTCACCGAGCAAGCCCTGAAAGAACCAGGAGCTGGAAAGAGCTACGGCGAGCCGAATCCCGGCTTCGGGGTTGTCGGACACGCAGAATTCCAGCGCCTGCCGCAGATTCGGTTGCTCCCTGTTCAACCGGGAAATCCATTCGAGCGCTCGGGAACTGGTCATGCCGGCGTTCGCATCGAAAGCAAGCCGTTGATACCAGTCGCGGTGGCGGCGGCAAACCTCGAGATATTCGCCCGACTGGCGCGCCTTTTCCTGGCCGTAGTCGCGCACGGTGTCGAGCATGTGGAACCGCATCGAGCTACCCGACTCCTCCCGGATGAGGATCGACTTGTCGACGAGGAAGGCGATCGTATCCCAAAGGGTCTCTGCCGCAGAATCATTCCCGCAGACGAACTGTGCGGCCTCCAGGTCGAAGCTTCCGGCGAACACCGACAGCTGGGACCACACTCGTTGCTCGGACGGTGTGCAGAGGTCGTAGCTCCAGTCGATACACAGTCGCAAGGTCTGTTGCCGCGCCGGGGCGCCTCTCCTACCACGCGTGAGCAATGCGAACCGATCGGTCAACCGCTGCAAGATCTGCTCGGGTGACATCGCCCGCAACCAGGCCGTCGCCAACTCGATCGGCAACGGCAAGCCGTCCAGCTGACGGCAGATCCGGGCGATGGTGACCGTGTTGTCGTCGGTCAGCTCGAAGCCCGCGACAGCCGCGGCGGCCCGCTCGGCGAACAATCGCATCGCGTCGTTGCGGGACAGGCTCCTCGGTAGCCGATCGGGATCGGGGACCGCAAGCGGGTGTACCGGCAATACCGCTTCTCCGTCGAGGCCGATCGGCTCGCGACTCGTCGCGAGAATCCGCAACCCCGGGCACGCACGAAGCAGCGACTCGGCGAGCTTGGCCACCCCGGCCACCATCTGCTCGCAATTGTCCAGCACGAGAAGCAATTCCCGATCGGCCAGGAACTCGGCGAGCACGTCGAGCAAGGGCCGCACCGACCGGTCCTGCAACCCCAGCGCGGCCGCCACGATGCTCGCCAGCAGCGACTCGTCACGCACCTCGCCGATCTCCACGAAAACCACGCCGTCGGCGAAGTCACGCTGCGCGTCAGTGGCCACCCGCACCGCCAGCCGCGTCTTGCCCACCCCACCCATCCCGGTCAACGTCACCAACCGCGCGGCCGACAACGAGTTCTTCGCTTCGGTCAACTCCGTGCGCCGGCCGACGAAACTGGTCAGCTCCAACGGAACCCTGCCCGGTCGGCCCGAACCCGAAGAAGACTCCGGCGGTCGAGGCTCGCGCGATCCGCGCGAGGGGGACGTTCCCTTTCCGCCTGGCTCGGCCCCATGCTCGGCCGAGGACGGGGTGTGCAAGGCCATCTCGTCGACGGGGAAACCATGGTGGCGTTGCGATGCCTGGAGTTGCTCACCCAGTTCGGCCGCGGAAGGGCGGCTGCGCGGGTCGCTGCCCATGGCTCGTTCGACGATGGCGCTGACATCCGCGGCAATGCCCTGCTCCCGCAGATCCGGGACCGGCTCGGAGGTGATCCGAACGAACTGCGCCACCACCTGCTCACCGCTGCGACGTTCGAAAGCGGCATGACCGGTGATCGCGGCGAACAGCGTCGCGCCCAAGCCATAGACGTCGGTGGCGGGACTCGGTGACTGGCCGGCGACCACTTCCGGCGCGGTGAAAGCCGGCGTACCCGTCACGATGCCGGTGCCGGTGACGAAACCGCCCGCGAAATGGGCGATTCCGAAGTCCACCAGCGTCGGCTCGTCGTAATCGGTGAAAAGGATGTTCGCGGGCTTCACATCGCGATGCAGAACCCCGAAGCGATGCGCCGTCTCCAGCGCTCCAGCCAGCTTCACCCCGAGCCGCAGCACCTCCTGCAACTCCAGCGGCCCGTCGCTGCGGATCCGCGCGTCGAGAGAGCTGCGCGGGTAGTACGGCATCACGAGAAAAGGCCGACCATTGCCGGTCACATCAGCGTGGAGGACATGCACGATATTGGGATGCCCGGTCAATCGACCCGCGGCCCGCTGCTCGCGGAAGAACCGCTCCCGATTGTCCTCGTCGAGATCGGCGGTGAGCACCTTGACCGCCACCACACGATCGAGCTCTGCCTGCGTGCACCGGTAGACGGCACCGAACCCGCCGCGGCCGATCTCCATGGCGTCGTCGAACCCGGCCGCCGCCAGCTCCGCCGCGACCGAACCGGACGCGTCACGTTGCGTCGCGAAGGGATCGGCGTCGGTCATCGACTACACCGATACGTCCGAACCACGCCATGGCAACAGCATCATTGTCCTGCTCGCCTCTCGATGACTACCTCGAGAATATCGCCGGGTGAGGGACCACGGGTCTCGTTGCCGCTCGCGTGCGGGGAACCGGTTCCGCCGGGTCGCCGCCGTGTTGCCGGCGCGGTGCCGCAACGCGACGGCCGAGTCGCAGGCCGGGGGCGGAAAGGAGCCGTGACCAGGATGGACTGCGCGATATCCTGAGCACGGCACGAAGCAGGACCGGCGCATGGGCGAAAACGATTCGTTGAAGACACAGCGCGCCGTGATCCCCGAGATCACGGCGGAGCTGGCGGCGGTCGGATTCGCAGACGCGCACGAGATCGGGCGCGGCGGATTCGGGGTGGTGTATCGGTGCACCCAGGTCGCTTTGGACCGGACGGTGGCGATCAAGGTGCTCACCGCCGACCTGGACGAGGGGAATCAGGAGCGGTTCGTCCGGGAACAGCGGGCGATGGGCAGGCTGACCGGGCACCCCAATATCGCGGAGGTGCTCGAGGTCGGCACCACCGCCACGTCCGGGCTGCCCTATCTGGTGATGCCCTACTACCCGCAGCATTCTCTCGACGCCCGTGTCCGCAGTCACGGTCCCCTGTCGGTCGAGGAGGTGCTTCGTCTGGGGGTCAAGCTCGCCGGGGCTCTCGAGACCGCACATCGGCTCGGCATCCTGCACCGCGACGTCAAACCCGGCAACATCTTGATCACCGATTACGGTGAGCCGGCGCTGACCGATTTCGGCATCGCGCGAATTCCCGACGGGTTCCACACCGCGACCGGCACGGTCGCCGGTTCACCCGCGTTCACCGCACCGGAGGTACTGGGCGGTGCGGCACCCACCCCCGCCGCCGACGTGTACGGACTCGGCGCGACATTGTTCGCCACGCTGACCGGGCACGCGGCGTTCGAGCGACGCAGCGGCGAGCAGGTGGTGGCGCAATTCGTGCGGATCACCACTCAGCCGCTGCCCAACCTGCGCGAGCACGGCATCGATGACGACCTCGCGCAGGTGATCGAACATGCCATGGCCCGCACCTCCGAACAACGGCCCTCCGCGGCGGCATTGGGTGAGCAACTGCAACGACTGCAGGCCGGACGCGGGTTGCCGGTCGACGAGATAGCCGTGCGGGCCGAAGCAGATGGGGGGCGGCCCGAGAGCGCTCCGGTTTCCTTGATTCCGCCGACCACCGGTCGCTCGCCGGTTCTGGGTCCTGTGCCGTCCGCTTCGTCGGTCAGCGCAAAAGCGCCTCATCCACTCGAGCTGACGAGCTTTGTCGGCCGCCGAGTCGAACTGGCCGAGGTCAAGAGTCTGCTGGCACGCTCCCGGCTGGTGACGTTGACCGGGATCGGTGGGGTCGGCAAGACCCGACTGGCGACGCGGGTCGCCACCGGGGCGCAACGGGATTTCGCCGACGGGGTGTGGCTGGTCGAGCTCGCCGAGCTGCACGACGGCGGCCTGCTGCCGGAGGTGATCGCCACGGCTCTGGAATTGCGACCACGCCGACGGCTGGTTCTCGAGGTGCTGGTCGACCACCTGGCGTCACGGCGGCTGCTGCTGGTGCTGGACAACTGCGAACAAATCGTCGATGCCGCGGCGAAGGTTGCCGAGACCTTGCTGCGGGCGTGCCCGGCACTGCGGATCCTCACCACCAGCCGCGAGCCCCTTGGCATCGGCGGGGAGTCCGTCCTACGCGTGCGACCGCTGACCGTTCCCGATCCGGATCGGCGGCCGACACTGCGCGGTGCGCCTCGCTACGACGCGGTCACCCTGTTCGTCGCGCGGGCCGCCGCGGCCGTGCCAGGCTTCGCCCTCACCGAGGACAACCTCGCGACGGTGACCGAGATCTGCCGCCGCCTCGACGGGCTGCCCTTGGCGATCGAGCTGGCCGCAGCCCGGCTGCGAGCGTTGTCACCCGAGCAGATCCGGCAACGCCTCACCGATCGATATGCGCTGTTGACCCGCGGCAGCCGCACCGCGCCGAGCCGTCAGCAGACCCTGCGGTGGTGCATCGACTGGAGTTACTCGCTGTGCACCAAGGCCGAACAAGCGGTGTGGGCCCAGCTCTCGGTGTTCGCAGGCAGCTTCGAACTCGACGCGGCCGAACAGGTCTGCCGAGACGACCTCGGCGACGAGAACCTGCTCGACGTGCTGACCGCCCTGGTCGACAAATCCATCCTGATCAGGGAGGAGTCGGGTCCGGCGGTGCGGTTCCGGCTGCTCGAGACGGTACGCGAATACGGCCGCGACAAACTCGACGAAACTGGTGAATACACGAAACTCCGACGCCGACATACGGATTGGTACCGGCAACTGGCCGAAGACGCCGAGGCAGATTGGATCAGCCCCCGCCAGCTCGACTGGATCGCCCGCCTCGACCGCGAGCAACCCAACCTGCGCGAGGCGTTGGCCTTCTGCCTCGACGACACCGAAGCGAAATCCGAGGCCGCGCTGTCGTTCGCGGCGGCCCTGCAGCTGTTCTGGCTCCCCCGCGGCCAGCTCGGTGAGGAGCGGCGCTGGCTCGACCGCGCCCTTGCCACCGGTCCCGCTGCCGCCACTCCGCTACGCGCCAAGGCACTGTGGCGCGCTGCGCTGGTCACTGCGGCCCAAGACGATTCCCGTGCGCTGTCCGCCCTGCTCGTGCAGGCGCAGAGGCTCGCCGAACAGACCGAGCACCCGATCGTGCACGCCTTCGCGGAGCTCACCCAAGCCATCCGCGCGGTCAGCAGCGGCGGCCCTCCGCCCGTACGCGCCCCTCTCGAAGCCGCCCTCGGATCGTTCACCGCGCAGGGTGACGTCTACGGACAGATATGGACCCTCATCGCGCTCTGCTGGACGCAGGAACTGCAGAGAGATGGCGCGGCACCTCGTCCGTACCACGAGAAGGCGCTGGCGATCGCCGAATCTCACGGCGATTCCCTCCATCGTTCCTATGTCCTGTGGGGCGCGGCCGTGGCCGCGTGGCGCCAGGCCGACCGCGATCGTGCGCTGGCGCTGCTACGGCAGGAATTGCAGCTGACCAGGCAGCAAAAAGATCAATTGATGGGCGGCATAGCCCTGGAGATACTCGCGTGGGTTGTGGGAAGCCAGGGCAGTGTGCGGCGCGCCGCCGTGCTGCTGGGCGCTGCGACAGCACAGTCTCGGTCGACCGGCATCGCCACCGTGCCGTTTGCGACCCTGATGGTCCACCACGACGAGTGCGAACGAGTGGCGCGTCACGAGCTCGGTCGGCGAGCATTCGAGACCGCCTTCCGTGAAGGGGCCGCGCTGGACCTCGACGCCGCGATCGGCTACGCCCTGGGAGAGCAACCGCAGGCAACGGCTGCCGGCCCCTCGGCGGAGCTGACCGCCCGGGAACAGGAGGTGGCAGGCCTGATCGCCGACGGCCTCACCAACAAGGCCATCGCCACCCGCCTGAGCATCTCCCTGCGCACCGCGCAGGGACACGTCGAACACATCCTGACCAAACTCGGATTCACCTCACGCGCCCAGATCGCCGCCTGGGTCGCCGAGCGGAGCTAGCCGGTCATCGGCGAACCGTCTACGTCCAGGTCTGCGCGATCGGCTCATTCCATCGCGGCCTTGGCCTTCGGCCAGATGCGGACCAGATCGATCAGGTGCGCGAGTTCGGCGTCGAAATCGTGCGCGACCACCGGCAATGACGATGGCGCCCCGGTGCCGGCGGGCGGTAGGCCCGCCTTTCTGGCCTGCGCCGCCCGTATCAGCCGATGGGCGTAATCGGTGAGCTCTCGGTCCGATTCGGGCTCTCGCACGGTATTGCGTTGCGTTTCACCGGTTTCGGCCGGGAGGTAAGCGCCTAGGTGGAGCATTGCGTCGCGGATCTCCACGGTCATCCGCAGTAGGCGGGTGGCTGGATCCGAGCCGTGCCGCGCATCGACGGGCATGACGATCTCCGGGACCGCCGCGGTGAGATCACGCCACAGCGGCAACAGTCGACGGCAGGTTCTGGTGGCGCGATCCATACCCGCGCGCAGCACCAGCTCCGCGATCAGCGGTATCGCGTGCAGTGTCGCATTGATCGCGACCCACAGGGCGAACGCGGCATGGACCAGCGACAGTTGCGGTCCGCCGGGCCATCCGGTGGCCAGCTGGGAAAGCGAGAGTGCCAGCGCGCCCCAGAGAACGACATTGCTGGCGATCAGGACGCCACACACGATCCGCGCCGCGCGCGGGGTATCGACATCGCGGAGTACGCCGAGACACGCGCGAGTGAGCACGACCGTGTTGTACGTGACGGCGAAGGCGCAACCGATGACCAGTCCAACCCCCGCGAGGCGCAGGTCGACCGATCGTCCCGAGTATCTCGCCGATGCCACGGCAAGGACTGTCGAGGCCGTCACGGCCGAGGCGAGCAGAGCGGCGTTGCGCTGGTGGCGCCATACGGCATCCGGCTCGGCATCGGCGCTGACGATCCGACCGATGCTGTACTGGTATGTGGTGATCATGAGAACGCCGCCCAGGGCAAGCTGATTCGCCGGGTCGTCGATGGTCGGCGTCGATGCGCACCGGTATACCAGCAGGGTCGCGATGCTCCACAGGCCCGTGTGGTTCACGAGCCGATCCATAACAGCGCCGCCGCCGCCGAGCCATAACCGAACCGACAGGAGAACCGTGACGTAGCCGATCACCGCCCAGGCCAGGACTCCCGGTATCGGTGACGACATCGACGCATCCTCTTGGTCCGGCGGAACTCGTGCCCGGTCGGAGGATACTGCCGCCTCGGGTGCACAACCACGCGGCGCCGGATCACCTATACCCGGCAACCATTGACCTGTCTTGGATTTCATCCGATCGACGGTGCTCGGCGGTTGCGATCGCTCGGATACTTGCGGGCAGTGCGCCACTCGGTGGCCTTCGACACGGCAGCCGAGGTCGAAGCGGAGGTGCGGACGCATGTTGCGGCACGCCGATCCGGCGATGACTCAGCGCAAGTACATGGCTCGCGGGCGGGTGCACCATGACGCTGCGGTGGTGATCCACAGTGCGGTCATGGGCGGGCTCGGTCACCGTGAGCAGGACAGCGACGGTGCAGGACAGATTTCGACTTTTGAGAGACTTTCCGGCGCTATTCGCGGTCTGGAAACGAATTCGGCCCCCGACCGTGTACGCTAAGCGCTGGTCAGGGGCCGTTCTCGGCTCCCCCATCTGGACTCGAACCAGAAACCTGCCGATTAACAGTCGGCTGCTCTGCCAATTGAGCTATAGGGGACTATTCTGGGCGGCTCTCCCGTACTGGGCGGGCCGAGGTGAAACTTTAGCGTATTGCCGGGCGGGTTCCCAAATCGCGCGCCTACCTGGGGTGATGCCGGGGTGCGTGTGGGGCGGGTGGGGTATCAGGTGTCTCGTGGGTAACTCGGTGCCGGATCGACAGGCGGACCGGGCGTCGGGCAGGATGGTAGCCGCGCACAGGCGATTGGGAGGAGCTCGAGGAATGCTGCGGTTGATCATCGGCGTCGCGGCCGGTTACGTGCTCGGCAGTAAGGCCGGGCGGGCTCGCTACGAACAGATCAGCGCGGCCACACGCGCGGTCACCTCGAGTCCGGTGACCCGAAAGCTGGTGCAGGTGGGGCGGCAGCGACTGTCGGACAAGTTGAGCACCCGTCCGCAGCTGGAGCCGATGGTGCCGTTGGACGAGCGCACCACCGTGCTCGTGCCGCACGATCAGCTGCGGCGCCGCTGAGCGACGCGAGCGTAGAGCGAACAGACGCCGCCGACCACGACTGCGATCGGGTCGGCGGTCATCGTCCCGAGCCCAGCCATACTCATCAGCGCCCCGAGCCGCGCTCGTCGATCAGCGGGCAACAGTAGGGCCGCCACCTCGGGAGCGTCTAGCTCTGAGTGACAGACCCGCGATCACCCAGCGGCGAAATCGTCGGAGTTACCCATCGCCTGAGCTTCCAGGCTCTTTCGGTACTGCTCCAGCGCGACAAGATCACCGAACAGCGCCATGTAGGCGTCGGTCTGTTCGGTGGCGGACAGCCGTTGCAGCTTGGATTTCAGCGTCGCGATCTGACGGCCGACCCACGCCTCCTGGGCGCGGGCGAGCACGCCGGTGATGAAGCGCGGGATGTCGTCGACGGTCTTCACCGGCAGCGGCTCGTTGGCGAGTTCGGAGACCAGGGCGCGCAGGGTGAGGTCGTCGGTGGCGTCGGTGACGGCGTTGACCCATTCCGCGCCGCTCAGTCCGGCGGACGCGCCACCCGCTTCGGCGACCATGGTGCGGACCGCGACGTAGGCGGGGTGGGTGAACGCCTCGGTCTCCAGCGCGTCGAACACCGTGCCCGCGATCGCCGGGTATTGCAAAGCGGCGCAGAGGACTTGGCGTTGCGGCAGCAGCACCGGGTCGTTCGGGTTGGGGCGGGCGGCAGGGTGCTCGGTGACCTTGGCGGTCGGCGCGGGGGCTTCAGCGCGGCGCGGCCCACCGAGACGATTGCGCTTGGCTTCCTCGCCGACGCGGCGCACCACGGTCTGGATGTCGTCCCAGCCGACCCAGCCCGCGAGGCGGGTGGCGTAGGCCTTGCGGGTGGCGTTGTCCTTGATCTGCGCGACCACGGGGACGGCGCGGCGTAGCGCTTCCACCTGGCCTTCGACCGCGTCCAGGTTGTGTTCGGCGAGCAGGCCGCGAATCACGAACTCGTACAGCGGGGTTCGCCGCGCGATCAGGTCGCGGACCGCGCCGTCGCCGGAGCGCTGGCGTAGCTCGCACGGGTCCTGCCCGTCGGGCGCGACGGCGATGTAGGTCTGGCCCGCCAGCTTCTGATCGCCCGCGAAGGCCTTCAGCGCGGCCGCCTGACCCGCCGCGTCGCCGTCGAAGGTGTAGATGATCTCGCCGCGCCAGAAGTTGTCGTCCATCAGCAGGCGGCGCAGGATCGCCATGTGCTCGTCGCCGAAGGCGGTGCCGCAGGAGGCGACGGCGGTTTTCACGCCGGCGAGGTGCATGGCCATCACGTCGGTGTAGCCCTCGACCACGACGGCCTGGCGGCCCTTGGCGATCTCGCGCTTGGCGTGATCGAGGCCGAACAGCACCTGAGACTTCTTGTACAGCAACGTTTCCGGCGTGTTCACGTACTTGCCGGGCATGGTGTCGTCGTCGAAGAGCTTGCGGGCGCCGAAGCCGATGACCTCGCCGCCGAGATTGCGGATCGGCCACAGCAGGCGGCGGTGGAAGCGGTCGATGGGGCCGCGTTTGCCCTGCTTGGACAGGCCCGCGGCCTCCAACTCCTTGAAATCGAAGCCCTTGCGGAGCAGGTACTTGGTGAGCGCGTCCCAGCCGTCCGGGGCGTAGCCGCAGCCGAACTGGAGGGCCGCGTTGCCGTCGAAGTTGCGGTCGGTGAGGTATTTGCGCGCCGCCTCGGCCTCCGGCTCGCGCAGCCGGGCCATGTAGAACTCGTGCGCGGCGGCGTTGGCGGCGACCAGGCGGGCACGGGTGCCTCGATCGCGCTGCACCGAGGTGCCGCCGCCCTCGTAGTTGATCTGGTAGCCGATCCGGTCGGCCATCTGCTCGACGGCCTCGACGAAGCCGATGTGCTCGATCTTCTGCAGGAACTTGTAGACGTCCCCGCCCTCGCCGCACCCGAAGCAGTGGAAAAGGCCGTGATTGGGCCGCACGTGGAACGACGGCGACTTCTCGTCGTGGAACGGACAAAGCCCCTTCATGGAGTCCGCGCCCGCACGCTTCAACGCGACGTACTCCCCCACCACGTCTTCGATCCGGACGCGTTCGCGTATTGCCGCGATATCGCGATCAGGGAGTCGTCCGGCCACGCGACGAGTCTAGCCAGTCCGGCGACTACCGAGGCAGCGGCACCGGTTCTCCGGAACGGCGCGCTTCAGGGGTCGATCACACGGACGTCGAACTGCGACCGAACCCCGGCGCGGACCAGCGAGGCAATGACGTAATGACGCAATGATTACGTCAACAGCCGAAATAGTCGGCGAGGCGTTCGAAGCGGCTTTCGGTGTAGGAGGCGATCTGGTCGACGATGACGCGGATCTCGGCGGTCGGGGTGGTGGCGGCGTGCCACCACGGGAGGAGTTGGGGGTCGAGGTGGCGGGGGGCTTCGGTGTGCAGGCGGGCGGCTACGGCGAGGATGCGTTCACGCTGGGCGGCTTGGCGGCGCCGGTGGTCGGGGTCGGACATGACGTAGCGAAGGGCGACGGTTTTGAGCATGGCCACTTCGGCGGCGGCGACCGGCGGGATCTCGAGGTCGGCGGCGTAGCGGGACAGCGGTTGGGGGCCCGCGACGGCGCGGGTGGCCATGATGGCGGCCGTGGCGAAACGGCCGACGAGCTCGCTGGTGAGTCGTTTCAGGGCGACCGAGGCGGTGAGGGTGCCGTCGTAGCGGAAGACCGCGGCGACCACCGGCAGTTCCGACAGACGCTGGGCGGCCTGGATCAGCTCGTCGGTGGTGAGGCTGCCGTGCTGGGCGTGGCCCATGCGGGCGAGCTCGCACTGTTCGGACGGGTCGGCGAGGGCGCGCAGGTCGATACGGCCCGCGATGATGCCGTCCTCGACGTCGTGCACCGAGTAGGCGACGTCGTCGGACCAGTCCATGATCTGGCATTCCAGGCTGCGCCTGCGATCCGGCGCGCCCTTGCGTATCCACGCCAGCCGGTCCAGGTCGATATCGTAGGCGCCGAACTTCGTGCCGGATCCCGTTCTGCCCCACGGGTATTTGATCGCCGCGTCGAGGGCGGCGCGGGTCAGGTTGAGCCCGGCGCTCGCGCCGTCGGAGGTGAGCACCTTGGGTTCGAGGCGGGTCAGGATGCGCAGGTTCTGCGCGTTGCCCTCGAATCCGCCGTGCGCGTCGGCGAATTGATCGAGGGCCATCTCGCCGTTGTGGCCGTAGGGCGGGTGGCCGATGTCGTGTGCGAGCCCGGCCAGGTCGACCAGGTCGGGATCGCAGCGCAGACCGTCGGCGATGCTGCGGCCGATCTGGGCGACCTCCAGCGAGTGGGTGAGCCTGGTGCGCGGGGTGTCGCCGTCGCGCGGGCCCATCACCTGGGTCTTGTCCGCGAGCCTGCGCAGCGCCGCGGAGTGCAGGACACGGGCGCGATCGCGGGCGAACTCGGTGCGGTGGCCGTTCTCGAACTCGCTGCGGGGCGGGGCGAGGCCGGCGGTCTTGGCGCCCTCGGCGGCCATCCGTTCCCGGTCGTGGTCGGTGTAGCTGTCCATCGAGTCACTGACCCGCGGTGTAGGGGAAGTCGGCGGAGAAATGCGTCAGCTGGTACCACAGCAGCGCGAAGGTCTCCCTGGCGATGCCGTGCGCCTGGGATTCGCGGGTGTAGACGGCGGGACCGGTGCGGGTGGGCGCGGTCCACGCGTGCAGCCCGGCATCGCGCGCCATGGTGCGGGTGCGCAGCGAATGCCACGGGTCGCTGACCAGCACGGCGGAGGACATGTCGCGCGCCTTCATGGCCAGGGCGACGGCCTCGACGCTGCGCAGCGTGTCCGAGCCGGTCTCGACGGCGAGGATGCGGTCGGCCGGTACGCCGCGCCGCTGGAGATAGTTCTTGCCGGAGGCGGCCTCGGTGTAGAGATCGCCCTCCTGCTTACCGCCGACGGTGATCACCCATGGCGCGATACCCGCCTCGAACAGTTGATACGCCTGGTCCAGGCGAGCCTCGAACACCGAGGACGGTGTGCCCGAATACTGTGCGGCGCCGAGTACGACGATCGCGTCGGCCTTGGTGTAGTCGTCGATCCGCGCGACCTGCCAGACCCGAAAAGCGGTGCCGCCGACCAACACCAGGCTCATCAGCACCGCGGCGATCAGGATCCGCCGGGTCCAGCGCACCACCCCGGCTCCGGCCCCGCGCACGAGGCCGGATTCGTGCGCCGAGGCCGGCGTGCTGCGCTGAGGTGCCGAAATCACTTCACCAAGTCTGCCAGGTCACCCCGACTCCTCGCCGACCTGCGCACGGGGTGTGGCCGCATCGATACGCGAAGGAATCCGCCCGGCGGCCCGCATCCGGCGCGGCTGCGCCGACCGGGAAACGAAGCCGCCCGACCAGGCCACCGCGAATCGCGCTGCCGCCCGGACGAATCCGCACTCACCTGCCGACACGAGGCGAACGACAGCGTCGTCCCGCAGGTGACAGTCCTCACTTCGTCCGGTCGACGAGATCGATGAGAGCGGGCCGTTCGGCCGGCTCGAGCAGTTCGCCGATGGCGTGCAGCGTGCGCCGCGCCGCCGGCGTGGTCGCCTGGTCGAGCAGCGCGCCGACCACGGAGCCGTCGCCCTTGCTCAACCGGTCGGCGATCGAGCGTAAGTGACGCTCGTCCACCTCGGACAACACGGTGAGCAGCTCGACCACCGCTTCGTCCCGGGTCCCCACGGTGAGCAACCGGTCCAGGCCCGCCTCGTCGAGATCGTCGAGGAACTCGGCGCCGAGCTCGCGGCGCAGCTCCGGCTCCAGCCGGGACAGCACCGAGATCCCGGCGATCAGAGTCTCGTCCGAGCCGGCCGACGCGGCCCGGACGATGGCGCCGCGACGCGCCGGGGGCAGCACCCGGACGACGTCCTCGAGCCGATCGGCCGACGGTGTCAGCGCGGCGGTGCGCAGCAACCCTTCGTCGTCGGCGATGCCGCGCTCGAAGCCGCGGATCAGTTCGTCGGTGGCGTGCTCGAGGAACCGCGACGCGGTGACGTAGTCGCGCCTGCGCAGCAGCTCGTTGGCGGTGGGCACCAGCACCGCCGCGGGCACCCGAGGGGCGAGCACCGGAATGACCCGCGGATCCAGATAGGGCGCCGCGTCGGCGAGGTACTCCGGTGTGAGTTCGCCGAGCATCCCCGCCGCCCGGTCGGGATGGTCGAGCCCGAGCGCTCCCCCGGCCCTGCCGCCGACCTCGGCGGGCACCGCTTGGAGCGCCACCTTGGCGGCCAGCGCGTTGGGCATCAGCGGTGCGAGCTTGCTCACCCTGGCGAAGGTGGCCGCGTGCGCGTCGAAGAGCCGGTCGGAGATGCGCTCCCGCAGTTCGCGCAGGTTCTGTGCGCCGAGGCGGGTCAGCGCGGCGAGGTCGGCGGCGTCGGCGTTCAGCGTCTGGGCCAGCATGTCCAGCTGGCCACGCGTCAGCAGATCGGTCATCGTCGCCTACCTTCCGAACAGAATCTTGCGCGCCGGGATGCGCACGAGCCGGGGCAGCACGTCGAAGGCCGCGTCGATGGCCGCGTCGAGGCTGTGCCGCTGCTGTTGTTCGGCGCGGCGCAACAGGGTCAGCAGGGTCGTCGCCTCCTCGTCGGTGAGCTGGTCGAGAATTTCGCGCGGCTCGGCCAGTTCGGCGAGCAACTCGCTTTTCGGGTCGGTCATCCCGGTACGGGCTCCTGAGTGTCGGAAAAGAGTTGGCTGATCGGGTATTCGGAGTCAGGCGCTGCGGCGTTCGGTCCGCTGCCACAGCGTGCGATCGAGAAACCCGCCGATCTCCGCGACGGCGTGGGCGGCTTCCGGCACGATCGAGGCGGCCGCCTGGAAAACGTGCACCTGTCCAGGCCAGATGTGCAGTTCGCAGGGCACGCCGTGCTCGGCGAGGCGAGCGGCCATGAGTTCTGCGTCGGGGTAGACGAATTCGCTGGAACTGGCCTGAATCAGGGTGGGCGGCAGCCCGGCCAGATCGGCGTGCGCGGGCGACACCAAAGGCGTTGCGCCACGGGTGCGCTCGGCGAGTATGCCGAGCATCGGCACCGCGCGGACCGGGAAGACCGCGCAGACGCCACCGGTGGGCGCCGCGAGCTTGGCGGTGTGGTCCCAGTCGGTCATCGGGGACATGGCGACGATCGCGGCGGGCATCGGCAGACCCTGGTCGCGAATCTCCAGCGCGGTCACGAAAACGAGGTAGCCGCCTGCGGAATCGCCCATCAACGTGATGTTCTCCGGCGCGACGCCCATCTCGAGTGCGTGCCGGTATCCGTCGACGCAATCCGAAACCGCCTCGGCAATCCCGTATTTGGGCATCTTGCGATAACCGACCGCGAGGATTCGAGCCGAGAGCAGGTCGGCGAAGCGGCCGATCATCTGATGGTGCAGCGCCCGGTTCCCGATGAGGAACGCACCGCCGTGCAGGTAGAGCACGAAGCGGGAGTCGTCGACGACGCGCGGAGTGGTGAGTTCGGCCGCGCAGTGCGGCAGGGCGATACGCTGCCGGACCAGTCCGGGCGTGGTGCGCAACACGCGCCCGAGGTGGTCGACCGCATCGTACGGCCACGGCAGATCGGGGTAGCGCGACCAGAGCGCGAGGAAAGGGCGCACGGAGTACCGGATGACCGCGTCGAGCAGCCGGGAGCGGCGACTACCGCCCGGAAAATCGGTGCGCAGCGGATTCGGTTGGGGGCGTTGGGCGGAACGGTCCACGTCGACCGAGTTCATGGTGACAGCCCTTCTCGTACGTTGTGATCGTGTCACAAGTATCGGCAACCGTCTGAGTCGGTGTCACTGCATTGATACGAGAATACGACCCGCCGCATTAGTCACGCGGAACGAACCGCCGTCAATTCGAGTCGATGGTCGCACTCGCGGCGGGCGGGTAGAGCCGGTAGACCATCAACGCCGCGGACAACAGCCTGGATTCGCTGGGATCGGAGGGATCGAAGCCGGTCAGCTCGGCGACGCGGCGCAGGCGATAACTGAAGCTGTTGGGGTGCAGATGCACGTCGGCCGCCGCCGCCTTGCGATCGGAACCGTGCCGGATGTGCGCGTCGAGCGCCTCGAGCAGGTGGGGATACGGCTCGAGCGGAACGATGCGTTGCGCCAGTCGATCTCGCGACCGTCCCGGACGGGTCAGCTGGTATTCCAGCATCAGGTCGTCGAGCACGTAGCTGCCCGTCGGGAGACCGAGGGCCCTGGCGAGATCGCCGAGTTCGGCGGCCTCGCCCGCTGCGGCCGCCAGCTCGCTGCGCGGCACCGATCCGGCGTCGATCACGACGACGGCGTCGCCGAGGCGGGTCGCCAGCCCCGCGCCCAGCTCCGCGTACGGAGCGTTGATCGAAGGGTCGGCGGCCGTCGGGAGCAGCGCGATACCGGTCGTGCCGTCGAAGGTGTTCAGCGCGGTGGTTCCGGCGAGCGTGTCGAGTGTCTGCTGCACCAGCCGGATTCGGCGGCGGGCCATCACGGCGTCCACCATCGGACCCGCCTGACTGAACGCGACGACCTGGATCGCGAGGATGTCGTAGCGATCGGCCAGGGTGATGTCGGCGCGCGCGGCCAGTTCGGCCGTCTCGACACCGCGCAGCAAGGCGGCGCACAGCAGCCTGCGGGCCTCCCGTTCGCTGCCGTAGATGGACTGCTCCACGTCGCTGTGCGTCTCGGTGATCGACACGGTCAGATTGGCCAGCAGGTCCAGCAGCAGGTCGGAGAAGGCCAACAGATCGGACAGGTCGTCCGGCTCGGCGAGCGACCCTGCCTTCGCCCAGAGGTGCCGCATACCTCCGAACAACGCCAAGAGCAAGGCCCGCAACGGAATTCGGTCTTCGGCGTGCCTCCGCACCACCGGAACGACAAGCTCGGCGACTTCCTCGGGAGTGCAGGACCGTCCCTCGTCGAGCGCTTCGAGGAACAGCCCGGCGCCCGCGACGATCGCGGGAATCACCTCGTCGGTGAAATGCCCGTCGGGCAACCCCTCGGCGCCCGGGATCGCCGCGATCCCGGCATCGAGCAACTCGGTGAACAGATCGGTGAGACGCGGGAGAAGCCGGTTGATGATCGGAGCATCGACCGACAGGCGGGGCTGCACGGCGGACATGGCGGCATTGTGACCGCGCGGGCTGGCTGCGGCAAGATATGTCGCCGCGCCGGAAGCCCTGGGCCGCGGTGCTAGAGCGCCGCGTAGACCGCGGCGATCAGGTCGTAGGCGCGGCGGTCGCCCGCGAGGCCTTCGCGGCGCAGGTTCGGGATGAACGCCAGTGCGAGGTCGTGTTCCAGGTCGCCGAAGCCGACCGAGCCGCCCGCGCCGGGATGGCCGAACGCGGTCGCCCGTGCGCTCTTCGGGAGCAGGAAGTTCAGCGACGGACGCATGTAGCCGAGCCCGAAAGCGCTGTCCAGGGACAGGACTTCGTCCGCGCCGCGCACCCGTTCGCGCACGGCGTCGCGCAGCGTCTCGGCGCGCAGCAGGTCGCCGCGGATCAGGTCGCGGTAGAAACGGGCCAGCGCGCGCGGTGTGGTCACCATGCCGGATCCGGGCCAGCCGCCCGCGAGCACGGTCGGATCGTTGTAGGAGCCGGTGGGGTTCGTCGACCCGCGCATCAGCAGCGAGTCGGGATCCCGATACGACTCGGCCAGTCGCCGGACCGCGGTGTTGTCGGGCAGATCCTCTGTCCGCCACTCCATTTCAGTGGCAGGTGGAAAGCCGAGGCGGGCGGCGTTCGCGATCTCGCCCTGGCCCGCCCAGAGTTCCGCGCCGAAATGCTCCCTCACGAACTCCGGGACGGTCCGGCCGGTGCGCCTGCGCACCAACTCGCCGACCAGCCAGCCGAAGGTGAGCGCGTGATAGCCGTGCTTGGCGCCGGGCTCCCACACCGGGATCTGCCCCGCGAGTTCGGCGGCCATGGCGGCGGGATCGGCCGCATCGAACTTCGTCAGCGGCCGTTCGAAGGCGGGCAGGCCCGCGCGATGGGTCAGCAGGTCCTCGACGGTGACCGCGTGCTTGCCGTGCGCGGCGAATTCCGGCCACCAGCGGCGCACCGGCTGCTCCGGTCCGGTCCCCTCGCGCTCCATGACCAGCAGCGCGGCCGTGGCGGTGACCGCTTTGGTGCAGGAGAAAGCGACGCACGGCGTGTCCGCCAGCCAAGGGCGCCCGCTGCGCTCGTCGGCCACCCCGCCCCACAGATCCACCACCGGCCGTCCGCCCGCGAACACCGCCACCGCCGCGCCCCGGTTCTGCCCGTCGGCGAAGCTCGCCGCGAACACCTCCCCCACCTCGCGAAAGGCGGGGTCGCAGGTCCCGGCGATGGAATCCGTCACTCAGGAATTAGAACATGTTTCAGTTCGACTGTCACCAGCCGCGTTCGCGCCACTCCCCTAGATGCGGGCGCTCCGCGCCGAGGGTGGTGTCGTCGCCGTGGCCGGGGTAGACGACGGTGTCGTCGTCGTAGCGGTCGAAGAGCTTGGTGGTGACGTCGGTGTAGAGGGAGGTGAAAGCTTCGGGGCTGTTGGTCTTTCCGACGCCGCCGGGGAAGAGGCTGTCGCCGGTGAAGAGGTGGATGCGGCCGGGTTCCTCGGGGAGGGCGAGGGCGATGGAGCCCGGGGTGTGGCCGCTGAGGTGGATGGCGGCGAGGATGAGGTCGCCGATCTCGACGATGTCGCCATCGGCGAGGAGGCGGTCGGGGGTGACGGGCAGCGGGTCGGCGTCGAGCCGATGAGCTGCGGTGGGGACGTCGAGTTCGGCGGCGACCTCCTTCAGCGCCCACCAGTGATCGGGATGCTGGTGGGTGGTGACGATCAGGCGGACCTTGCCGGGCGCTTCCTGGGCGATGAGCTCCAGGATGCGGTCGGGTTCGTTGGCGGCGTCGATGAGGAGCGCGGCGCCGGTGGCGGCACACTGCACGAGGTAGACGTTGTTGTCCATCGCACCGACGGACATTTTGATGACGCGCGCGCCGTCGAGGTCGCGCTGCTGCGGGTTCGATCCCGCGGACACGTGTCCGGTGTAGGGGCGGTCGATCGTGATCACGCCACGATGCTATCCACTGATTCGGCGGTAACCGGGGATAGATTCGTGGAATGCCGTCGCAGCCGAATCGTCGCGCCCGCCGGACCGCCCCGGTGGTGGCCTGCCTCCTGCTGCTGGTCACGGCGCTGCTCGGCGCGCCGACCGCGGCGGCGGAGCCGCCGAGCCGCATGGACACCTACGTCGTCGACAGCGCGGGCGCGTTGGACAGTGCTCAGCTGGACAGCGTGCGGGCCGCGGTGGACCGTCTCTACGACGACCGGCAGATCCGGCTGTGGATCGCCTACGCCCGCGATTTCGACGGGCTCGGCCCGGAGGCGTGGGCCGAAAGGACCGCCGCCGCATCGGGATTCGGCACCCGAGATCTGCTGCTGGCAGTCGCCACCGCCTCGCGCGACTACTGGTTCTACGGCGAGCTGCCGGTCGGGGTCAGCGACAGCGAGCTCGAGGAACTGCTGACTCGCAGGGTCGAGCCCGCACTGCGCGACAGCGACTGGGCCGCCGCGGGGATCGCGACCGCCGACGGCCTGAACTCGGCGATGAGCGCGGGCGGGGTCGGCTTCCGCACGCTGCTGATCCTGGCGCTCGTCGTCGCGGTCGCGGTGGGCGCGCTGCTGCTGTACACGCGCACACGCCGCCGCGATCGGCAGCGGGCCGAGCTGGACACCGCGCGGCGGGTGGACCCCGGCGACAGCACCGCCCTCGCCGCGCTTCCGCTGGAGGCGCTGCACGCGCGTTCCCGTGAGGTGCTCGTCGAGATCGACAACGCGGTACGTACCAGCGGCGAGGAATTGGAGTTGGCCGTCGGCGAATTCGGCGCGACGGCCGCGGCGCCGTTCACCACCGCGCTGAACGACGCGAAGGCCGCGGCCGCCAGGGCGTTCACCCTCCGTCAGCGGCTCGACGACGACATTCCGGAGACCGCCGACGAGCAGCGCCGTCTGCTGATCGAGCTGATCGGCGCCGTGGGCCGCGCGGATCGCGAACTCGACGGGCGAGTCGCCGAATTCGACGCGATGCGCGACCTGCTGATCGACGCGCCGGGCCGGTTGGACGCGCTGACCAGGGGCCTGGTCGACCTCACCGGCCGGGTGCCCGCGTCGGAGGCGGAACTGGCCCGGCTGAGCGCCGCGCATCCGGCGAGCGTGCTCGCCCCCATTCGGGACAACACGGCGATGGCGCGCGAACGTATCTCGTTCGCCGAACAGAACATCGACGCCGGACGCGAAGCCATGGCGCTGCCGGTCGGCAAGCAGGGCGGCGCGGTCGGCGCGATCAGGGCCGCCGAGGGGGCCATCGGTCAGGCGCGCACGCTGCTGGACGCGGTCGACAACGCGGCGACCGACATCCAGCAGGCCCGCGACGGCCTGCCCGCGGTGCTGGACGAACTGCGCAAGGACATCGCCACCGCCACCGAACTCGCCGCGTTCGGCGGCCCGGAACTGGCCACCGCGACCGCCTCGGCGCGGCAGGCTCTCGACAAGGCATCCGCCATGGCCGACGCCGATCCGCTGGACGCCTTTCACGGCGCGGTGGCCGCAGACGGCGATCTGGATCGGGCCATCGCCGCCGCCACCGATCGCAAGCTTGCCGCCGAGGATCTGCGCCGCCGCCTCGACCAGGCGCTCACCGATGCGGGCGCCAGGGTGCGCGCGGCGGGTGAGTTCGTCACCACGCGCCGCGGCGGCATCGACGCCACCGCACGCACCCGGCTCTCCGAGGCGCAGCGGAATCTCGATGCGGCGCAACGGCTCGCGGCCACCGACCCCGGTCAGGCGCTGCGGCACGCGCAGGCGGCGGCCGAGCTGGCGGGTCGCGCGCTCCAAGAGGCGCAGGCCAGCGTGCGCGCCTGGGAGTCGAACAGGCCGCCCTCGGGCGGTGCGCAGGCGGGCGCGGTGCTCGGCGGCATCCTGCTGGAGGGCTTGCTGCGCGGCGCGGCGGGCGGGATGCGGCACGGCTCGGGCGGCGGGTATCGGCCCGGCTCCTACGGTGGGTCCAGCGGGTCGCGGCGGGTCAGCCGGGGCGGGCGGTTCTGAATACCGCGCGCGGCGCTTGACCCTGACACCGTGTGAGGCCGTAAACCGGAGGCGTCATGTTCAGTATCGGAGATTTCGCCAGACACGGACGGGTGTCGGTGCGCATGCTGCGCCACTACGACGGCATCGGGCTGCTGCGGCCCGACGTGGTCGACCCGGCAACCGGCTATCGGTCCTACGCGGCGGGCCAGCTCGCCCGGCTCAACCGGATCGTCGCGCTGAAGGAGCTCGGCTTCACCTTGGAACAGGTGCGCCGGATCCTCGACGACGAGGTGGGCGGCGCGGAACTGCGCGGCATGCTCACGCTGCGCCGCGCGGAACTGGAGCAGCGCATCGCGACGGACCGGGACCGGCTCGTCCAGGTCGAGGCGAGACTCCGCGTCATCGAGAAGGAGGGCGCCATGCCCGTGCACGATGTGGTCGTCAAGTCCGTCCCTGCCGTCCGGGTCGCCGAATTGACCGGCGAGGCGGGCGATTTCGAGCCGCGGTCGATCGGTCCCGTGGTGGGCCCACTGTTCGAGGAGTTGTGCGCACGGCTGGAGCGCGCGGGGGTCGAACCCGTCGGGCCCGGCATCGCCTATTACGACGAGCGCCCCGACGGTTCGGTGCTGGTGCACGCCGCGCTGCCGGTCGCCACGGAACCCGGTGCGGGACACGACTTCTCGATCGTCGATCTGCCCGCGATCGATCGGGCCGCGACCGTGGTGCACCGCGGCAGCATGAACGAAGTGCTGGAACCCTGGCAGGCGCTCGGCCGGTGGATCGACGCCAACGGTTACCGTTCGCACGGCCCTGCGCGCGAGGTGACCCTGGAGTTCACCGAGGACCCGAGCGGGTGGGTCACGGAGTTGCAGGAGCCGATCGCGCGCCGGTGAAGCGCACCCGGAGCCGCTGCGGTGCAAGCGCTTTCGAGCCGAATCCAGCGGCGTGAACAGCTTGGGCGCCTGTCGACAGGACCCGTCCCCGCTCCGCGCGACCCTCAGATCTGCATCGCGCGGCGCTGGGACCGGTCGGCCGGCTAGCAGCGGAAGCCACCCCCGCTCGGCGTGACGCTCGCTCAGACCTGCACGGTGACGGTGTGAATGCCGGTGGGTCCCGCGGGGAACGGCGCGCGGGTGGCGCTTTCCTGTACCTGTCCGGAGCGGCTGATGGTGCGGGCGCGCAGCGTGTGCGTGCCGGGTGGGAGCTCGAGGGTGGTGCGCCAGCGGCGCCAGGCGGCGGGGGCCAGTTCGGTGCCGAGATCGACCGGGCGCCATGTGCTGTCGTCGACGCTGAGCTCCACCGCCGCCACGCCGTGCGGCGGGGCCCAGGCGACGCCCGCGACGGTGAGCGTGCCCGAGATCGTGCGTCCCGGGGCGGCGGTGTCGATGCGGGCGTGTGGCTCGACCCACAGCAGATCGGTCGGCCAACCGCGCCGTACCCAGTAATCGGTGTGGCTGTCGTCGGCGAGCTCCAGCTCGGACAGCCATTTCGCGCCGGTGTACTGGCCGTAGAGTCCGGGCACGAAGACGCGGGCCGGGAAGCCGTGCTCGGGCGGCAGCGGCGCACCGTTCATGCCGATCACCAGGTAGCCGGGCAGCTCTCCGGTGCGCAACGGCTCGACCGGCAGCGAGATGGTGTAGCCGTCCACGGCGCGGGTCACCAGGCGGGTGGCGGCGGGCTCCGGAATGGCGTGCTTCAGCAGGTGCGCCAGCGGCACGCCGAACCAGCGCGCGTTGCCCGCCCTGCCCTGCCCGGCCCGGTTGTGCACGCAGACCATGACCGCGTCGAATTCCACCGCGTCGGCGGCCAATTCGGCCAGCGAAAGCCGCAGCGGGTGGGCGACCATGCCGGTCACGGCCAGCCGCCACCGGTCCGGATCGATGCGCGGCGGGCGCAGGTTCACGTCGGCGACGTAGAACCGGCCCGCCGTGGTGATCAGCGAGGAGAGACCTGGCTCGTCGAGGCCGTCGTCCGGCACCAAGCCGATGCCGCCCAGCGGGCCGACGTTTCGAATCGCGCTGTCGCGCACGCGATCACGATCGCGGTGCAGGGTCCGCGCGGCGGCGAGCAATCCCGCGCCCGCCGCCGTCCACGCCAGCGCGCCGAACAACCCGCCCGGCCGCTTGCCCAACCCGGCCGCCAGCACCGCGCCCGCCGCCGACGCGCCTGCGGCCGTGGACGGGGACCGGGTCGATCTGCGCAGCGCCAGCGCCGCCGCACCCGCCCCGAACGCCGCCGCGGCCGGTGTCCGAAGCCGGGGCGGCAGCGCGCCGAGCACAGTGGTCGCGGCGATCGCACCCGCGCCGACTCCGAGCCGGGTGATCTCTTTGTCGTGCCGACCCGACAGCGCGACGGTGGCCTCTACAACCGGCACGGGCGCGGTGTCGATCAGGCCCCGGCCGACGGTGTCGATCAGCGACCCGCCCCCGGCGGCCGCGATCGCCTCCCCCAGCCCCAGCGCGGCCACCCCGACCGCGGCCGCCCCGAGGCCGCTCTTTCCGTTCGTCCGCACTGTCCGAAACACCCGCTTCCGCCGCATCGTCATCGATGTTCTCCCCCAGCATTGTCCACGAAATCGCGGACACGGCCAGCCCGTCGGCCCGCTCGGATCACGCGTCGATCGACACCGCGGCCAACTGGGCGAGTTCGCGGCCGACGGCGTCCGGTAGTCGCGCCGCGAGCTGACCGCCGCCGAGCACGCCGACGCAGAGCCGGTCGGCGAAGGTGTAGACGAGGAACGTGACGGCCGCCGACGGTCCGGCCGACGGGCGCGGGTGGGCGGAGAGGTAGACGATCTCGTAATCGGTGAGTGTGAGTTCCTGCGGGGTGCGGAAGCGGGGCACCCTGCCGGTGTTGGTCACCGCGATGTGCCCGGCGAGCGAGTGAATCGCGGTGGGCCCGAAGAACTCCGGGAAGTGCAGCACCGACTGCTGCACGATGCCCTCGGCCAGGTCGTGGCTCAGCCGCGCCGAAATGCGTTGCGCCAGTTCGACGACGTCCGTGGCGGACGTGATGTCGGCGGCGAACGCGGCCAGGCCCGCCATGTTGGTGCCGTCGGCGGCAGCCACCGGCGGAGTCAGTCGCGAGCGCATGTCGACGGGATACACGCAGCGCAGCGGCAGGGCGTCGCCCGGCCCCGCAACGCGCGCATCCGAATCTCCGGGCACCGAATCGACTGGCCCCGAGGCAGTTTCGGCATACGCCCGCAGCAGTGCGGCCGTGACCAACCCGTTGACGGTGACGCCGTGGCGACGGCTCAGCTCCACGATCCGCGCGGTCGCCTCCGGCCCGAGGATCGTCCGCTCCGGCCGGGCCAGCGAAGCGGGAGCGGGAGTCGCCGGATCGGGCGGCAGGATCGGCGCGTGCGGCAGCGGCCGGGACGCGGCTTCCAGACCCGACACCGCCGACCTGGGAATACCATGCCGTGCGGCGTACCACTCCAGCGGACGCGGAAAGTCTTGCGGCACACTGTCATTCGCCGCGCCGGACACCTCGTCGGTGTAGCGGTCCCACAGCGCGACGAGCAGCGCCACGCAGTGGCCCGCGTCCGCGACGGCGTGGTGCGCGTACAGCGTCACGCGCGCGCGGGCGTCCTCGATCACCACGTCGAGATAGGCGAGCTGAACCGACGGATCGAGCGTCCCGTCCGGCAGCCGGACGGTCGCGGTGTCACCGGCGCGGACCCACACCCCCACCGCGTCGCCCGCCGGGCGCAGCAGATGACCGGTCCCGTCGGCGTCCTCACCGATGCGGCAGGCGAGGATCGGATGGGTGCGCAGCAGTGCGCCGAATGCGCTTCGCAACACGGCGATGTCGAGCTTTCCCTCGACCAGAACGGAGCGACCGGTGTAGGTCGCGTGCCGCACGAAACGCTGCTCGGACGGCGCGAGCACTCGCACCGTGTCGTCCACTGTCCACCACACACGCCCAGCGTGCGGCACCGCCGGGTCCCGCGCAAACCGAACAGTACGGAAGACTGAGAGACATGAGTCTCGCGGCACATCTGGAGGACATCGGTGGCCCGCTGGTCGCGGCGCAGCGCGCGCACCCGACGGTGGCGGGCATCGCCGCGGGCGACCTGCCCGAGCCGGTGTTCCGGTCGTGGCTCGAGCAGGACTACCTGTTCCTGCTCGACTACGTGCGGGTGTTCAGCAGGCTGGCCTGGCAGGCGCCCGCCGCGCATCTCGGCGACTTGGTCGACCTGGCGCACGCCACCTTCCACAACGAACTCGCCCTGCACCGCTCGCTGGCCGCCGAGTTCGGCGCCGATCTCGACGGCGCGGTCAAGGGCGGCCCGTGCGCGAACTACGCCGCTTTTCTGTTGGACTCGGCCGCGAACTACGGCGAAGGTCTGGCCGCGCTCTACCCGTGCATGTGGGGTTACTCCACGCTCGGCGCGCAGCTGGCCGTCGACCCGCCCGCCGAGCCACGTTATCGGCGCTGGGTGGATACCTACGCCGATCCCGGCTTCGCCGCGCTGACCCGCCGCTGCGCCGAGATGCTCGACGAGTCCGGCGTCGATCCCGGGCGCGCCGAGCTCCTCTTCCGCGAAGGCATGCGCCACGAGCTGGCATTCTGGGACGTGCCGCTCGACTGACGGGATCGACCGGGACCGACCAGACCCCTTGCCGCTGAACGCGATTCGAGCGTCGCGGAAACGCGACGACCCGCGACCGGTACACCGGTCGCGGGTCGTCGCGCGGGGAACTCAGACGCCGATGAGGTGCTGGGCCAGGTAGCCCTCGACCTTGTCCAGCGCGATCCGCTCCTGCGCCATCGAGTCGCGCTCGCGGATGGTCACCGCCTGGTCCTCGAGGGTGTCGAAGTCGACGGTGATGCAGAACGGGGTGCCGATCTCGTCCTGGCGACGGTAGCGGCGGCCGATCGCGCCCGCGTCGTCGAACTCCACGTTCCAGTGCTTGCGCAGCTGGGCGGCGAGGTCCTTGGCCTTCGGGGTCAGGTCGGCGTTGCGGGACAGCGGCAGCACGGCGGCCTTCACCGGCGCGAGCCTGCGGTCCAGGCGAAGCACGGTGCGAACGTCCACGCCGCCCTTTGCGTTCGGGGCCTCGTCCTCGGCGTAGGCGTCCACCAGGAACGCCATCAGCGAACGGGTCAGACCCGCGGCCGGCTCGATGACGTACGGGATGTAGCGCTCGTTGCCTGCCTGGTCGTAGTAGCTGAGCTCGGTGCCGGAGTGCTCCGAATGCGTCTTGAGGTCGAAGTCGGTGCGGTTGGCGACGCCCTCCAGCTCACCCCACTCGCTGCCCTGGAAGCGGAAGCGGTACTCGATGTCGACGGTGCGCGTCGAGTAGTGCGACAGCTTGTCCTTCGGGTGCTCGTAGAGCCGCAGGTTCTCCGGGTCGATGCCGAGGTCGGTGTACCAGGCCATGCGGGTGTCGATCCAGTACTGGTGCCACTGCTCGTCTTCGCCCGGCTTGACGAAGAACTCCATCTCCATCTGCTCGAACTCGCGGGTGCGGAAGATGAAGTTGCCCGGCGTGATCTCGTTGCGGAAGCTCTTGCCGATCTGGGCGATGCCGAACGGCGGCTTCTTGCGCGCGGTGGTCTCGACGTTCTTGTAGTTGACGAAGATGCCCTGCGCGGTTTCCGGGCGTAGGTAGTGCAGGCCCTCCTCGTCGTCCACCGGGCCGAGGAAGGTCTTGAGCAGGCCGGAGAAGTTACGCGGCTCGGTCCACTGGCCCGGGTCGCCGGTCTCGGGGTCGCGGATGTCGGCGAGGCCGTTGGCGGGCGGGTGGCCGTGCTTCTCCTCGTAGGCCTCCAGCAGGTGGTCGGCCCGGTAGCGCTTGTGCGTGATGAGCGACTCGACCAGCGGGTCGGTGAAGGTCTCGACGTGGCCGGAGGCCTGCCACACCTGGCGCGGCAGGATCACCGACGAGTCGAGGCCGACGACGTCCTCGCGGCTGGTGACCATGGCCCGCCACCACTGGCGCTTGATGTTCTCCTTCAGCTCGACACCGAGCGGACCGTAGTCCCATGCCGACTTGGTGCCTCCGTAGATCTCACCGCACGGGTACACCAGACCCCGGCGCTTGGCGAGGTTGGCAACGGTGTCCACCTTCGACTTGGGTGCCACGCGAGATTTCTCCATCCACTGCGAGTCGGATTTGCATTCACTGCATCGAATTTTTTTTCATTTGATGCGATCGATGACCTCCAGCCTATCGGCATCACGCAACCGGGTTTGCACCGCCAGCCACCTGTGCCGTATCGCGTGCGAGGCGTCTGCTCGCCCCGAGCGTCCGCCGCGGCGGCCACGGCCCCGGGACGCACGCCCGTCCGACGGGTGCGATCATGTTCCGACGGACCGCCGGGAATGCCCCGGCGCCAACGTTTTTGCCGAAGACGGCCGGGGCGGGGTGGGGCGCTGAGCCTTGAACGAGTCGGCATGTAGCACTAGGGGTGGGCCCGTGGCCGATCTGCCACCGGATCTGTTCGATGCCGACTGGGCGCGCGAGGCCGAGCGCCGCGCGCTGCGCGACCACCGGCGCGCGACCAGGGCGCGCAAGGCTCGCGGGCTGACCGGGCCGAGCCGCGGCGCGCTGCTCACGGCGCTCTCGTTCAGCGCCGTGGTGGCGCTGGCGTGGGCGGGCTTCGCCTTCCTGGACGGGACCGCGCCGACGGCGAGCGCACCGCCGACGAGCGCCGCGAGCACCTCGACCGCGCCGCTGCGCGCGCACGCGGAGGTCGATCTGACCCGGCCGTTCGCCGACACCCCCGCCGCCATGTGGCGCGAGGGCGCGGGCGGCATCGAACCGCCGCCCGCGCATCCCGTCGGCCCGTACTCGACCGAGCAGGTCGGGCAGTTCATGGAGCGCGTGCGACGGCTGATCAGCACCGCGCGGCTGGATCGCACGGTGCTGGAGACCCGCGATCCGAGCCTGGTGCTCGACCAGCTGGCGCCCGCGCTGGTCGAGAAACTCCGGCCGGAGCTGGCGCCCGGCAAAGAGAAGGAATCGTGGTACGTGGCCGAGCGCATCGCGGCGGGGGCCCGGCTGCTTCCCGTGCAGCCGCGCGTCACCGGGTGGATGACGCCGACCGTCAACGAACACGGCGAGCTGACGATCCGGACCAACTATCTGGTCGCCTACGCCTTCGACGTCCCCGATCCGACGAAGATCGACGGCCCGATGGACATCGTGGCGGTGGTCAGGCACGAGATCGAGTACCGCTGGATCGATGATTCGAAGTACGCTGCCGACGCACGGGGCGTCTGGTTCGGCGAGGCGCGCGGCTTCAGCTACTCGGTCGACTGCGCGCAATCCGAACACGGCTTCCTCGCGCCGGACTACAACAGCCCTCGGGAGACCGCCGCTGCCGCCGGGCACCACCGGCGCAGCGAGGAATACTTCGACCCCAACATCCCGATGCCGACCGAGGACGGTTGCCGGTGATCAGCGGTCTGCCCGCTCACCCGGCGCGCCGCGTTTGACATGCGCAACTATGCATATCAAAATGGGATCGCTTTCCAATAAGGAGTTGGTTCCGATGACCGCCGAGACGGCCGCCGCGCACTCGCACACACCCTATCGATCCCCCGGGCCCGCGCCGGTGCCCGCGCGCACCGTCTTGGAGGACGCGGGTGAGCTGCTGCGCGCGCTCGCCGCTCCCGTGCGCATCGCCATCGTGCTCCAGCTACGCGAATCGCCGCGCTGCGTGCACGAGCTGGTCGACGCGCTCGGCGTGACCCAGCCGTTGGTGAGCCAGCACCTGCGCATCTTGAAGTCCGCGGGCGTCGTGCACGGCGAGCGATCCGGCCGCGAGGTGCTCTACGAATTGGTCGACGACCACCTGGCGCACATCGTCGTCGACGCCGTCGCGCACGCCGAGGAAGGGTGATCGTGCAGGAGAAGACGTTGGATCCACAGAAGCCGGTCGGGATACGCAGCACGCGCCAGCGCAGTGCGATCGCCGCGCTGCTCGGTGACATCGACGAATTCCGCTCCGCGCAGGAACTGCACGACGAACTGCGCAAGCGCGGCGAGGGCATCGGGCTCACCACGGTCTACCGGACACTCCAGTCGCTGGCCGACGCGGGCTTCGTCGACGTGCTGCGCACCGACTCCGGCGAGTCGGTCTATCGGCAGTGCTCCACCGGCCACCATCACCATCTGGTCTGCAGGCGCTGCGGCCGCACCGTCGAGGTCGAGGGCCCGACGGTGGAGGCGTGGGCCGAGGCGATCGCGAGCCAACACGGCTTCACCGAGGTGAGCCACACCATCGAGGTCTTCGGCACCTGCCGGACCTGCGCCAAGACTCCCCGCGACTGACCGATTCACGACCGAAGGCCACCCACTCCCCCAGGAAGCGGGTGGCCTTCGGCATTGCCGGATCAGACCGCCGGAGCGGGTTCGACTGTCGGCGCGGCAACCTGCTCGGCGTCGGCCCCGCGTCCGCGCAGTGCGGCCACGCCGAGCAGAACGAGCGCCGTCGCGGCCCACACCGCAAGCACCACAAGAGGTTTCGTGGCTCCGGCACCGTCGAAGAAGGCGACCGAGCGGAGCAGCGAAGCCGCCGCGCCCGGGGGCAGCAGCTGGCCGATGGCCCCCCACGGCTGCGGCAGCAGCTCCGGCGCGGAGGTGGCAGCCGAGAACGGATTGCCGATCAGCAGCAAGGTCAGCGCCGCCACACCAATGCCCGCGCGGCCGATCACCGCGGCCAGCCCGGTCACGGCGCCCGCGACCGTGAAGGACACCAGCCCGGCGACGGCCGCCAGCGTGAGGTAGTTGCCGGGCAGCACCGACAGCCAGCCCTGCACGATCGCGATGCTCAGCAGCCCGCCGAACAGGCCGAAGCTCACCAGGCCTGCCACCTTCGCGCCTGCCGTCGGGATCACCAGGCTCAGCAGGACGCCCGCCGCGAGACCCGCCATCACCAGCGGCAGGACCATCGCGCCGAAGGCGGCGCCGCGCGGGTCGTCCGGATCGGCGGCGACCACGTCCTCGACCGCGGCCGCCGGCGCGCCGGACAGCTGCTGGGCGATGGCGGTGAGCTGCTGGGCCACCGCCGGGCTCGCGCCGGAGGCGACGAGCACCGCGGGCGCTCCCCCTCCGGTGACGATCGCGCCGTAGACCTCGCGGTTCTCGATGGCGGCGCGCGCGGCCGCGGCGTCGGACGCGGTGGTGATCTCGAAGGCCTCGGGGTCGTGCTGCCCGAGTCGTTCGGCGACGACGGCCGCCTGCGGGCCCGCGACGGCGATGGGCAGGTCACGCGGCGCGATATTGGCCGCGGGCCATGCGAAGGCGATCAGCATCAGCGCCTGGAGCAGGGCCGCGCCCAGGCCGAGGGCGACCGCTCGCTGCATGGTTTTCATGACGTACTCCCACTAAATCGAATGCTCGTTCTCTTTCGATGTCACCACAGTCGCACGAGGCAAGTAGGTTGTCAAGAACGGATATTCGTTTTACTTTGGGCTCATGCCACGAGTCAGCGAAGAGCACCTGGAACGCCGCAGACAGCAGATCCTCGACGCCGCGCAGCTGTGCTTCGCTCGCAAGGGTTTCTTCGAGACCTCGATGCAGGACGTGTTCACCGAATCGGGGCTCTCGGCCGGTGCGGTCTACCGCTACTTCAAGAGCAAGAACGAGATCATCGCGGCGTTGGCGACCCAGACCACCGTGAGCTTGCGGATGGCGATGGCCGAGGCGGTGCGCTCCGACCCGCTGCCGACGCCGGCGGAACTGGTGCGCGGCATCGCCGAGGAAGTCGTCCGCCGCAGCGGGCCCGACGGACCGGTCCGCTTGGCTCCGCAGGCGTGGGCGCTGGCACTGGTGCACGACGGAGCTGCTCAACCCGTGCGCGAAACCATGCACGCGATGCGCGACCTCTGGCGCGACTACGCCGTGCGCATGCGCGAGGAAGGCTGGCTACCGCCCGACGCCGACACCGACGCGGTGGCCAAGGCGATCATCGGTTTCCTGCCCGGCTTCATCCTGCAGCACCTGATCTTGGGCGACCTCGACCCCGAGACCCTCGCCCGCGGCGTCGACCTGCTCATCCCGACGGGCAAGCCCGCCGCACGCTGAGGGCGGTCGGTCAGGGCAGCAAGCCCTGGCGTGCTCGGCCCGCGCCGGAGAGGACGAGCAGCAGCATGGTGGTGAGCGCCTGGTCGTCCAGCCCCGCGGCCGGGAAGGTGTAGCGCAGGATGACGTCGGCCAGCTTGCCGTGACCGATCACGGTGAGCGAGCCGAACTGCAAGTTGTTGTTGCGCTCCGCTACTCGCTTGTGCAGCTGCGGTTTCAGCGGACGGTCCCAGGCCAGCACGCAGGTCATGGACACCACGTCGAGGCCCGGCGCCAGATTCACCGCACGCAGCGAGCACAGCGCGCCCTCGTACTGAAAGCCGAGCGAACCCTCCGGGTCGACGCGCACGTCGACGTCGTACTGGGACAAGCAGGCCCCCGCCCGCGCCTGGAGTTCCTGGTCGGGGGTGACCGCTGCGTCCATGTTCGTGCCGCCGTTCACTTCGTGCCGCCGAAGCGGCGGTCACGCGAAGCGTACTGGAGGCAGGCCTCCCACAGGTTGCGCCTGTCGAAATCAGGGAACAGCGTGTCCTGGTACACGTATTCGGCGTAGGCCGACTGCCAGATGAGGAAGTTCGAGCTGCGGAATTCGCCCGAGGGCCGCAGGAACAGGTCGACGTCCGGCATGTCCGGCTCGTCGAGGAACCGCGCGACGGTGGCCTCGGTGACCTTCTCCGGATCGATCTCGCCCGCCGCCACCCGCCGCGCGATTTCCCGTGCCGCGTCGGCGATTTCGGCGCGACCGCCGTAGTTGACGCACATGGTCAGCGTCATCACCGTGTTGTCCCTGGTCAGCTCCTCGGCGATCTCCAGCTCGTTGATCACGCTGCGCCACAGGCGCGGTCGCCGTCCGGCCCAGCGCACCCGCACACCCATCTCGTGCATCTCGTCACGGCGGCGGCGGATCACGTCGCGGTTGAAGCCCATCAGGAAGCGCACCTCGTCCGGGCTGCGCCGCCAGTTCTCGGTGGAGAACGCGTAGGCCGAGAGCCACTTCACGCCGATCTCGATGCAGCCTTCGACGGTGTCCATCAGCACCGCCTCGCCGCGCTCGTGTCCCGCGGTGCGCGGCAACCCGCGCTCCTGGGCCCACCGGCCGTTGCCGTCCATGACCAGCGCCACGTGGTTGGGCACCAGTTCCGGCGGCAGCTGCGGCGGCCGCGCGCCCGAGGGATGCGGCGACGGCGGGCGAACGGCGCGGCCCGCGCTGCTCGCCTTGGTCGCGGTGGAGGAGTCTCGACGGAGGATCACGGCTTCCATCCTGCCTGATCGGGCTCGCGGGGTGGGACGACCTCCGCAGATCGACCCACCGACCGAACGGTCGCGCCGTCGCTGTGCCCGCGATCAGGCCGCCGACCAGCGGGAATTCTCAGCCGACGCGGCCCGCGGGCGTCGGCGTCCTGCTGCGCTCGACCAAGGGCAACGTCCGCAGCTGACGTTCCAGATGCCATTGCAGATGGGCGGCGACCAGTCCGCTGGCCTGGCGGCGGACCGAATCGGGCACCGTCGCGATGTAGTCCCACTCCCCCTTCAGCAGGGCGACGAGCAGATCCAGGACGCCCGGCGCGGGAGTGGCCGCGCCCGGCGGGCGGCAGTGCACGCACACCGCTCCGCCCGCCGCCACGTGGAAGGCGCGGTGCGGACCGGGAGTCGCGCACTTGGCGCATTCGTCCAGCGCGGGCGCCCACCCCGCGAAACCCATGGCGCGCAACAGGAATGCGTCCAGGATGAGTTCGTGCGGGCGCTGCTTGGCGGCGATGGCCCGCAGCGCGCTCGCGGTCAGCGCGTGCAGTCGCGGCGCGGGCGCGCGTTCCTCGCCCGCGAGGCGTTCGGCGGTCTCCAGCACCGCGCAGGCGGTGGTGTAGCGGCCGTAGTCGTCGATGATGTCGGCGGCGAAGGATTCGACGGTGTGCACCTGGGTGACGACGTCCAGCGTGCGGCCGGGATGCAGTTGCACGTCGATGTAGGAGAACGGCTCCAATCGGGCGCCGAACCGGGACTTGGTCCGCCGCACCCCCTTGGCCACCGCACGGACCAGGCCGTGCCGGCGCGTCAGCAGCGTGACGATGCGGTCCGCCTCACCCAGCTTGTGCTGGCGCACCACGACCGCCTCATCCCGATACAAACGCACACGGTCATCCTCCCACGAACCGGCGACAGGCCACGGGCGCCTCGCGTGTGCGAATCCGCACGTCCGCTCGGGCCCTGCGCGATCGTCGTCGAGCTGCGCCGGTTCTGCGTACCTCCGCTTCCGCTCCGGTCGTGCGCGTCTTCCGGAGTACTTCGTCGGGCCGCGCGCCTACGTGCGCAGCAGACCCGCGACCAGCAGCAGCAGTGATTGCTGCGTCTGGGCTCGCGCGGCGTCCTTGTCGGTGGCGTGCGCGACGATCAGCCCCGCCTCGGCCACGGCGCTGAGCAGCAGCCGGGCCAGGATCTCGACAGGCGCGTCGGCGATCAGCTCGGCGGCGCGTGCGCGTTCGAGCTCGGTGATGATCAAGCCGAGCCCGTGCCTGGCTTCGAAGGCGCGCCATTCCTCCCAGCCGAGCACAGCGGGCGCGTCGTAGAGCGCGATTTGGATCATCTCGGGGCGCTGGCAGATGTCGAGGAAGGCGTTCAGGCCGACCGCCATCGAGGCGATGATGTCGCCGGGATCGACGGCGGCGATGGCTCTTCCGATCTCCGCGGTGATGTCCGACTCGAGCTGTTCGAGCACCGCCAGGAACAGCCCGCGCTTGTCGCCGTAGTGGTGATGCAGGGCGCCGCGGGTGACCCCCGCCTCGGTCACCAACTGCTCGGCGGAGGTGCCCGCGAAGCCGCGCTCGGCGAACAGGCGGCGCCCTGCCTCTTCCAGGGCGGCCCTTGTCGTACGGGAACGGTCCTCCTGGCTACGGCGTGGCATGCAGCCGAGTGAACTCCAGAATCCGCTGCGCGAGCAACTCGGGCTGATCCTCGGGCAGGAAAGTGTAGGAGTCGTCGATCAGCTCCAGGGTCGTGTCGGGGAACTCGCGCGCCAGCCGCTCGGCGTAGGCGACGGGGAACAGCTTGTCCTCGCGCGCCCAGACGATCAGCACCGGAAGGCGGACGTCACCGAACCGGGTCGAGGCGTCCAGCGTGTAGCGGCGGTGCGCGGATTTCAGGAAGCGCCGCAGGTCTTTTCGGATGGCGCCGGACCGGCGGCTCGGCAGCAGGTACGAGTCGACGTACTCGTCCGGCACCGGCCGCTTGCTCACCCAGCCGAACGCCAGCGGCAGCCGGTGCAGCGCGCGCAGGCGCAGCGTCTCGGCGAGCGGACGTATCGATCCGGGAATGCGCGCGAGCAGCGGCAGCAGCGTGAACGGCTGGGGCAGGAACTTCTCGTGGCTGTCGACGGAGGCGAGCACCACGCGGCCGATGCGGTCGGTGTTGCGGGCCAGCAGTACCTGGGTGATGGCGCCGCCGGTGTCGTTGGCGACCAGCGTGACGTCGGTCAGGCCGAGCCGCTCCAGGAAGGCGGCGATGAGGTCCGCGACCCCGGTCGGCGTCAGGTCCGCCTCCGGCACCGGGATCGAGTGCGAGCCGAGCGGCCAGTCCGGCGTCAGGCAGCGGTACCCCGCGGCGGCGACGGCGGGAACCACCCCGCGCCAGAGATCGGCGTTGACGAGCAGGCCGTGCACGAAGACGACCGGCGCGCCGGTCCCCGTCTCGTGGTAGCGGATGCGGCCGCCGGGCAGGGCGATCTCGTGCGCGGGACCGAGTGACGGGCTGATTCCCATGGCTTCCTCCAGATGTCGGGCGTCCCGTACACCTTTACATACATACCGTATGTATGTCTAGAGTTCGTGGCGCGACAGCGGAGTTCGCGACGGACGGGCATAACGAACGGCCATCGAAAACCCGGTACTGATGCACTTGGGCGCAGCTCGGCGATAACCCACGTGGACGGTCGTCCAGGACAGCGCTACGGTTCACACCGGACGATCGAAGAGAGGGAGCTCACATGACCGTGCCGAACCCAGCGCTCAGGCCTGCCGCCGAACCGGACCCCGCCGACGGCGCGCTGCCGACGGGCGATCACGGCCTCGCCGGCCTGGCCGACGCGCTCGCGGCGGGCACCGTCAGCTCCGCCGCGGCCGTTGCGGCGGCGCTCGACCGGATCGAGGCGAGCCAGCCGACGCTCAACGCCTTCCGGGTGGTCCGCAGGGACCGGGCACTGGCCGAGGCCGCCGACGCCGACCGGCGACTTGCGGCGGGCGAGCGCCTGCCGCTGCTCGGCGTGCCGATCGCCGTCAAGGACGACACCGACATCGCGGGCGAGCTGACGGCCTTCGGCTGCGGCGGCGACTTCACGCCGAAAACCGAAGATGCCGAGGCGGTTCGGCGGCTACGCGCGGCGGGCGCGGTGATCGTCGGCAAGACCAACACCTGCGAGCTCGGCCAGTTGCCGTTCACCAGCGGCGCGGCCTTCGGCCACACCCGCAATCCGTGGCACCGCGAGCACACGCCGGGTGGTTCCTCCGGCGGCTCCTCGGCCGCCGTCGCCGCCGGATTGGTGCCCGCCGCACTGGGTTCCGACGGCGCGGGCTCGGTCCGGATCCCCGCCGCGTGGACCAACCTCGTCGGCATCAAGCCGCAGCGCGGACGCATCTCGACCTGGCCGGAAGCCGAGGCGTTCCAGGGACTCACGGTGAACGGGCCGCTGGCGCGCACCGTCGCCGACGCGGCGCTGCTGCTGGACGCGGCGGCGGGCCCGCACCCCGGCGACCGGCACACCCCCGAGCCGATTCGTGCCTCCGACGCCGTCGGGCGCGACCCGGGACGCCTGAAGATCGCACTCTCCCTGCGCATTCCGTTCACCGCGACCAAGACGACGCTGCACCCCGAGGTCAGGGCCGCGGTGCGCGGGATCGCCTCGACGCTGCGCAAGCTCGGCCACTCGGTCACCGTCGCCGACCTGCACTACGGATTGCTGATGGGCGCCTCGTTCCTGCCGCGCTCGATGGCGGGCATCCGCGCCGTGCACGACCGGATGCCCGGCGCCGAGGTGGACCCGCGCACCCGCGCCAACGTTCGCTTCGGCCGGGTGCTCGGCGGACCGGCGCTCTTCGCCGCGCGCCAGGCGGAACCGTTGCTGCACAAGCGCATCGGCACCTTCTTCACCGACTACGATCTGGTGCTCGCGCCCACCACCGCCACTCCACCGCCGCGCGCCGAGGAGATCGACGGCATCGGCGTCAACGCCACCAACAACCTCATCACCGCCGCCTGCCCGTACACCTGGCCGTGGAACGTGCTCGGCTGGCCCAGCGTGAACGTCCCCGCCGGCTTCACCAAGGCGGGCTTGCCGGTCGGCGCCCAGCTGATGGGCAGCGCATCCTCCGAGTCGGTGCTGGTTTCCGTTGCGGCGCAACTGGAGTCGGAGCTGCGCTGGGATCGGCACCGCCCCGAACCGTGGTGGTGATTCAGCGCCGCGGCGACGACCAGTCCTCCAGCGCGCTCTTGGTGCCCGAGGGACAGCCGTCCCCCGCGTCGGGACGCGGCGACATCACCAGACACTCCTGCGGGCCCGGCTGGCCGACGCCCGCCGTGACCAGCACCGCGATCGACGAGCCGTCGGCGACCCTGCTGGTCGAGAAGCCCAGGGTGCCGGTGACGCCCCGGTAGTCCGTCTCGCGCAACTGCATCGCGATGGCGGTGCGGTTCAGCGAGCCGTCGGCCTGCTGCGGGCCGGTACGCACCGCGCGCAGGAACAGGCCGACCACGTCGTAGGCCAATCCGGTCCGGTCGCCGGGCCAGGACGGCTGATAGTCGGCCATCTGCGGGTAGACGCGCAGATCGCCGATCAGGGCCGCCAGTTCCGCGCACAACTGCTGGTAGTCGAACGCGACCGGTTCGTCGCCGAGTTCGCCGTTGCCGCGGACGCATTCGGCGCCGCCGAGCATCACCGGCGCGCCCTTGGCGACGTAGCGCACCGACAGATTGGCGGGCAACGCCGCCATCGCCTTCTGATCGGTGATCAGCCGGGTCACCGTGTCGTTGCCCAGGATGGCGGGCGACTCCCCGGTCAAGCAGCCGCGACTTACCGACTTGGCGAAGGTCGCGAAATCGTCGTTGCGGCCCGCGAAGAACAACAGGGTGCCGCGGTCGAAACCCGTTGTCTCGCAAGGGGCGGCAAAGCGATTGAGCTCCTGCTGTTCGGTCCACTCCATGCGGCGGTACGGCACGCCGCGGCCTTCCAGTTCGGTGCGCAGATCCTCGACCAGGGTCTCGACGTAGATGTCGCCGTCGGCCTTCGGGTGGTAGATGGCGACCTGGTTGTAGCGCGGCTGTCCGGCGCGCGGCGAGCCGGCCGGATGGCGGGCGCCCTGCACGTAGTCCGCGATCAACTTCGCTTGCGTCGCATTGCTCGGCGCCGCTTGGAAGTACAGCGGCGATGCCTTCTCCAGGCCGTCGGCCGAGAGCGTCGTCGCGACCACCGGCACGCCGAGTTCGCCGAGTCTTCCTATGGCGCGCCGGGTTTCGGCGTTGCTGCGGTCCATACCGACCACCCCGAGGATGCCCGGCTCGTCGGCAAGCAGGCCGCGCAGCTGATGGTCCACCACCCAGGTCGCGTGCTGCATACTGGAGCCGCCGTTGGCGACGACGACGCGCAACAGCGGTTCGGACTCGTCGGAAGCGAGCAGCGCGCGGCGCTGCTGCACCGCGAGCCCCGCGAGCTCCTCCACCTGGGCATGCGGGTAGCGCACATTGGCGTCCACGTAGCTGAGCCCGGAGAAGTAGATCAGTGTGACGACCGGGCGGCGCGGGTTGCCGCGGCGCGCGTCCGCGGCGGAGACGTTGAGCCGGAAGACTTCCCGCTGGATCGCCGACAGCTCCGGATCATCGGTGAAGACCTGGTCGGCGTTGTCGCTGTACCCGACGCACTCGCCGTCGCGCTGCTGCACCGAGATGCCCGCGGTCCACGGCCAGTGCGCGCAGGGCGCGCCGCGCAATGGCGGGATATACACGAGCGCGGCGGCCACCAGCAGCGCGACCGGAACCAGCACGCACAATGCGACGAACCACTTGCGGGCTGCCAGCGGGGGCGCGGGCGGCACCGCGAGGTGGGCCAGGGCGGGGTCGCGGACGCGGCCGTTCAGCGGATCGGGCAGCCGCACGCGCAACGGCAGGAACCACGCGTCGCTCGCCCGGTTGGTGCGCATGTTGTCGATATCGCGCAGCCAGCGTTGCAGCGGGTCCGGTTGCTGCCCGGAATACGGGCGGTCGACCAGGCTTTCCAAGGTGTCGAGGTGCTGGAGGTCGCCGATCCGGGCCAGCTTGTCCGTCGACGACACGGCGGTCTCGTCGGCAAGGCCGGGGTCGTAGTCCAGGCAGGCGAATATCACCAGTGGATCGGAATGCCCTGTCTCGTTGCGGATGTCGTTGATCCAGCCGATCAGGCGCTTCGCCGCGCCGTCGCGCTCGACACCGCCGAGCAACGCCACCGGATACGCGGTGCGCCGCCAGCTCGACGGCCGCCACAGCCGCTTGCGGTAGGCGTCGCGCAGATCCTCGAGGAAGGCGTGCACCAGCAGCTTGGCGACCTGCTCCTCGTTCTCGTCGCCGCGCCGCGAGGCGGTCAGCCGGGTCGCGAAACCCAGAAAACTGTCGGAGTATTCGGGCGCCAGGTAACGCTGGTGCATGAACCAGCGGGTGACCTTGGACATGCCGGGGATGCGACCGCTGATCCACAGCCACAGCCGCAGTACCGGCCACAGTGCGAGCACACCGAACACCAGCCGGGAGATGGTGTCGCCGCTGACGCCCTCGGCGGTGTCGGAACGGTCGGCGGGCGAACCGCTGCGCAGCAGGCGCGGCAGCCGCGACCGCAGCTCCACCGTGGCCTCGGTCTCGTCGCTCGTGACGCGCTGGCGGGTCAGCCAATCGGCGGTGCGGTAGCGCGGGAACTTGATCGGCCCCATCGCCGTGTCGTCGGTGGAGAAACCCTCGACCAGCCGCTGCACGATGGGCAGGCAGTGGCCCTGGATCTCCTCGCCCGTCGCGTTCGGATCGGGCGTCAGCGCGTCGGGCGGCAGGTCCGCCGCCTGCAGATCCACCCGCGCCCGCGGCGTCGCCCGCCTGCCGCCGGATTCGCCGAGCCAGCGGTAGATCTCGACGAGCAATGCACCGCCCGTGCCCGCGCCGACCAAGCCGACGATCGGGCGCGGCAGCGGGCGCCTGCGCCGCAGCAGCGTGCGGAACACGCGTGGCTTCGTGTCCGGCACCTCGAGCGCGCGTAGCAGTTCCAGCAGTTTGGGGACATCGTTGGCGGTATCGGGCAATTCGACGGCCTCCCCAGTGCGATGCATGGCTGCGACGCACACCCCGGGCGTCATCGGGGACTGTACCGGTACAAATCCGGCTCAGGCACCTTGTTCGCTCGAGTTCGCGACCCGCGAACGGGCCGATCGCTCAGAAGCCCAGCTTGCCAAGCTGTTTCGGATCGCGCTGCCAGTCCTTGGCGACCTTGACGTGCAGGTGCAGATAGATCCGCACGCCGAGAATGTGCTCGATCTGCTTGCGCGCGTTGGTGCCGACCTCCTTGAGGCGGCTGCCGCCCTTGCCGATGACAATGGCCTTCTGGCTGGGGCGTTCGACGTAGAGCAGCGCGTGCACGTCGAGCATCTCTTCGTTCTCCTCGCGCGGGAGAACCTCCTCGATCACCACGGCCAGCGAGTGCGGCAGCTCGTCGCGCACGCCCTCCAGCGCGGCCTCGCGGATGAGCTCGGCCATGAGGGTTTCCTCGGGCTCGTCGGTGAGCTCGCCGTCGGGGTAGAAGGCCGGGCCCTCCGGCATTTTCGAAGCGATCACGTCGACGAGCACCTCGACCTGCTCGCCCTTGACCGCCGACACCGGCACCACCTCGGCCTCGGGGCCGAGCAGTTCGGAGACGGCGAGCAACTGCGCGGCGATCTGCTCGCGACCCACCTTGTCGATCTTGGTGACCACGCCGAGCAGGGTGGTCTTGGGCGCCATCTGCTTGATCTGCTGCACGATCCAGCGGTCGCCCGGCCCGATCTTCTCGTCGGCCGGGATGCAGATCGCGATGACATCGACCTCGGAATAGGTGTCGCGCACCAGATCGTTGAGCCGCTGGCCGAGCAGGGTCCGCGGGCGGTGCAGACCCGGCGTGTCGACCAGGATCAGCTGCGCGTGCTCGCGGTGCACGATGCCGCGAATGGTGTGGCGGGTGGTCTGCGGTCGCGAGGAGGTGATGGCGATCTTCGCGCCGACCAACGCGTTGGTCAGCGTCGACTTGCCGGTGTTCGGCCTGCCGACGAAACAGACGAAACCGGAACGGAATTCGGCGGACCCGGACTTGTCAGCCACCCTGCACCTCGGTGCTCGCCGCGTCGTCCACGATGTCGAACACCGCGCCCGCGCGGTCGGTGAAGATGATCCGCGCCGCGCCGGACACCTCGCGCACCGCGGCGACCCCGGCGTCGGAGAACCGGCCGCCGACCACCACGGCCGCCTCGAAACCCTCCGCACCGCTGGAGATCGCGGCCGCGACGGCGGCCTGCAGCGCGGTGAGCCGCAGCGCCTGCAGGTCCACCTCGCCCGCCGCGTAGGTGCGGCCATCGGTGTCGCGGATCGCCGCGCCCCCCGTTCCTCCGGTGCGGCCCATCGCGCCGCGCGCCAGGGTCAGCAGCTTGGTGTCCTCGGCGTCCAGTTCAGTCATCGGTTGCTCCGTCCTCGTCCTCGTTGTCATTGCGCTTGCCGCCGTTGGATTTTGCGCCGTCGGCAACCGCCGCGCCCGCTTTCCCGGATTTCTCCGGCGCCTTGCGCACCAAGACCGTGTTGACCCGCATCCGGCCGCGCTGATCCGGACCGCCCTCGGCACGCAGCACCAGCCCGTGCACCACGATCTTCGATCCGGGCAGCGGCACCCTGCCGAGCTCGTGGGCGAGCAGACCGCCCACCGTGTCGACGTCCTCGTCCTCGATGTCCATCCCGTACAGCTCGCCGAGATCCTTCACCGACAGCCGGGCCGAGACCCGGAAGCGGCCCTCGCCGAGCTCCTCCACCGGCGGGGTCTCGCCGATGTCGTACTCGTCGGCGATCTCGCCGACGATCTCCTCGAGCACGTCCTCGATGGTCACCAGGCCCGCGATGCCGCCGTATTCGTCGACGAGCAGCGCCATGTGGTTGCGGCGGCGCTGCATCTCGTCGAGCAGTTTGTCCAGCGGCTTGGAGTCGGGCATGAACACCGCGGGGCGCATCACGTCGTGCACCCGGACCTTGCGGCTGCGATCGGCGTACGGCACCAGGTCTTTCAGGTACACCACGCCGCGGATGTCGTCGACGTTCTCGCCGACCACCGGGATCCGCGAATGGCCACTGCGCACCGCGAGCGACATGGCCTGCGAGGCCGACTTGTCCGCCTCGATCCACACCATCTCGGTGCGCGGCACCATCACCGCGCGGGCCGCGGTGTCGCCGAGCTCGAACACCGACTGGATCATGCGGCGCTCGTCGTCGTCCACCACGCCGCGCTCGCCCGCCATCTCGACCACCTCGCGCAGTTCGATCTCCGAGGCGAAGGGACCGTTGCGGAACCCCTTACCCGGGGTGATGGCGTTACCGATCAGGATCAGCAGCCTGCTCACCGGGCCGAGCAGCGCGCCGATGAACTGCAACGGCAGCGCGGCGGCCAAGGCGAGCGAATAGGCGTGCTGGCGGCCGAGGGTGCGCGGACCGACACCGATCACCACGTAGTCGACGAGCACCATCACCGCGGCGGTGAGCAGCAGCGCCCAGTTGTCGTCCCAGAGATCGATGAGCGCCGCGGCGAGCAGCACCGTTGCGCCGATCTCGCACAGCACGCGCAGTAGCACCATCAGGTTCACGTAGCGGGCGCGGTCGGCCACGATGCGGCTCAACCGCGCGGCGCCCGGGCGATCGGCGCGCACCATGTCGCCGAGACGCGCCAGGGAGATCGTGTTCAGCGCCGCGTCCACACCGGCGAACAATCCACCCGCGGGCACGAGCAGGACAGCCAGCAGGATGAGGGTCAGAGAGCTCACGCCGGGCCCAGCGCGTCACCGGGTCCGGTGAAGCCCGCCTTACCGAGCAGGCGAGCGTCGCGCTCGGCGAGTTCGGCGCGCCGCCTGGCCTCGCGCAGGCTCTCGTACCACTCCTCGAGCAGCCGGGCCTGGAGGGCGAACATCTCCTTCTCCTCCTCCGGCTCGGCGTGGTCGTAGCCGAGCAGGTGCAGCACGCCGTGCACGGTGAGCAACGCGAGCTCGTGCTCCAGCGAATGCCCCGCCTTGCGCGCCTGCGCCGCCGCGAACTCCGGGCACAGCACGATGTCGCCGAGCATCGAGGGGCCGGGCTCGGGACTGTCCGGACGCCCGCCCGGCTCGAGCTCGTCCATCGGGAAGGACATCACATCGGTGGGACCGGGCAGGTCCATCCAGCGCATGTGCAGGTCGGCCATGGTGTCGAGATCGACGAGCACCATCGACAGTTCGGCCGCCGGATGCACGTCCATCCGGGCGATCACGAACCGCGCAACACTGACCAGGTCTTCTTCGGGTACGTCGATACCCGACTCGTTGGCGATCTCGATGCTCACCTGAACAGCCTATTCGACGCAGTCGGACGCAGTCCGTCCGCAGCCCTGCGCCGGGCCGAGCGAAGGCGAGGCAGCCGCCTATTCGACGCAGTCGGACGCAGTCCGTCCGCAGCCCTGCGCCGGGCCGAGCGAAGGCGAGGCAGCCGCCTATTCGACGCAGTCCGCGCCGGGCCGGGTGAAGGGAGAAGCAGCCACGGAGTAGACGCGGTGAGGCGGTCGTCCGCGACTCCCCGCGGCCACACAACGGCGAGCAGCCGCCTACTGGACGCAGCCGGGCGTCGTCCGACCGCAGCTCGCGCCAGGTCGAGTGACGGCGAGGCGACCGCATCTCGACAGACGACCGGCCGCCGACGAGACGTCGGCGGCCGGTGGATTCGCTGTGTGCCGGACGCGGTCCGAGGTGGTGCGCCTAACGCCGGTCGCGACCTGCGGCGCGGCGCTGGGCGCGATTGCCCGGATAGTGCGGGGTGACCTGGGGCCGGGTGGACTCCCAGCGGTCGTAGGCGTCGACGATGTCCGAGACCAAGCGGTGGCGGACGACGTCGCTGCTGGTGAGCTCCGCGAAGTGGATGTCCTCGATCTCGGTGAGGATCTCCGCGGCGGCGCGCAGGCCGGAGCGCGCGCCGGTGGGCAGGTCGACCTGGGTGACGTCGCCGGTGACCACGATCTTGGAGCCGAAGCCGAGACGCGTCAGGAACATCTTCATCTGCTCGGCCGTGGTGTTCTGCGCCTCGTCGAGAATGATGAAGGAGTCGTTGAGCGTCCGGCCGCGCATGTACGCCAGCGGCGCGACCTCGATGACGCCCGCGGCCATCAGCTTCGGGATCGCCTCCGGGTCCATCATGTCGTGCAGCGCGTCGTAGAGCGGACGCAGGTACGGGTCGATCTTCTCGTTGAGCGTGCCGGGCAGGAAGCCGAGCCGCTCGCCCGCCTCGACGGCGGGGCGGGTGAGGATGATCCGGTTGACCTGCTTGGTCTGCAGCGCCTGCACGGCCTTGGCCATGGCCAGGTAGGTCTTGCCGGTGCCCGCGGGTCCGATGCCGAACACGATGGTGTTGGCGTCGATCGCGTCGACGTAGCGCTTCTGGTTCAGCGTCTTGGGCCGAATGGTCTTGCCGCGCCGGGACAGGATGTCCAGGCTCAGCACTTCCGCGGGGGAGTCCGAGGACCCTTCGGTCAGCATCGACACCGTGTGCCGCACCGCCTCCGGCGTCACCACCCTGTTGCGGCCGGTCAGCGCGATGAGCTGTTCGATGACGCGCTCGGCGAGGGCGACATCGGCCGCCTTGCCGGTAAGGGTCACGGAATTGCCGCGAACGTGGATGTCCGCGTCGAGCAGCTGCTCGAGCTGACGCAGATTCTGGTCGGCCGAACCGAGGAAGGGGAACACGGATTCGGGAGCGAGTTCGATGCTGGAGCGCACGGTGCGTGCCGCGGGGCCCGAGCCGTTGTCGCGGGTGCCAATGCCTGCTGTGGGGTTGGTCGGGTCGCCGATCTCGCCTTGTGTTCGCAAAAGTGGTTACAGCCTGCTTTCCGGTCTCGACAGCCGTGGTGAATGACAAAAGTTTAACGCGCCCCACCGACACCGCACAGTGAATAAACGGCTACCGATGCGGCGGCCATTCCCGCCGTGTGCTGGATATTCCCCCGTGCCGGTCGGACCAATCCTCGGCGAAGTCACGGAACCGTTTCACCGCGTCCGACGGCGCGGCCGCGGCCGACCAGATCAGTCCCACCTCCCGTGACGCGCCCTCGTCCGCCAACGGCACCAGGACGGGCCCGGAGCGCGCCACGGCCGGGGCCGGATCCTCCAGCGGGAGCACCGCGACCCCGAGTCCCGCCGCCACCAGCCCGGTGCTGGTGACCAGGTCGGTGGGCTCGAAGGCGATGTGCGGGCGGATGTCCGCCGCCGCGCACAGTTCGTCGAAGATGCGCCGCATCCCGAACCCGGGCGGCATGGATACGAACTCGTCGCCGCCCAGTTCGGCCATGCTCACCTGCCTGCGCCCGGCCAGCCGGTGCTCCGCGGGCACGGCGAGCACCAGCGGCTGACGCAGCAGTCCGCGCCACCCGACACCAGGCGCCGTCGGGCGTGGGGAGACGACGGCGAGGTCGGCCGCGCCGTCGAGCACCTGTCCGGTGATCTTCTCCGCGCCGCCTTGGCGCAACGTCACGGTGACCCGGCCCGCGTTGCGCCGGAAACCGGCGATCAGCTGCGGCACCAGCCAGCCGCCGAAAGAATGCAGGAACGACAGCCGCACCACTCCGCGCGCGGGATTGGCGAGATCGGCGACGGCTTGGCCCGCCGCGTCGAGTTCGGCCTGCGCGCGGCGCGCGTGTTCGTAATAGACGCGCCCGAATTCGTTGAGCGCGATGCGTTTTCCCTTCCGGTCGAACAATTCCGCGCCGAGCTTGCGTTCCAGCCGGGCCAGCATCCTGGACAGCGTCGGCTGCGCGATGTGCAGGCGTTCGGCGGCCGCGCTCATCCGCTCCAGTTCGGCGAGTGTCGTGAACCACCGCAGATCCTCACCGAGCACCTCACTACCTCCCTATATGTCACAGAGGCATCAACTCGATAATCATTATTCATTTCCTTTCGGAACGTGCGGCGACAATCCTGAAATCAGGAGGTAGCCATGACCGGCACAACGGCGCGACCGTCGACGAACGTCAGCACGCAGAGCCCGTCCGCCGATGTGGCGCACAACCGCAGAATCACCCTCGCGCTGTTCGCGGCGGGCCTGACCACCTTCGCGTCCATGTACAACGCGCAGGCGCTGCTGCCGAGCCTGTCCGAGGCGTTCGGCGCGACGCCCGCCCGCGCGGCCCTCGCGGTCTCGCTCACCACCGGCTGCCTCGCGCTGGCCATCGTGCCGGTGAGCGCGCTGTCCAACCGGATCGGCCGCACCAGAGTGATGATCGGATCGGCGGTGGCCGCCGCGATCATCGGGCTGCTGCTGCCGTTCAGTCCCTCGCTCGACGCGCTGCTGGCGGGGCGGGCGCTGCAAGGCATCGCGCTGGCCGGGGTGCCCGCGGTGGCGATGGCGTATCTGGCGGAGGAGATCGGGACCGAGGGCCTCGGCGCGGCGATGGGCGTGTACGTGGCAGGTACCACGATCGGCGGTCTCGCCGGACGCCTGATTCCCTCGTTCACCCTCGACGTTGCGTCTTGGCGCTGGGCCGCGGCGGCAGTCGGCGTGGCCGTGGCGGCGGGCACGGTGTGGTTCGTCCAGCTGTTGCCGCCCTCGCGGGGGTTCGTGGCCCGGCCCGCCGGATTGCGCACCGTACTCGGCGATCTCGGCGCGCAGCTGCGCCACCGTCAGCTGCTCGCGCTGTTCGGCCTGGCCTTCGTGTTGATGGGCGGCTTCGTCTCGGTCTACAACTTCCTCGGCTACCGGCTCACCCAGCGCCCCTTCGAATTGCCCGCGGCGGTGGCGGGTTCGGTGTTCCTGCTGTATCTGGCGGGCACCCTGGCGTCGGCCTGGGGCGGCAGGCTCGCCGACCGCGTCGGCAGGCACCGGATGCTCACCGCGTCGATGGTGCTGATGGGCGTCGGGCTGGCGCTGAGCCTGCCGGACAGGTTGGGCTGCGTGGCCGGCGGCGTCTTGCTCTACACCGCGGGCTTCTTCGCCGCGCACACGGTCGCGAGCGCCTGGGTCGGCACGCTGGCCCACGGCAATCGCGGGGCCGCTTCCTCGCTGTATTTGTTCTTCTACTACCTCGGCAGCGCGGTCGTCGGCGGCCTGTCGGGTGTGGCCTTCGCGCACGCGGGCTGGCTCGGGCTGACGGGCACCGTCGCCGCGCTGCTCGCCGCGGGAGCGATCCTCTTCGCCGTCTCGATGATCCGCGCCCAGTCCGGCGTGGCGTCGCGGCCGCGGCCCACGTCCAAGGGTTTCCAGTAGACCCGAAGCCTCTCCGCGACGACCGATTCGGCGACCGGGATGCCGCGACGAGCCCCGCCGAACGATTGGGGCTACGGGTGAGCCCGCCGAGCGAGCGCTGTGAACATCACCAACGCGGCGTCAACGCGCCCAGCGCCCCGAGCGCGACCGCGGCCGCCGTCGAGGTGCGCAGCACGGTCGGCCCGAGTAGCACGACGTCCGCTCCGGCCGCGGCGAGTTCGGTGAGCTCGGCTTCGTCCAGCCCGCCTTCCGGACCGACGATCAGCACTACCTCCCGCACCTCCCGGACGGGGAGCTCGGCGAAACGACCCCGGCCGGATTCGTGCAGCGCAGCCACGATCGCGCCCTCGGCCTTGGCCTTTCGGACCAGCTCGAGCAGGTCGCGGGTGCGGTGCAGGTCGGCGACCTCGGGGATGTAGGCGCGCCGGGACTGGCGGGCGGCCGAGCGCGCCGCGGCACGCCACTTGTCGACGGCCTTGGCGGCCTTGCCCTCCCAGTTGGCGACGCAGCGCGCCGCCTGCCACGGCACGATCGCGTCCGCACCCGCCTCGGTCATCAGCTCGACGGCCAGCTCCGAGCGGTCCGATTTCGGCAGCGCCTGCACCACCGTGACGCGCGGCGAGACCGGCTGCGCCACGGTCTTGTTCAGCACTTTCAGGTCGAGCCGGTCGCGCTGGGTGGCGACGACCTCCGATTCGGCGAGCACACCGCGTCCGTCGGACAGAGTGATCGGTTCGCCGACCCGGGTGCGCCGCACGGTCGCCGCGTGCCGCCCCTCGGGGCCGTCGAGCACCGCGACCGCGCCGGGCTCGGGAATGTCGTCGAGATAGAAGACCGTGGCGGCCAACGGCTCAGCGCCCGCTGAACGAGGCGCGCAACCGGGCGAACAGACCGCTGTTGTGCTCGGACTGCGTCGACATCACCTCGGCGCGGTCACGTTCGCGCATGCCCTTGTACTTGCGCAGCAGGTCGGTCTGCTTGCCGTCCAGCTTGGTGGGCACCACGATGTCCAGGTGCGCGATCAGGTCACCACGCGCGCCGGAGCGCAGCTTGGGCATGCCGTGCCCGCGCAGCACCGACACCTCGTTGGGCTGAGTGCCCGGCGCGATGGTCAGTTCGGTCGGACCGTCCAGGATCGTGTCGATGACGACAGTGGTGCCGAGCGCGGCGTCCACCATCGGGACCCGAATGGTGCAGTGCAGGTCGTCACCGTCGCGGACGAACACGTCGTGCGGCTGCTCCACGATCTCCACGTACAGATCGCCCGCGTGGCCACCGCCGTGGCCGACCTCGCCCTGGGCGGCCAGCCGGACGCGCATGCCGTTCGCGACACCTGCCGGAATGGGCGCGGCGATCTCGCGACGGGCGCGGACCCGGCCGTCGCCGCCGCACTTGTGACAGGGATCCGGGATGGTCTCGCCTGCGCCGCGGCAGGTCGGGCACGGCCGCGAGGTGAGCACCTGACCCAGGAACGACCGCTGCACGGACTGGACTTCGCCTGCGCCGCCACAGGTTTCGCAGCGCACCGGCTTGGAGTTGCCGTTGGTGCCCGCGCCGTGGCAGCTGTCACAGAGGATGGCGGTGTCGACGGTCAGGTGCTTGGTGACGCCGACCGCGCATTCGGCGAGGCTGAGACGGGTGCGCAGCAGCGAGTCGGCGCCCGGCTGCACCCGGCCGCGCGGCTTGCGCTGGCCGCCGCCCGCGCCGCTCATGCCGCCGAAGAACGCCTCGAAAACGTCGCCGAGACCGCCGAAGCCCGCGCCGGTGAAGCCCGCGCCGCCCCCGCCGGACTCGAGCGGATCGCCGCCCACGTCGACGATCCGGCGCTTCTCCGGATCGGAGAGCACCTCGTAGGCCGCCGACACGTCCTTGAACTTGGCCTGGGCGGCCTCGTCGGGGTTGACGTCCGGGTGGAGTTCGCGGGCCAGCTTGCGGTAAGCGCGCTTGATCTCCTGGTCGGTCGCGTTCTTCGCGACGCCGAGCAGTCCGTAGTAGTCCCGTGCCACTTGAGTTCTCTAGTCCTTGGTCGCTGTGACTCGCCTGTGCCGCTCCAACCGAATGCCGACGTCGTCGGCATTAGTCGGATGCACTCAACTTTATCCGGCCAGAGGTTCGAGGGTAGCAGCGCCGTGAGCACGGTTCGGCGTCAGCGCTCGGCCAGCACCTCGCCGATATAGCGCGCCACGGCCGCGACCGAGGCGATGGTGCCCGGGTAATCCATCCGAGTGGGGCCGAGCACGCCCATGCCGCCGAGCACCGCGCCCTCGACGCCGTAGCCGGTCGACACCACCGACGTGCTGCGCATCTGCTCGACCTGGGTCTCCTCGCCGATCCGCACGGTCACCGTGCCGGGGTGCTGCGCGGCGGCGAGCAGCTTGAGCACGATCACCTGCTCCTCCAGCGCCTCCAGCACCTGTCGCAGCGACCCCGGCAAGCCGAAATCGGCTGCGTTGCGGGTGAGATTCGCGGTGCCGCCGAGCACGAGACGTTCCTCCGGATGCTCGACCAACGTCTCCACCAGCACCGTGGACACCCGGATCAGCACATCGCGCAGCTGACGCGGGGCGCGCTCGGGGAGTTCGGCGACCGCGGCCGAGGCGGAGGCCAGGCGCTTGCCGTCCATCGCGCCGCCGAGCATGGCGCGCAGCGCGGCCAGGTCCTCGTCGTCGATCACCGCGCCGAGCTCCACGAGACGCTGGTCGACCCGGCCGGTGTCGGTGATCACCACGAGCAGCAGGCGCGCCGGATTCAACGCGACCACCTCGATGTGGCGCACCGTCGACGCCGAGACGGTCGGGTACTGCACCACCGCGACCTGTCTGGTCAGCTGGGCCAGCAGTCGCACGCCGCGGCGCAGCACGTCGTCGAGATCCACGCCGGATTCCAGGAACTCCATGATCGCGCGCCTTTCGGCGGGCGAGAGCGGCTTCACCTCGGAGATCCGGTCGACGAACTGCCGGTAGCCCTTGTCGGTGGGGATGCGACCGGAGCTGGTGTGCGGCTGGGCGATGTAGCCCTCGGCCTCCAGCACCGCCATGTCGTTACGGACCGTCGCGCTGGAGACACCCAAATTGTGCCGCTCCACCAGGGTTTTCGACCCGATGGGCTCCTTGGTGGCGACATAGTCCGCGACGATCGCGCGTAGGACCTCGAAGCGCCGATCCTCGGTGCTCGACATCGGCCCCACCTCCTCGCTTTCTCGTTACGCCGCAGGCCGCCGACGCATTCGGGAGCGCGCGAAACACCGCGGCCGCCCGGTCGTCTGAGTATCCAGTTTAGTTGCCGACCTGCCAATCGACCGGTCCCGCGTAGTGCGTGACCCGGGCGACCGTGGCATTCTCGGCGACGTTGTCGCGAACCGCAACGGGGATGGTGATGCCGACCTACGACGGCGCCCACCGCCGTCTACGCGCGCGCACGGCCGTCGCGCCGACCACCGGCGGAGCGGTCGGCGCAACAGCCGCAGCCGCTTCCCCATCGCGTGGACGGCATTCGGAACCGTGCCGTGTCCTCGCGGTGTCGACCGGGATCCTGCGGCTGCTGGTACCCGACTCTCAGCGGCTGTCGAAACCCTTGGCGCGCTTGCCCGCCTGAGCGTCGAGGCCGAGCATGGCGAGCAGGGACTGGCAGTCGGCGGCGTCGTGGGCGTATCCGGCAACTGTGCGGGCCGCTATCGCGCTCTTGCGCGCGTGCTCCGCCTTCTCGGCGGCCCTGGCCTCGGCGAATTCGCCGGGGCTCTGAACGAGATCGATGGGTCGGTCCTGGGGCATGGGACTCCTCCGTGTCGAGCCGGAGCCTACGCGGGTTCCCCCGGCTGCGATAGAGCTCACACCAGGACGTTCGCGGACACTTGTCACACCTCGGGTCGCCGCGTCGTCCTCCGGGCGTAGGTATCGACTCGAAGGAGTACCGAATGCGAATCGCAGTGGTGGGCGCCAGCGGGCGGATCGGCCGCGAGGTGATCGACGTGCTGAAGAACCAGGGCCACGAGATCGTGGCGATCACCCGGGCCACGGGCGTCGACGTCTACACCGGCGCGGGGCTGGCGGACGCGCTGGCCGGGGTGGACATCGTGGTGGACGCGGTGAATGCCGCCACCACCGACACGGCGGCGGTGACCGACTATTTCGGCACCATCGCGCGCACCGTGCAGCGGGAAGCGGCCGCGGCGGGCGTGCGGCGCATCGCGGTCGTCTCGATCATCGGCATCGATCCGTTCACCGCGGGGCACTACGCCGGAAAGCTGGCGCACGAGGCGGGCTACCGCGAGGGCCCGGTGCCGGTGCGAGTGCTGCGGGCGGCCCAGTTCCACGAGTTCACCGAGATGATGCTCGAATGGACGACCCGGGACGACACGGCCTACGTGCCGAAATTCCGTACCCAGCTCGTCGCCGCCCGCACCACCGCCGAAGAACTGGCCGCGCTCGCCCTCGCCGAGGAGGCCGCCGACGTGGTCGAGATCGCGGGCCCGGAGGAGCTGAACCTCGCCGTGGCCGTCGCGAAACTCGCTGCGCGCCGGGGTGATCCGGCCCGCGTCGAGGAGATCGTCGATGCCGAGGACCCGAACCAGGAACTCCAAGCCGCGGGCGCGCTGCTGCCCGGACCGGACGCGATCCTGGCGGGGCCGACCTTCGACGAGTGGCTGGACCACAAGTACCCCGCGCGGTAGTCGTCGCGAAAGGCGCTGCGGCCGTGGGGGTCGGTCGGACGAGCGGCACAAGCAGCCTATGCCATGCGAAAAATGTTGCGGCCGTTGGGAATCAGTCGAGCAGGCGACGGACGACGCCGTCGGCGAGCAGACGGCCCCGGTCGGTGAGGACGAGATGGCCGTCGGAGCGGAATGCCAAGCCGTCGGCGATGATCCGGTCCACGGCCGGGGTGGCGGAGGCGGCGAGGTCCGTGAGGGGGAGGCCGGTGCGGAGCCGCACGGTCAGCATGACGCGTTCGAAATAGCGCTCGTCGTCGTTGAGCGATTCCCAGCCTGCGGCGGGCAGACCGCCGCGGGCGACGCGCTCGGCGTAGCGCGCCGGATGCTTGACGTTCCACCAGCGCACGCCGCCGAGGTGGCTGTGCGCGCCGGGGCCTGCGCCGAGCCAGTCGCCGCCGTCCCAGTACCCGAGGTTGTGCCTGCACCGGGCGGAATCGTTTGCCGCCCAATTGGATACCTCGTACCAGGTGAGGCCCGCAGCGGCGAGGCGAGTGTCGATGCGTTCGTAGCGGGCGGCGAGCACGTCGTCGTCGGGGGCGGGCAGTTCGCCGCGACGCACCTTGCGCGCCAACGCGGTTCCGTCCTCGACGATGAGCGAATACGCGGAGACGTGATCGACACCGGCGTCGAGCACCGCGTCCAGGCTGGCGTCGAGATCGGCGTCGCGCTCACCCGGCGTGCCGTAGATCAGGTCCAGGTTCACGTGCTCGAATCCCGCGGCCCGCGCTTCCCGCGCGGCGGCGACCGCACGGCCAGGGGTGTGGGTGCGGTCGAGCACCGCGAGCACATGCCGGGCGGCCGACTGCATGCCCAGCGAGACGCGGGTGTACCCCGCCGCCCTGATGCGGTCGAAGAACTCCGGCGAGGTGGATTCCGGATTCGACTCGGTGGTCACCTCGGCGTCCGGCGCGAGCGTGAATGCCGATCGGACGGCGTCGAGCACCTCGGCGAGACCGTCCCCGCCGAGCAGCGACGGCGTGCCGCCGCCGACGAAGATCGTCGAGACCTCGGGCGTGGCCGACGGCAGACCCGCGAACCGATCGGCGGCCGCGGCCAGTTCACCGCGCAACGCCGCGAGCCACGACTGCGGCGATGCAGAGCTGCCGAGCTCGCCCGCGGTGTAGGTGTTGAAGTCGCAGTACCCGCAGCGCGTCGCGCAGAAGGGCACGTGCACGTACACGCCGAACGGCCCGCCGCCGAAGTCGCGCAGCACGGGCGCGGCGGCGTCGATCTCCGAGAGGGGTACGGCGGAACTCACCTGTCCAGTGTGCCCGCCGAACAGTGCGACCTTTCGCCCGGGGACCGTCCCACCACCGGGGACGTGCCGACCGTCACTTCCACGCGTGAACCCGTGGGCGATGTCGCAGCGGGGACTCGGCGGCGCGCACCAGGACGAGCAGGCCGCCTGCGCCGGCGATCGAAAAGGCCGCGGCCGCGACGACCCGCGCGGCCGCGCCCATGAACTCAGTCCGCGACGATCGGCGTGTTCTGGTTCGCGGTGAGCAACCAGCGGCCGTCCTCCTTGGCCATCACGTACATCGGGGTGCCCTCGCCCTCCAGGACCCCTTCGTTGGTGAAGTACCGCTGACGCACCTTCACCGCGGCCACGTCGGGGCGGATGAACAGCACGTGCTCGAGCTCGTAGGTCGCCTTGCCGTGCGTGGTCGCGCCGGGCAGCAAGGCAGCGGTGAACTCGGCGATGGCGTCGCGGCCGAACAGGCGCTTGCCGTGGCCCGTGGTCCAGATGGCGTCGGCGCGGAACAGCGCGACGAATTCGTCGACGAGCTCGTGCTGCTGCACGTGCTCGACGGTGGCGACGATCTGGCGGATGGCTTCGATTTCGACGTCGGTGTCGACGGGTGCGGTACTCATGGGATACACACTCGTACCTCGAGATAACTCGAGGTCAACGGAGCGTGCCACGGTTCACATCGGACACTTCGGACGAATCACCAGCCGCGTTCGCGCGGGAAAATATGACGACCATCACAAATAGACCTCCCGGTCCAGGGAATTTCCCCCTATTTCGCGGGAAATACCGGCATGACGGTCGGAACGCCCATCCTGACATGGCACAATAGGCCCCATGCGCGCATCGGGAGTACGACTTGTGGCACGTCGCCACGTCGACTACAAGCGCGTCTGTAGCGCCTGCTGTCTGCCCGGTTCTCACCGGTAGCTCAGCGGCGCCCTTTCCGGGTCTCCCGGCGACTCCCATCGCATCGGTCCGCTGACACCGCGGGTGTGAGCCAGCCCCTCACGCCTTCAGCACGGATGTACCACCCACCCAGCAGGAGCGACCTCATGACGTCGAGTACCGACGCCGGTCCCAGCGATCAGCCGACCCCGAGGCAGGCGCGTCCCGAACGCCCGGCCTCCGAGCGCCGTGTACGACCGGACCGCCCGCGGCCCGAGGCGTCGACGGCGCCGCGCGCCCGCACCGGCAAGCCCGTGCGCCGCAAGTCCGAGGGCCAGTGGGCCCTCGGCTACCGGGAACCGCTCAACCCGAACGAGCAGAGCAAGAAGGACGACAACCCGCTCAACGTCCGCGCCCGTATCGAGAACATCTACGCCAAGGGCGGCTTCGACAGCATCGACAAGGCCGATCTGCGCGGCCGGTTCCGCTGGTGGGGTCTCTACACCCAGCGCGAGCAGGGCTACGACGGCACCTGGACCGGCGACGAGAACATCGACATTCTCGAGGCCAAGTACTTCATGATGCGGGTGCGCTGCGACGGCGGCGCGCTGAACGTCGCGCAGCTGCGCACGCTCGGCCAGATCTCCACCGAGTTCGGCCGTGACACCGCGGACCTGTCCGACCGCGAGAACGTCCAGTACCACTGGATCGAGATCGAGAATGTTCCGGAGATCTGGCGCCGCCTCGAAGAGGTCGGCCTGCAGACCACCGAGGCGTGCGGCGACTGCCCCCGTGTCGTGCTCGGCTCGCCGCTGGCCGGTGAATCGCTGGACGAGATCATCGATCCCACCCCGGCGATCCAGGAGATCGTGCGCCGCTACATCGGCGACAAGCGGTACTCGAACCTGCCGCGCAAGTTCAAGACCGCGATCTCGGGTCAGCAGGACGTGGTGCACGAGATCAACGACGTCGCGTTCGTCGGCGTGGAGCACCCCGAGCACGGCCCCGGTCTCGACCTGTGGGTCGGCGGTGGCCTGTCCACCAACCCGATGCTCGCGCAGCGCGTCGGCGCCTGGGTCCCGCTGGACGAGGTGCCGGACGTATGGGAGGCCGTGGTCTCCCTGTACCGCGACTACGGCTACCGCCGCCTGCGCACCAAGGCGCGGCTGAAGTTCCTGATCAAGGATTGGGGCATCGAGAAGTTCCGCGAGGTGCTCGAGGAGAAGTACCTGAAGCGCAAGCTGATCGACGGCCCCGCGCCCGAGCAGCCCGCCAAGCCGATCGATCATGTGGGCATCCAGCGGCTGCGCAACGGCCTCAACGCCGTGGGCTTCTCCCCCATCGCGGGCCGCGTCTCCGGCACCGTCCTCACCAAGGTGGCCGACGCGGTCGAGAAGATCGGCGCCGACCGGATCCGCTTCACCCCGTACCAGAAGCTGATCGTGCTCGACGTCGCCGACGACAAGGTCGAGCAGCTCATCACCGAACTGGAACCGCTCGGGTTGCAGGCCCGTCCGTCGATCTGGCGGCGTAACCTGCTGGCCTGCAGTGGCATCGAGTTCTGCAAACTCTCCTTCGTCGAGACCCGCAAGCGCTCCCAGGTGCTCGCGCCGGAGCTCGAGCAGCGCCTCGCCGACGTCAACGCCCAGCTCGACGTACCGATCACGGTGAACATCAACGGTTGCCCGAACTCCTGCGGCCGGTCCCAGATCGCCGACATCGGCTTCAAGGGCCAGCTGGTGGACGACGGCGACGGGAATCAAGTCGAGGGTTTCCAGGTTCATCTCGGCGGCAGCCTCGGACTCGACAGCGGTTTCGGCCGAAAGCTGCGCCAGCACAAGGTGACCAGCGCCGAACTCGGCGACTACATCGAGCGCGTGGTGCGCAACTTCGTCAAGAACCGGAACGCGGACGAGCGGTTCGCCCAGTGGGCGGTCCGCGCCGACGAGGCCGACCTGCGATGAGCATCGAATCGTGACTCGGCTGACGGGAGATCAACTGTGACAACCAAACTCGCCGACAAGCTCGCCGAAGACGAGCTGCGGGCGATCGCCGAACGCGGCGCGGCCGAACTCGGCCCCGACGCCTCGGCGCTCGACCTGCTGCGCTGGACCGAGGAGACCTTCGGCTCCGGCTACATCGTCGCCTCCAACATGCAGGACGGCGTGCTGGTCCACCTCGCGGCGCAGGTCCGCTCCGGTGTCGACGTGCTGTTCCTGGACACGGGCTATCACTTCGCCGAGACCATCGGCACCCGCGACGCGGTCGAGGCCGTGTACGGGGTCAACGTGGTCAACGTCCGCCCGGAGCACACCGTCGCCGAACAGGACGAACTGCTCGGCAAGGATCTGTTCGCGCGCGACGCGGGCGAGTGCTGCAGGCTGCGCAAGGTTGTGCCGCTGAAGAAGTCGCTGTCGGGCTACAACGCCTGGGTCACCGGCATCCGCCGGGTCGAGGCCCCCACCCGCGCCAACGCACCGCTGATCTCCTACGACGAAGCCTTCGGCCTGGTGAAGATCAACCCGATCGCACCGTGGTCCGACGACGAGATGCAGGCCTACATCGAACAGCACGGCATCCTCGTCAATCCCCTGGTGGAGGAGGGATATCCGTCCATCGGCTGCGCTCCGTGCACACGGAAGCCGGAGCCGGGATCCGATCCGCGAAGCGGCCGTTGGGCCGGCCTCGCCAAGACCGAATGCGGGTTGCATCAATCATGACCGAGACCATCAGAAGTGAACGCTCTCTTGGCATCACCGACTTCGACACCCTCGCGGCGTTGGAGTCGGAGGCCATCCACATCTTCCGCGAGGTGGCGGGCGAGTTCGAGCGGCCGGTGATCCTGTTCTCCGGCGGCAAGGACTCCACCGTGCTGCTGCACCTGGCGCTCAAGGCGTTCTGGCCCGCGCCGTTGCCCTTCGCGCTGCTGCACGTGGACACCGGCCACAACCTGCCCGAGGTGCTGGAGTTCCGCGACAAGGTGGTCGAGAAGTACGGGCTGCGCCTGCACGTCGCCAGCGTCGAGGACTACCTGGCCGATGGCAGGCTGACCGAGCGCCCGGACGGCATCCGCAACCCGCTGCAGACCGTGCCGCTGCTGGACGCCATCTCCGAGAACCGCTTCGACGCGGTGTTCGGCGGCGGCCGCCGCGACGAGGAGCGCTCCCGCGCCAAGGAGCGCATCTTCTCGCTGCGCAACGCCTTCGGCCAGTGGGACCCGAAGCGGCAGCGCCCCGAGCTGTGGAACCTGTACAACGGGCGGCACGCGCCGGGCGAGCACGTGCGCGTGTTCCCGCTGAGCAACTGGACCGAGCTCGACATCTGGCGCTACATCGCCAGGGAGAATGTCGAACTCGCGACCATCTACTACGCGCACGAGCGCCCGGTGTACCAGCGCGACGGCATGTGGATGACGCCGGGCGTGTGGGGCGGCCCGCGCGAAGGCGAGGTGCTGGAGACCCGCTCGGTGCGTTACCGCACCGTCGGCGACGGATCCACCACCGGCGCCATCATTTCCGACGCGGCCGACAACGAGGCGATCCTCGCCGAAGTGGCCGCGTCCCGACTGACCGAACGTGGTGCGACCCGTGGCGACGACCGGGTGTCCGAGGCCGCGATGGAAGACCGCAAGCGAGAGGGTTATTTCTGACATGTCCGACCTATTGAGGCTGGCCACCGCCGGTTCTGTCGACGACGGTAAGTCCACCCTGGTCGGACGGCTGCTCTACGACACGAAATCCGTACTGGCCGACCAGATCGACGCCGTCACCCGCGCGTCGGTGGACAAGGGTCTGGCCACCCCGGATCTCTCGCTGCTCGTGGACGGGCTGCGCGCGGAGCGGGAACAGGGCATCACCATCGATGTCGCCTACCGCTACTTCGCCACGCCCAAGCGGTCTTTCGTGCTCGCGGACACCCCCGGGCACGTGCAGTACACCCGCAACACCGTGTCCGGCGCGTCCACCGCGCAGCTGGTGATCCTGCTGGTCGACGCGCGCAAGGGCGTGATCGAGCAGACCCGCAGGCACGCTGCGGTGCTCGCGCTGCTCGGCGTGCCGAAGCTGGTGCTCGCCGTGAACAAGATCGACCTCGTGGACGACGCCGCCACGGTGTTCGCCGAGATCTCGGCCGAGTTCACCAAGCTCACCGGCACCCTCGGCTGGGCGCCGGAGGACGTGCTGGAGATCCCGGTCTCGGCGCTGCACGGCGACAACATCGCCAGCCGGTCCTCGAACACCCCGTACTACGACGGGCCTTCGCTCATCGAGCACCTGGAATCGGTGCCGGTCGACGCCGACAACACCGGCGCGCACACGCTGGGTCTGCGCTTCCCCGTGCAGTACGTGATTCGCCCGCGCACCGCCGAATACCCGGACTACCGTGGCTACGCGGGTCAGATCGCGGCCGGTTCGGTGGCGCCCGGCGACGAGATCGTGGTGCTGCCGTCCGGCGTGCGCACGACCGTGGAGCGGATCGACACCCCGGACGGCGAGCTCGCCGTCGCGCAGGCCGGGCGCAGCGTGACGCTGATCCTGACCGACGAGGTCGACATCTCGCGCGGTGACATCATCGCCGCGGTGTCCGACGCGCCGGAACCGATCGACAGCTTCGACGCGACGGTCTGCTGGCTGGGCGACAAGCCGCTGCGCCCCGGCGCCCGGCTGCTGCTCAAGCACGGCACCCGCACCACCCAGGCCATCGTCGGCGCGCTCATCGAGCGCTTCGACGAGCAGCGGCTCGCCGCGGACCCGAACCCGGAAGCGCTGGAGCTCAACGACATCGGGCGCATCTCGGTGCGCGTCGCCGAGCCGCTCGCGGCCGACGACTACCGGGCCAACCGGCACACCGGCAGCTTCCTGCTGATCGACCCGGCCGGCGGCAACACGCTCGGCGCGGGCCTGGTCGGCGATGTGCTGACCGCGGTCGAGGTCGGCACCGAGGCCTGAGATGACCGACGTGTTCGCCTCCCGCGGCATCGGCGCGCAGCCGATGCCGCCTGGCGACCGTCGATTCTCCGCGCCCGCGTTGATCGCGGTCGCGCACGGCAGCCGCGATCCGCGTTCGGCGGCCACCATGTCGGCCGTGGTCGCCGAGATCGCCGCCGCCCGGCCCGATCTCGACGTCCGCCTCGCTTTCCTCGATCTGAGCGCGCCCTCGGTCGAGCAGGTGGTGGACGCCGTTGCGGGTCAAGGGCATACGCATGCCGTCGTGGCGCCCCTTCTGCTGGGCAGCGCCTTTCATGCACGCGTCGACCTGCCGGGGCTGCTGGACGAGTGCCGCGCCCGGCATCCTCGTCTGCGGCTCACGCAAGCGGACGTACTCGGCCCCGACCCGCGCCTGATCGACGCGCTGCGGGACCGTGCGCTCGATGCCCTAGGGACTTCCACGACCGTCCCGGCGGACCGCATCGGCGTAGCGGTGGCTGCCGTCGGCTCGTCGTCTTCCGCGGCGAACGCCCGCACCGCCGCGGTGGCTCGCCGCCTGGCCGCCCGCACCGGCTGGCACACCGAGATCTGCTTCGCCACCACGGAACCCACGGTGCACGAGGCGGTTTCCCGCCTGCGCGCATGCGGCGCGGACCGCGTCCTCGTCGCGCCGTGGTTCCTCGCCCCCGGCTTGCTCACCGACCGGTTGACGGCCGCAGCCCCGGAACTGACGCACGCCGACGTCCTCGGCGTCCATCGCGCCATGGCCGAGATCGTCTGGGACCGCTACGACGCGGCGTGGGCCGCGGCTCTGCCGCTGTCCGCCTGACTGGCGGCACGGCACGCGCAGCGCCACCGATGGTCTTCGACCGCCCACCCACCACGGTGCCGTCGCCCTGAAGAGCCTCCCCTGACTGGTCGACTTCACCTCGACGTTCCGCTCGATCGCGTCGGCGACGACACCGCGCGCAGGACACCTGCCGCCCGTAGTTCGTTCGCGGGCCATGTACCGCGGTCGCCGACCTCCCGACGGCCCCAGCCCGGCAAGTCGCACGAGAATCGCCGCCGATCCGGCCGAACCCGAAATGCCGAGTCCGTCAGCGTCTCTCACCCAGCCGTTCAACCCGTCGAGTTCCGGAATCGCCACCACCGAATGGCGCCGGCACCGCGTTCTGACCGGTCACCGGTCGTTGGACCTCGAACCGCCATCACGACCCGAACTGCCGCCGCTCGAATCCCTGCGGCGGGGTGCTGATGGCGGATTATCTGATGGCCCTGTGGCTCGCGGGCCGGTCCACGCTGGCCGACGCGGTCGCGGGCATGTCGCGTCTGCACGCCCCCATCAGGGTCGGCCTGGCAGGGCTCGTCGTGAGCGGCTGCTTTCTCGAACCGAATCTCGGCTCCGGATCGACCCGCACGAAGATGGTGCTGATTCTGCTGCTGACCCTCAACGGATTACAGGCCACCATCCTGAGCAGGCGCCTGGCCCACCAGGTTTCGGTCAGACCGCCGACGAAGTTGCTCCTGTGGGGCGCCGCCTCCGGAACGATCTCCCAGGTGTGCTGGTGGGGCGCGATCGCCATCGGATTCTGGAACGGGCAACACTGACCGGCCGACATCCCACCGGTTCAGCTACGCCGAAGCCGCACGCCCCGTAGCTCTTTCACGACAGCAGCCGGTCGATGATCCGTCGCGCCGTCTGCACCTTGGTCTCGTCGCCGAGTTGCCGCGCTGTGCTGACCGCGCTCATGAGCGCGTCCAATTCGAAGGCGAGCGCGTCCGCGTCCCGGTCGGCCAGTTCGCCCTGATCCTGGGCTTTGCGAATCTCTTTGGTCAGGAAAGAGAGCCAGTCCTCGCGGTCGGCGGCGATCGCGTCGTGCACCGGGCCCGGCCTGCTGTCGAATTCGACCAGGGTCGCGGTGCGGAAGCAGCCGCCGGGAAAGACCGGTTCGGTCACGTGCGCGAACCAGCGATCGACCAGCGCGCGCAGTCGCGGCACACCGCGCGGCACACCGACGGTCGGCTCGATCACCTGCGCCACGAACACCTCCCTGGCCGCCTCCACCGCCGCGAGCTGGAGAGATTCCTTCGAGCCGAAGAGTGTGGCGATACCGCTCTTGCTGATCCCGAGGTCGGCGGCCAATCGCCCGATGCTCACACCGTTCAGCCCTTCGACGGACGCCACGTCGGCGGCGTGCCGGGCGATCGACGCCCGGGAGCGAGCGCCCTTGACCAGGCGCTGATCGGTTGTCGTCTCGGCCATGCCCCCATTCTTCCACCGAACGCTTGCAAATACGAACGATCGGTCGTACTTTGATTGTACGAACGGTCGTACGTTTTGTTCTCGACTTCCGAAGGATCTCCCATGACCGAGGTGTCCGCACGGACCACCGCCAGTCCCCCCGCCATGAGCGCCACCGCCACGCTGCTGATCGCGTGCGGCGCGGCGTTCATCGCCTTCCTCGACCTGTCCGTGGTCAACATCGCCTTCCCGGCCATCGCCCGCGACTACTCCGATACCGCGACGACGACGTTGACTTGGGTGGTCAGCGGTTACGCCGTCGCGTTCGCCGCCCTGCTCACGCCCGGCGGCCGGTTCGCCGACGCGCTCGGGCGGCGCAGGCTGTTCCTGATCGCGCTGGCCGGTTTCGCGCTCACGTCATTGCTGTGCGGGCTCGCGCCGAACGCGGCCTGGCTCATCGCGGGCCGGGTGCTCCAGGGCGCGACGGCCGCGCTCATGGTGCCCGCGGCACTGGGGCTGGTGCTCGGCGTGACACCGCGCGAACGGATCGGTGCGGCCATCGCCGCCTGGTCGGCCGCGGGCGGATTCGCCGCGGTGGTCGGACCGGCGATCGGCGGCGGTCTGGTGGAGGCGTTCGGCTGGCGGTCGGTCTTCGTGATCAACGTGCCGGTCGCGCTCGGGCTCATCCTGCCCGGCTTGCGAATTCCGGTGACCGACCCGCGGCCGGCAGGCACCGCGCTGCCGGATCCGGTCGGCACGGCGGCCGTCGCGCTCGGGTTCGGCGGTGTGGTCGCCGGAGTCACCGAGGGGCAGCGCTGGGGGTGGACCTCGCCGGGCACGCTGGCCGTCCTCGGCGGCGGCGCCGCGCTGTTGGCCATCGCTCTGGTGCGCTCGGCGCGGCACCACAATCCGGCCATCGCGGTGGAGTTGTGGCAGAGCAGGCCGTACGCGCTGGCCAACGCCGCGTCGTTCGTCTTCGGTGCGGCGATGTTCGCCTGGCTGCTGTCCGGACCGCTGTTCCTGGACGCGATCTGGGGTTATTCGGTGCTCGGCTCGGCCGCCGCGCTCACCGTCGGCGCGGTGGCATCGATGGTGAGCGCCACCCTGGCGGGACGGGCCGCCACCCCCGCCGCGCGCCGCTGGGTCGGGGTGCTCGGCGCGCTGATGTTCACCGGAACCCTCGTCTGGATGAGCACCGACGCGTTCGGGCCGACACCCGCGCTGTGGTCGGCCTGGATTCCCGCCGGGGTGCTCGGCGGCGGCGGTGTCGGCATCGTGGTGACGGTGCTCGGCACGGCCGCGGCGAGTTCGCTTCCGCCACAACAGTTCGCGGCGGGCATCGGCATGAACCTCACGGCGCGTCAGGTCGGCGGCGCGCTGGGCGTCGCCGTGCTGGCCGCGGTGTTCGCCGCCCACCCCGGCGACGCGCTCGCCGGCTTCCACACCCTGTTCGCGGTCTGCGCGGGCATCGCCGCGGGGGCGGCCTGCCTGTGCGCCATACCGACGCGGCAGCTCGATCCGGCCGCGACCGCCGTCACCGACTAGGAGTCACCATGACGCACAACGACATTCACACCGAAGCCGACGACCCGATGCTGCTGGCGCCCGACGCGGCCCTGGAACTGCTGGCGGGCGCGCCCTGGCGGCGCTTCGCCGTCCTGGGCGACTCCATCGCCCGTGGCGTCGGCGACCCGAGCCCCGGATACGAGACGGCCGGGTGGGCCGATCGCCTCGCCGCCCTGCTGACCTCGGTGCGGCCCGGCCTCGCCTACCTCAACACCGGACGTATCGGGGCGACGACCGCGCAGGTGCGCGACGAACAACTCCAGCGGGTGCTGGAGTTCGAACCCGACCTGGTGCACGTGAGCTGCGGCGGAAACGATCTGTTCCTGCCCGGCGGCGACGTCGACCAGGTGCGTGCCAACCTCGACGGACTGTTCGCCGCGGTGAGCCGCGGTGGCGCACAGGTCATGACGTTCACGGTGGCCGATGTCTGGGAGGTCGAGCGCATGGCGCCGATGCGGCCGATGCGCGACCGCATGGCGGTACTCAACGACATCGTCCGGGACCTGGCCCACCGCTACGACGCGGTGCTCGTCGATTTCTGGGACCACCCGCTGCGGCTGCGGCCCCAGGTCATGAGCGCCGATCTCATCCACTTCACGACCAGCGGGCACGCGGTGGTGGCCACGGAAATGGTGCGGGCGCTGAGCGCACGAATCCTCGCCGACACCGCCGCCAACTGAGCCTCGAGGCCGTCGGCAACGAGCTCGGCCGTGTCCCAGGGCTTTTCACCCCGGGGCACGGCCCGGTTCACACAGTTCTCGCGAGACCGCGTTCAGCTCGCGATCAGGGCAGCGTCTGCGGCACCAGCTCCGGCATGACGACGCCGACGAGTATGCCGACGAGCGCACCGACTACCGCGCCGTTGATCGCTCCCACGATGGCGCACGGCACCGCCATGACGATGAAGCCGGGCAGGCACGACACCGCGCTCATCACACCCGACCCCGTCGCGCCGACGACCGCGCCCGCGGCCGCGCCGTTGGTCAGCGGATCGGAGTTCATCGCCTCCGGATTCGTCGCGATCCTGTCGAGCGGAAGGCTCGCGCCGACCTGCAAAGGCTCGGCGACCTGCTGCACGATCGGCGCAGGCGCCTGCACCGGAGCCGCCTGCACCGGGGCGGCCCCGACGAACGCGAGAGCGGCCGCCACCGGCAGCGCACCCGCGATCAGCTTGCGAACCGCGTTCTCGAAGGTCCTACGGACCATGATGCTTCCCGCCTCTCATCGACCCGTTGTGCATGGAATGTCCTTGCAGTACATGACCGCTCCCCTCCCGGATGCTGGGTCCGGACGATCGGCCGGTCATCGCCTTCGCTCCCGATCGAAAATCGGGCGTCGCGGCTCAGAACACGAATTGCTGCCCATAGCCCGTCGTCTGCACGATGCCGTTGCGGGCGTCGGCGCGGACGGTGATGAACGGCATGGCCGATGCCGGGGTGAGGCATCCGTTGATGTTCAGCGCGGTATTGGAGTGCGCGAAGGTGAAGGGGAACAACGAATCCTCGTCCAGCGTCGACTCGGCGATCACCGCCGCTGTCACGCTGCCCGGGTTGATGGACACGGTGATCTCACCACCGAGTTCGCTGAAGACGCCGAAGGTGACATCCCCGCCGAGATCGATGCCGAGATTCCCGCCGAAATCGACAGCGACCTGGTCGCCGACGGTGACACCGAACGGAACATTGAGACTCAGCCCGAGAAGTCCGGTCGTGACATCGACATTGCCGCCCACGGCGGCCGCGATGCTGACGTCGATGCCATCGGAGATGTCCACCGCGCAGCCGATCAGATATCCGGCGATGAGCTTCCCCCTGCGCAGCGCCGAGGCTCCATCGAGGGAGGTCGAGAAGTTCCCGGACACCTTGGCCGAGTGCGAGAACGGGACCCCCAACGCGAGATCACCGGTGGACTTGACAAAGTTGGCATCCACCGACGCGACCAGGTGCATCCCGCCGGAGTCGACCTCCCCCGGCTCGGCGCGGGCCGCGCTCTGAACACCGACGGCGCCGGCGACGACTACCAACACTGTGGTGATCGCGGCCAGAACAGGTGAATGCTTGCGATTCATAACGCTCCAGTCGAATCTGATCGAAACGAAACTTTCACAAACGAACTCGCACGCCGACCGTCGTCGCTGATCCTCTTCGGCGGGTGCGGACGGGCATTCCAAATATCGCTGTAGCTCAGCGCTGGTAACCGTACAGCAACGGCGAGTCGCCGACGAAACCGGCGCGCGGTCGGAGCGGGGAAATGGAATGGGCGTCGAGCGCACGGGCCCGGCGAACTCGGACAAACCGGAGAACCGTGGTCGCAGGATCGTTTTCGGTCATTCGGCGGTCCCGTACCGTCGCACCAGTTCCGCGCCCAGCCGCGCGAGTTCCTCGCACACCTCCGGCGGTCCGAGCACCTCGATCTCCGCGCCCCACCCCGCCAGCTGCTGAGCGATCATCCGCGGCGTCGGCGCGGTGATCCGGACCTGGACCCGGCCGTCGGCGACCGGGCCGTCCACCTCGCAGTGCCTGCCCTGCTGATCGCGCAGCACCGGGAGCAAACCGGGGGCGATGCGGGCGGTGGCCGACGTGGCCGCGCGGCGCCGCTCCATCGCGCCGACCACTTCGTCCCAGGCCGCCGACAACTCGAAATCGTCTGGGCGGCGAAAGGTTTCGTCGGACAGCTGGGCGTCGGCGATCCGGTCCACCCGGAAGGTCCTGCTCCCCTTCTCGGTGCCCGCGATCAGATACCAGATGGCGTCCTTGTCGACCAATCCCCACGGGTCGACCATCCGCGTCGTCTTGGCGCCCGCCCGCTCGTACTCCAGCCCCACCCGTCGCCGCTGCACGACCGCGCGCTGCAACAAGTCCACCACGCCGGGCCGGTTCCGGTCGCGCTGACCCCAGCGCGCCGGATCGATGATCACGGCGTCGGCGGCCGCCTGGGCGTCCGCGCGGAACGTCTGCGGCAGCGCCCGAACCAGTTTGCGCAGTGCCGATTTCACCTCCGGGTTCGCGCTCGCGGACGCGCCTGCCAGCAGGAACAGCGCCCTGGCCTCGGGTTCGGACAAACCGCTCAAATCCGTCCGAGCCCCGCCGACGAGGGACCAACCGCCGCCGCGGCCCTGCTGCGCATACACCGGAATGCCCGCCGCGGAGAGCGCCTCCAGATCACGCCGCGCCGTGGCCACGGAGACCTCCAGTTCCGCGGCGACCTCCGCGGCGGTCACCCTGCCGCGGGCCTGCATCAGCAGCAATGTGGCCACCAGACGATCCGCTCTCATACGAGAAATTCTGCCGCACAAAGTGCTCAGTTGGTGAGCACTTTACGCGCGAAGATGGTTCCACCAGCACGAACCGATCATCGAAGGAGCACCGACATGCTGCGCGGAATGGCCACGGTCACCTATTACGCCGACGACCTCGAAGCCGCCAAGGACTGGTACGCCGAATTCCTCGGCGTCGCGCCCTACTACCACGTGCCGAACGGGTACTACGAGTTCCGCATCGGCGACTACCAGCACGAGCTGGGCATCGTGAACCGCGCCTACGCGCCGAGCGGTGCGCGCAACGAGCCGGGCGGGGGCGGCGTCATGTTCTGGCACGTCGACGACCTGGCGGCCACCTTCCAGCGACTGCTCGACCTCGGCGCCACCGAGTACGAACCGATCACCCCGCGCGGCAACGGCGAAGGTTTCGTCACCGCCGCGGTGGTGGACCCGTTCGGCAATGTCCTCGGGATCATGTCCAACCCGCACTACCTGGAGGTCGTCGGCAAGACCGGCGGCGTGTAGGTCAGCGGCCGAACCAACGCTCCAGCACCGTGGCGACGCCGTCGGCGTCGACGTCGCCGGTCACCTCGTCGGCCAAGCCGCGGACGTCGTCGGGCGCGTTGGCCATGGCCACCGAATACCCGGCCCAGCGCAGCATTTCGCGGTCGTTGTAGCCGTCGCCGATGGCCAGGGTCGCGGCGCGGGGAATGCCGAGCGACAGGCGCAGACGCTCCAGCGCCCAGCCCTTGGACACCCCGCGCCGCGACACGGTCAGCCACGGGCCGAACTCGCCGTGCACCCAGCTGGCGCCGGGCACGGCGAAGGTCCGCAACAGCGTGAGCATCTCATCCAGCGTCCCCTCCGGCCACCAGCCGTTGAGGCGCGGCGTCGGCTCGCTGCTCAGCGCGCCGTGATCGACGAGAAGGTATTCGCCGATGGAGAATTCGCCGGGACTGGCGCCCGTCGCCCAGGTACCGATGCCGACCTTCTCCACCGCGAAGATCATCTCCGGGAACAGGGCGCGCAGCGCGGTGACCGCGGGCGCCGGGTCGAACGCCTGCACCGCCACCGGCACGCCCCTGGCCACGTCGATGTGCACCGCGCCGTTGGAACACAGCGCATGCCCCTCGACCAGCCCGAGTTCCGTGAGCACCGGACGCGTCGTCAGCAGCGTGCGCCCGGTCGTCACCACCACGTGCGCCCCTGCCGCGACAGCCGCCGCCACCGCGGCGGTGACCCGCACACTGACCGGCGATCCCGTCTCGAGCAGCGTGCCGTCCACATCCAAGGCGATCAGCCGCGGCCCTCCCCCAAGCGCTTTCACCAATCCATTGTGCCCCGCGGCTCGATGACTCGTCTTCGATTCAGCGCCGGGCGCCACCGACTCCGCCGCCGGCCGAGCCGCCACCGACCTTGCCGCCACCGCCCATACCGCCGCCACCCATACCGCCGCCGGAGCCACCCGCACCGCCGCCGCCGAACTTCGAGTCCGACCTGCCGCTGCCGCCGGAAGACGCACCGCCGGAGGAGGTTCCGCCGGAAGACGATCCGCCCGGCGAGGACGCTCCACCGCCGGAGTACGCACCACCACCGGACGACGCACCGCCATGTGAAGACGCTTCGCCGCCGCCGGACGACGCACCACCGCCGGAGGACGTTCCGCCACCGGAAGATTCACCACCGGACGACGCGCCACCACCCGAGGATGCGCCACCACCGGAAGATTCACCACCCGAGGACGCGCCACCACCCGAGGATGCGCCACCACCAGAAGACGCACCACCACTCGAAGAATCACCACCGGACGAAGCGCCACCACCCGAGGCCGTTCCGCCGCCGGACGAATCACCCCCTGACGATTCACCGCCGGACGATGCGCTCCCGCCAGAAGACGTACCGCCCCCGGACGCGCCACCGCCGGAGGACGTTCCACCGCCGGATGAAGCGCCCCCACCAGAAGACGCACCACCACTCGAAGAATCACCACCGGACGAAGCGCCACCGCCCGACGAGGCACCGCCACCCGTAGAACCACCGTCCGTGCCCGGCCCGGACGCCGCGCCGGAACCATCCCCGGCCGCGCCGCCGGAAGTCGTTCCCCCCGAGGATGTCCCACCGGCATTGCCCCCACCCGCCACAGGGTCTCCGGTCGTACCACCCGAAGCGGCGCCGTCAGTGCTCGTTCCTCCAGGCGAGGCGGCGCCCCCACCGGAAGCCGGTGATCCGGGAGAAGTCGGCGTGCCCGGCTCGGGTTGGGTGTTGCCGGGGGCCGAAGGGTTCGGGGCCGAGGGATTCGGGGCCGGTTGGGTGTTGGGCCAGGAGGGCAGACCGACGCTCGGGATCGTCGGGTTCATGCCTTCCCACCCGGGCAGGCTCACCCGCGGCGTCCGCTGGAAGGGCAGCGGATTGACGAACTGGGCGGGGTTGGCGTACTGCGGTCCCGCGTATCGGCCATTGCCGCAGCAGATTCGGGGATCGTTGTGCGGCCCGGGGCGGGACTCGCCGATCGAGGGCCCGAAAGTCGTACTGCGCGCGATGGACGAGACGCGCCGGTCGTAGCCGTTTCCGTCGAAGAAGGCGTGCTGCGCCAGCGTCGCCGGGATGCCCTGCCGGACGGCCTGGTCCAAGGCGGTGTCGCCGTTGGGTTCGTAGAGCAGCGTGTCGGCGGGGACCGGAGCGGCGGCCGGTAACCGGTCGAGTACCGGGAGCGGACCCGATCCGCCGGAGCCGCCGAAGATCGTCGCGGCCGACATGGCCAGCGCGGAAGCCACTGCGGCACTGGAGAACACGGCGACGCGTGGCGCGGGCCGTTCCCCGGTACTCGCGGGCGCGAAGGTCCTGGCCGCGAACCGCGCCGCGCCCACGGCCACGATATGGCCGGGATCGGCCGAAACCACCACCGGGCGGCCGAGTTCGGCCAGCGCACCCGCCACCTCGGCGGGCCGGGACGCACCACCGACGAGCAGGACGCGACCGATATCGGAGAAGCTGAGCCCGGTGGAGCGCAGGCAGGCGCGCACCACGTCGAAGGAGTCCCTGATGTGCTCGGTGCGCAGGCCGTCGACGTCGACGATGGACGTCATCGACACCGTGGCCCCGGGCACGCCGGTGCGCCCGTAGCGCGCGATCATGTCCCCCAGCGGGCGACCGCCGAAGTCGTAGGAGCGCTGCGGCTTTCCGACGATCGGATGGTTCTCCCAGTCCGGCCCGACGCGCACGACGGACACGTCGAGGCTGGTGCCGCCGAGGTCGTAGACGAGGACGAAGCCGGTCTCCAGCGGGCCGTGTTCGTATTCCAGCCATTCGGCGGCGACCACCGGTTCGGGCACCAGCATGACGTGCCGCGCGCCGTTCAGGTCGAGCGCCTGACGTAGTAGGGCGAGCTGTTTGTCGGTGTAGACCGCCGGGTAGGTCGCCACCGCGCCCGCGCTCGGCTCGGCCGCCTCCAGCAGACCGGTGACCACCGCGGCGACGAGGTTTGCCGGGGAGTACAGCCGCCCGCCGACCAGCAGTGATTCCGGGTCACGCGCCAGATCGGCGAAATCGGTGATGGCCGAGCTGAATTGAGGAATGCCGCCGATGCGGGCTCCGCCCGCCGAGTCGAAGCTGAGTGCCGTGCGCTTGGTGCGCACAGTGGGTCGAATCAGACCATCGGTGACCGAAGCCGCTATGGAGTTCACTGAACCGATGCTGAAACCCAGACATGTAGTCATTCGCTATCCCGTCAACGCACCGTGACCACGTCCAGCACACAGTCGAGCCATGTGGCCGCGGTCGTCTTCCAAACAGCCCCCACAGGTTAGCTGTTCGCAAACTTTCCAGATGCCGAATTGATATGAAACGTTTGGCTTCCGGCAACAATCGGTCGAATGCCCAGGTAAACAGGGTCGAATGAAAGGTTCAGCCCCCTCGACACACCGCAAAAGGGCTGCGACGGACCCGATTCCGCTATCACGCAGCGACTGTTCGTCACGATCGGCAGGGGATAAAACAAACCACCGGACGCCCGTGGCAAACCTGTCGGCACACACCGACTGGTCGGTAACCGACATTTAGCCATGATTATTTCTCCGACCATCCGGGCGTGTCGCCGACCAATAGATGACACATCAAATGCCGCGTCCGATTACCGCCAGCGATGCCGCCCCGCGCTCGGTTGACTGATTACGGCGGCACCGTCCGCCACAGCGAAAGAGCAAGCACGGGAAGGAAAGTGGACACGAATGTCGACACGGTTCGCGGAGCAGGTCGCGGTCATCACCGGCGCCACCTCGGGCATCGGCAAGGCGGTGGCGCTACGGCTGGCCGCCGAGGGCGCGGCGGTGGTTCTCGGTGCGCGCGGCAAGGACGCCGGTGATCAGGTCGCCGAGGAGATTCGCGCTGCGGGTGGCCGGGCGCTGTTCGTCCCGACGGATGTGACGGTGGAGGCCGACGTGGCCCGGCTGACCGAGACCGCCGTCGGCGAGTTCGGCCGTCTGGACGTGGCGTTCAACAATGCGGGCGCGGTGCGGGCGTTCGGACCGATCGCCGAGATCGACGAGGCGGGCTGGCGCGCCGACCTCGAACTCAATCTGACGGCCGTGTTCTACGGCCTGCGTCATCAGGTGCCTGCGCTCGTCGCGTCGGGCGGCGGCGCGATCCTGAACAATGCGTCGAACCTGGGCGTGGTCGGCATGGGCTCGGTCGCGCCGTACGTCGCCGCCAAGCACGGCGTCGTCGGGCTGACCAAGGCCGTCGCGCTGGAATCCGCCGATCAGGGTGTGCGGGTCAACGCGCTGGTGTCGGGTGCGGTGGACACCCCCGCGTTCCGCGACTCGATGGGCGCGACGCCCGAGGGCGAGGCGGCGATCGCGGCGCTGCACCCGCTCGGCCGGATCGCCGCGCCGGACGAGATCGCCTCGTTCTGCGCCTATCTGCTCAGCAGGGAGGCGAGCTTCGTCACCGGCGCGGCCCTCGCGATCGACGGCGGATTCACCGCGCGCTGAGCGCCGAACGCCCAGCGGCCGAACGCCGAACGCCGAACGCCGAACGCCGAACGCCGAACGCCACGACGATGCACGTATCGTCGTGGCGTTCGGCGGAACAGCGGCTCGGCAGACCTCATCGCACCACCGAGCTCGCGGGCACACCCCGGGTTCAGACCCGGGCGAGCAGCTTGCGCAGCGGCTTCACCAACGGCGCCGCCGCGGCACCGCCCGTGACGACCTCGGGCCTGCGGTCGCGCACCAGCCGATCGAAATCGGCCGCGCTGTGCGCGGGTTCGGGCAGGCGACCGGCGTTGTAGTCGTCGGCCAGCTGCCGCACGGTCTGCTGTGCGCAGGACTTGTTGGTGCCGATGAAGCCGGTGGGGCCGCGCTTGATCCAGCCGGTGACATAGGCGCCGGGCAGCACCGCGCCGCCCGCTTCGCCGAGCACCCTGCCCTCCGCGTTCGGGATCACGCCCGCCTGCTCGTCGAAGGGCAGACCGCGCAGCGGCACACCGCGATAGCCGACCGAGGTGAGCACGAGCCCGGCCTCGATGCGCTCGGTCTCGCCGGTGGCGACGGCCTTGGTGCGTCCGTCGGCCTCGGTGACCAGCTCGTTGCGGCCGATCTCCAGACCGGTCACCCGGTCCTCGCCGAGCACGGCGGTCGGCGCGGCCAGGTAGCGGAAGACGATCCGCTTGCGCTCGCCGGACGGCCGCTCGGCGACCTTGTGCAGCAGGCGCAGCTTCTGCTCGATCTTGTACGGCAGGTCGGCGGTGATCTCCGGCAGCTCGCCCTCGACCGCGATGTCCACGTCGGAGCCGAGCAGACCCACGAATTCGGGCACGGTGAAAGCGGATTCGGCCGGACCGCGGCGGCCGAGCACGACCACCTCTTCGATCTTGCTCTCGCGCAACGCCCGCAGCGCGTACGGCGCGATGTCGGTGCCGGCGAGCGTGGCCGGATCGGAGGCCAGGATGCGCGCGACGTCCAGCGCGACATTGCCGTTGCCGACGATCACCGCGCGCCGCTGCGACAGATCGAATCGAGCGTCCGCGTGGTCGGGGTGCCCGTTGTACCAGGCCACGAAGTCGGTGGCCGACACATTGCCGGGCAGGCCCTCCCCGGGGATGCCGAGCTTGCGGTCCGAGGACGCGCCGACGGCGTAGATCACCGCGTGGAAGTGGTCGAACAACTCCTCGTGCGCGACGTGCGCGCCGACCTCGACGTTCAGGTACGAACCGAAGCCGGGCTGCGCCGAGATCACGTCGAAGAGCTCGCTGACCTGCCTGGTCTTGGCGTGGTCCGGCGCGACGCCGTGCCGGGCCAGGCCGTAGGGCACCGGCAGCCGGTCGAACACGGTCACCGAGACGTTCGGCTGGGTCAGCAGCTCGTCCGCGGCATACATCGCCGACGGACCCGAGCCGACGATCGCCACCCGCAATGGCGCCCGCTCGGCACGGATCTCCGCCGCGGGCACCGGCCGGGCCAGCAGCGGACGCGGCCGGGACTGCCGGTAGAAGTCGGCGTTGATCTCGATGAAGGGCTTCTGCTCCTCGGTCAGCCGCTTCGACGAGGTGATGGCGTCGACGGGGCAGGCCGTGGCGCACGCGCCGCAGTCCACGCAGGCCTTCGGATCGACGTACAGCATCTCCGCCGTGCGGAAGTCCGGCTCGTCGGGCGTGGGATGGATGCAGTTGACCGGGCAGGCGTACACGCAAGACGCGTCGCTGCAACAGGATTGGGTGACGACGTAGGGCATGGTCGACCGCCGCTCAGCCCGCGTGCACGACGCGCAGTGGCTCCGAGCGGTAGCGGCTCATCGGGCCGTCGATGCCGAGCAGCTTCCACACCCGCTTGGAGATCGGGTTGATCAGGCCGAGTTCCTTGGCCAGGGCGCGCACGTCGACGAAGTAGTCGGCGAAGACCTGCTCGGCCTCCTTGGAGCCGTAGAACAGCTCCTTGCGCACCTTCGCCGGGATGTCGAACTCCTCGAAGAACTTCCTCGGCGGGGTCGCGATGGAACGGCCGAGGATCCACATGACGATCGGCATCGCGATCGACAGCACGAACCGGTTGGCGGCGCTCCGCTCGGGCACGTGGTTCTTCAGGAACTCGTGCGCGAACGAGATGTGGCGGGCCTCCTCGGCGACGTGGATCGCCATCACGCCGAGCATGATCGGGTGGACCTCGTCGCCGGAGCGCAGGATGTCCTTCTGGATGTGGTCGATCGGCTCCTCGCCCGCGAGCACGGCCATGAAGAACAGGTTCGGGAATTTGGCGGCGACCGGCGCGGCCAGGTACTTGAACTTGCTCACCAAGGGACCCATGCCGGGCACATCCAGACCGATCCGGTTCACCATCTCCTGGAACATCAGGGTGTGGTTGTGCTCCTCGATCATCTCGTGGGAGCAGTAGCGGAACTCGGGCGAGCCGTTGGGCAGGCCGAAGTTGTGAATCACCATGCCGCTGATGAGGATCGACTCGAATTGCAGACCGACCTTGGCGACGTTGGCCTGGCGGTACTTGCCCAGCGCGATCTGCTTGTCCTTGGGCAGGGCCAGGTACCAGGGGTGGCGGCCGAGCGGGTCGGCCGACTGCGGCAGGATCCAGCGCTCCTCGCCCGCGTCGGCGGCGTAATCCGGGTTGTCCCAGTCGATGTCCTCGAACGGGTCGAAGTGCTTGTTCACCGAGCCCTCGGACAGCAGCAGCAGCTTGGCGGCGTATTTCTGCGCCTGCTCGAGATCGGGATCGATAGCGTGCTTCTCGGCTGTCGACATCGTCGTCACTGCCTTCCTCGGGGGACGTTTACCTGTACCCCATAGTTACACCTACGGCCGGTGACGTCAACTCTCCGCACAGCGGAGCACGGTCCGGGCCCGCGCCGCACGCGGAAGCGCCGGCAGACGAGTCGGCGGCGGCCGGGTGTGTTCACCCGACCGCCGCCGTTGTGACCAGGATCAGACCAGTCCGAACGGTGCCGATCCCGCGACCACGCCGTCTGCGGGCAGCGTGAAAGCGAGGACGACACCGCAGGCGGACGCAGCCGCGGCCGATGACATCCTGGTCAGCTTGCGCCGCGCGCGCCGCAGGCCCTTCCCCCTGCGATGCGCACCCGCGGCCGTTTCCTCGGCGGACGCCGCCGTCTGCCGCGCGACCAGCGCCGCGCCGTCCGCGATCGTGCGTTCCGGATCGGGCGCGACGACCACAGGTCGCGCCAGTTCCTCGGCGAGCACGCCGGACACCTCCGTCGGCCTGGCCGCGCCGCCGACCGCGAGGACGCAGTCGACGTCGGCCATGGTCACGTCGGCCCGCCGCAGGCAGCGGTAGACCAGTTCCAGCGAGGCGCGCACATGCTCGGCGCGTAGTTCGTCGGCGACCGAACCGTCCAGCGCGCCTGCCGCCGAGGATCCGCCGCCCCGCGCCGCGACCAGCGCGCCGAACGCGCGCCCGCCGAATTCCACGGAACGCAGCGGGACGCCGGCGATCGGATCGTGCGGCCTGCCCGCGCCGACCCGGACCAGCGCGACGTCGAGGCTCGCGCCGCCCAGGTCGTAGACCAGGGCGAGGCCGGGCATCACCGGACCGTGCGCCGCCTCCAGCCAAGCCGCCGCCGCGACCGGCTCGGCGACCAGCGCGACGTGGTGCAGGCCGATCGCGTCCAGCGCGCCGCGTAGCTCGGCCAGCTCGTCGGCGCCGTAGCCCGCCGGATGGGTCAGCGTGACTTCCGCGCCCACCGCCCTCCGGTCGCTCATCGCCTCGGTGATGAGGCAGTCGGTGACCACGGCGACGAGATCCGCGGGCGCGAGCGTGCGGTTGCCGACCCTGGCCGTCACGACGCCGCGGCGACCGAGATCGGCGAATTCGGTGATCGCCCTGCCGTGCCGGGGCATCAGGCCGACGCGCGCCATCCCGGTGCTGTCGAAGGTCAACGTGGTGCGCCGGGTGACGGACGGTGCGGGTCTGGCGTGCCGCCGGTGGCCGAGCAGACCCGGCGGCGACTTGGCCGATGCCGTGTCCGCCAGCGCGGTCACCGAGTTGACCGTACCGATGCTCAAACCAAGACCAACTGCCATCGTGTTTCACCCGATCGACGAGCCGATGTGCTTCGAACACCACCCACGCAACCACTCGGCGACCGTCGTGCCAACCACCGGACAGCGGGTTGTCCGCACCCCGCCGGTCGCCGTGCGCGAGCCGAACCGATCACCGGCGTAGCATCCGACCTGCCCGATCGACCTTGGGACACACCGGTACTGCGCAACGCGACACGGTGCCTCGTGACTTTCCGATCGCCGGTCCGCATTTGCCGACTGTCAATGCGGCTCTACACAGCACCGACCGCACTTCTGGCGATGTCAGCAATGTCCCAGCAGCCCGACGGGATTCGCCCACACGGCCCCGAAATCGTTCCGGGACAGCGCGTTCCGCGCCAACCGCGGGCACCCGGGGACTCAGCTCGCGGGCAGCTCCGGAATCCGGGTCGCGCGGACGTATACCGTCTCGCCGTCGGAGAGCCGCAGCGCCTCGGCGTCACCGCGGGTGACCTGGGCGGCGAAGTGGTCGCCGGTGGCCGCGTTGCGCAGCTCCACGCGCACCTCGAAGCCGAGGTGCACGACCCGCTCCACCGTCGCGCGGGTGACGCCCGCCGATTCCGCGGTGCCCTCGTCCGAGGCGAGCGCCATGCTCGCATCGCGGCCGACGCGAATGTCGTGCGGGCGCACCAGATGTCCGTTCAGCCGCGCCACATCGCCGAGGAAGGACATGACGAATTCGTTGGACGGCCGGTCGTAGACGTCCTCGGGGGTGCCGATCTGCTCGATCCGCCCCTTGTTCATCACCGCGATGCGGTCGGCGACGTCGAGCGCCTCCTCCTGGTCGTGGGTCACCAGCACGGTGGTCACGTGGACCTCCTCGTGCAGGCGGCGCAGCCAGGTGCGCAGGTCGGCGCGGACCTTGGCGTCCAGCGCGCCGAACGGCTCGTCCAGCAGCAGCACCTGCGGGTCCACCGCGAGCGCCCGGGCCAGTGCCATGCGCTGGCGCTGGCCGCCGGACAGCTGGGCCGGGTAGCGGTGCTGGAAGCCGTCCAGGCCGACGATGCCGAGCAGCTCGTCGACCCGCTTCGCGATCTCGTTCTTGGGCCGCTTGCGGATCTTCAGGCCGAACGCCACGTTGTCGCGCACGGTCATGTGCTTGAACGCCGCGTAGTGCTGGAAGACGAAGCCGATGTCGCGCTTCTGCGGCGGCACCCGGGTCACGTCGTTGCCCGCGATCGTGACGACGCCGGAGTCCAGCGACTCCAGCCCGGCGATCGAGCGCAGCAGCGTCGATTTGCCGGAACCGGAGGGACCGAGCAGCGCGGTCAGCTCGCCGGACGGGATGTCGATGGTGACATCGTCTAGCGCCGCGAAGGTGCCGTAGTTCTTCCTTGCGTTGGTCACGGTGATCATTTGGCGCCCCGCTTGCGTTCGAGAAGAGTCATGAGAAGAAGAGTCACGAGGGCGATGCCCATCAGCAGGGTCGCGGCGCAGTAGGCGCCGAACGAGTTGTGGTCGTTGATGTAGCGGCCGTGCACCAGCAGCGTCAGCGTCAGCGACTGGCCGGGCAGCGCCGAGGACACCATGATCACCGCACCGAACTCGCCGAGCGCACGCGCGACGGTGAGCACCACGCCGTAGGTCAGGCCCCAGCGGATCGCGGGCAGGGTGATCCGCCAGAACGTCTGCCACCGCGACGCGCCGAGGGTGGCCGCGGCCTGCTCCTGGTCGTCGCCGATCTCGTGCAGCACCGGCTCCACTTCGCGCACCACGAACGGCAGCGTGACGAAGATGGTGGCGATCACCATGCCGGGCAGGTTGAAGATCACCTTCAGGCCCGCGTTCTCCAGGCCGCCGAACCAGCCGCCCGCGCCCCACAGCAGGATCAGCGACACACCGACGACGACCGGCGAGACCGCGAACGGCAGGTCGACGATGCCCTGCACCAGGTTGCGGCCGGGGAAGCGGCCGCGCACCAGCGCGATGGCGGTCACCACGCCGAAGACCACGTTCACCGGCACCACGATCGCCACGATGAGCAGCGACAGCTGGAACGCCGATTGGGCCGCGGGCGTGGTGATCGAGTCGATGAACGCGCCGATGCCGTTCTCGAAGGTGCGCCACAGGATGATGATCAGCGGAAGCAGCAAGAGCACGAACAGGTAGCCCAGTGCCACCGTCCGCAGCGAAATGCGGGTCAGGGCGGACGGTTTCATCGGGTCGCCTGCTCCTTACGCGCGCTGCGGTCCGCGAGCAGACGCAGCACGAGCAGCGTCACGAACGAGATCGCCAGCAGCGCCACCGAGACGGCCGCCGCGTTGACCGGCCGATCGATCTCGATCTGCTTCTGGATGTACTGCGAGGCCATCTCCGTCTTGCGCGGGATGGCGCCGCCGATCAGCACGACCGAACCGTATTCGCCGATCGCGCGGGCGAAGGCCAGGCCGCCGCCGCTGATGATCGCGGGTGCCAGCGTCGGCAGCACGATCCGGCGGAAGGTGGTCCAGTTGTCCGCGCCCAGGGAGAGCGCGGCCTGCTCGACCTCACGGTCGGCCTCCATGAGCACCGGCTGCACCGAGCGCACCACGAACGGAAGCGTGACGAACGCCAGGGCCACCACCAGACCGGGCTGGGTGGCGTTCAAGTGGATGTCGATCGGGCTCTGCGGACCGTAGAGCGACAGCAGCACAATGCTGGCGACGATGGTGGGTAGCGCGAACGGTAGGTCGATCAACGCGTTGACGATCCCCTTACCGGGGAAGTCGTCGCGCACCAGCACCCAGGCGATGAGGGTGCCCATCACCACATTGATCAGCGCGACGATCACCGACACGAGGACCGTGATGCGCAGCGAGTCGAGCGCGGCAGGTGCGGTGATCGCCTCCCAGAAGCCGGACCAGCCGTCCTCGAAGGAGGTCACGGTCAGCGCGGCCAGCGGCAGCAGCACGATGATGCTGAGCCACAGCACCGTGGTCGCGATGCCGAGCGGGCCCACCGAGCCGCTCACCCGCAGCCACGACCAGCGCGAGCGCCCCGGGCGTGCTGCTTTCTTGGTTACGCCGGGACCGGGGGCGACCCCGGTCCCGGCGGTACTGCTGTCAGTCACAATCGTCCAGTATCCCGTGTGCTGTGGGTCACCCAGCTACTTGGTCGCGTTGTCGTAGATGACCGCGACGCTGCCGGTGTTGGGAGCGAACAGCTCCTTGTCCACGGTCTTCCAGCCACCGAGGTCGGCGATCGTCCACAGCTTCTGCGGAGTCGGGAAGTCCTTGGCGAAGTCGCTCGCGACCTTCGGGTCGACCGGACGGAAACCGGCCTCGGCCCATGCCTTCTGACCGGCCGGGGTGAACAGGAAGTCACGGAAGGCGACGGCCTTCTCCGGGTTCTTGCTGTTCTTCAGCACCGCGACCGGGTTCTCGATCTTGAACGTGGTCGGCGAGATGATGTGCTCGATCGGGTCACCCTTGCGCTCGGAGAAGATGGCCTCGTTCTCGTAGCTCAGCAGCACGTCACCGGTGCCCTGCAGGAAGGTCTCGGTGGCTTCGCGGCCCGACTTGGGCTGCACCTTGATGTGCTCCTTGGAGACCAGCTGGCTCAGGTAGTCCAAGCCCGCCTGCGGGTTCTTGCCGCCGTCGGACTTCGCCGCGTACGGGGCGAGCAGGTTCCACTTGGCCGAGCCGGAGCTGAACGGGTTGGGCGTGACCACCTCGACGCCCGGCTTCAGCAGGTCGTCCCAGTCCTTGATGCCCTTCGGGTTGCCCTTGCGCACCACGATCGCGACCACGGAGCCGAACGGAATTCCCTTGTTGGCGTCGGCATTCCAGTTCGCGTCGACCAGGCCTGCGTCGACGAGGCGGGTGATGTCGGGCTCCACCGAGAAGTTCACGACATCGGCCTCGGCCCCGTCCTTGACCTTGCGGGACTGGTCACCGGAGGCGCCGTAGGACGGCTGGATCTGGACGCCCTTGCCCGCATCGGTCTTGTTGAACTCGGGGACGACCTTGTCGAATCCGGGCTTGGGGACGGCGTAGGCGTACAGGTTCAAGGTGCCGCCGCTGCCGTCGGCCCCACCTCCGCCCACGGTGTCGCTGGCTCCGCCGCCGCAGGCGGTGAGCACGACCGCCGCTACCGCGGTGAGCGCGGCGGCGGCATAGCGTCGGCGCGGGGCGAGCCAAGTGTTGCGAGACATCGTCGGGTGGGACCTTTCCTGCGGACCGCCACGCGGATCGAAAAAGACCGTGGCAGCGTAAGATTCGTGTCGATCGGGTAGACCTGCCGCCGAACTGCGCGACAGTGGCGCGACTACCGGCCGGAAACGGCCGACGCGGGGGTCGGGGACGTCTGCGAAAAATTGCACGCCAGTCTACGGGGCAGGGACGCGCAGACGTGCCCGGTCACCGATCAACGACAGAGAATGTCCGCGACCGCGAGGTTGCCGACAGCGATCAACGCCAATTCATGGCGGACCTGCGGGACGGCACTCGAAGACACGGGCAGACTGTAGCAGAGCACAGCTCGCTAGTTCGAATCGAAGAGTTCCTGAACAAGGGGGGTTTCATCCCATGACGATCAGTCCGGATCGGGTCCGCACACGTTTGCCCGGCATCAGCACTCGCGCGTGGGAACACCCCGCCGACCGCACCGCCCTGGTGGCGCTGCGCTCGCTGACCGGATTCGACACCGTATTGCGCACCCTCTCCGGTTTGCTGCACGAACGCCAGCACCGGCTGCTCTACCTGGCCACCGCCGTACGGGTGGACGAGCGGCAGTTCCGGACGCTGCACGACTTGCGCGCGGACTGCGTGCAGATCCTGGACGCGCCGATCACGCCGGAGATGTTCGTGCTGCAGAGCCCGCACGTGAACGCCTTCACCATCGGCATGGACCGGCCGTTCATCGTGGTGACCACCGCGCTGATCGACCTCATGGACACCGAAGAACTGCGCTTCGTGGTCGGCCACGAGCTCGGGCACGCGCTGTCCGGGCACGCGGTCTACCGCACGATGCTCATGCACCTGCTGCGGCTCACGGCGAGCGTCGGTTGGATGCCGGTCGGCGGCTGGGCGCTGCGCGCCATCGTGGCCGCGCTCATGGAGTGGAGCCGCAAGTCGGAGCTGTCGGGCGACCGGGCGGGACTGCTCTGCGGCCAGGACGTGGAGGCGTCGGTGCGGGTGCACATGAAGACCGCGGGCGGCGCGTGCGTGCACGAGATGAACCACGGGGCGTTCCTGGCCCAGGCGGACGACTACCAGCGCGCGGGCGACCTGCGCGACGGCGTCCTCAAGCTGTTGAACCTGGAGTTGCAGTCGCATCCGTTCTCGGTGCTGCGCGCCGCCGAACTGCGCCGCTGGATCCAGAGCGGCGAGTACAACCGCGTGCTCGCGGGCGACTACCCGCACCGCGCGCACGACAAGAACACCAGCATCAGCGCGGAGATCAAGGAGGCGGCCCGCACCTACCGGCAGAACTTCGACCAGTCCGAGGACCCGCTCGTGCGCACCGTGCGCAACCTCGGCCGCGACGTCGGCGCGGCGGTCGGCACCGTCGGCCACGAGGTCGGCGAAACCATCTCCACTCTCGGCAAGCGCCTCGCAGACTGGCGCAACGGCGACCGGGCGGACTGAGCGCGCATCCTTTCCCACGCCCCGCAGGCCGCGGACGGCCTGCGGGGCGTCGGAAGCGCCGCGAATCCGTGCGGGCGATTCAGCGGGTGAAGAACCAGGCGATGACGACGAGCACGAGCAGGGCGAGCAGGGCCAGTTGGACCCGGGAGCGCGGCATCAACGTGCTCCGGTCTGAACGGGCCTGCGGTCGCCCGGCCGGTCGTCGACCAGGACCGGGGACGGCTCGGCGAGGATCGCGGCGTCGGCGACGGTGAGCTCGCGGGCGCGGTTGCGGCCGAGCAGCTGCAAGGCGGCGCGCAGCGCGCGGTCGAGCAGGTACGCGATGGCGAAACTCACCGGGACCATGCCGACAAGGACAACGAGGAACTGCGGGATGAACGGCAATCCCGCGACCCACAGCTCGAAACCGTCCCACCAACCTGCAACGCGATGCACGGATACCAGCCTACTGGCCCAACCTGAGCAACCGACCGGCGCATTCGGGTGGACGGCGGGCCTGGGCGGCACACATGATGGGGTATGGCGTCAACGGATGATCTGACAGTTCGCGAACCCGACGATCTGCCGGTGCTCAGCGCGCTCACTCAGTCCAGGCATCGCGGCACCCATCCCCCCATCGACGACTACGCCTTCCTGTCCGATTGCGAGACCAGCTGCCTGATCTCGAGCAACGGCGCGGTCGAGTGGATGTGCGTGCCGCGCCCCGACTCCCCCAGCGTCTTCGGCGCGATGCTGGACCGCAGCGCCGGGCACTTCCGGATCGGCCCGTACGGCGTCAACGTGCCCGCCGCGCGCCGCTACCTGCCCGGCGGCATGATCCTGGAGACCACCTGGCAGACCGACACCGGCTGGCTCATCGTGCGCGACGCGCTGGTGCTCGGGCCGTGGCACAACAACGTCCAGCGCAGCAAGACCCATCGGCGCACCCCGATGGACTGGGACGCCGAGCACATGCTGCTGCGCACTGTGAAATGCGTCAACGGCACGGTCGAGCTGGAGATGAGCTGCGAACCGGCCTTCGACTACCACCGCTCCACGGCGCGCTGGGAGTACACCGGCAAGGTCTACGAGGAAGCCACGGCGGTGTGCAGCAGCGATCCCAGCGCGGGCCCGACCCTGGTGCTCACCACCGATCTGCGCCTGGGGCTGGAGGGGCGCGAGGCTCGGGCACGCACCAGGATGCGCGAGGGCGACCAGGTCTTCGTCGCGCTCACCTGGTCGGATCTGCCCGCCCCCAAGACATTCGAGGACGCCGCAGAGAAGATGTGGATGACCACCGAGTGCTGGCGGCAGTGGATCACCCTCGGCAAATTCCCGGATCACCCATGGCGCAACTACTTGCAGCGCAGCGCGTTGACGCTCAAGGGCCTGACCTACGCGCCGACCGGCGCGCTGATGGCGGCGGCCACCACCTCGCTGCCGGAAACCCCTGGTGGCGAACGCAATTGGGACTACCGCTTCAGCTGGGTGCGCGACTCCAGCTTCGCCCTGTGGGGCCTGTACACGCTCGGACTCGACCGCGAGGCCGACGACTTCTTCTGCTTCCTCAACGACGCGACGACCGGCGACAACGGCGAACCCGTTCCGCTGCAAGTGCTCTACGGCATCGGCGGGGAACGCGATCTCGTCGAGAGCGAGCTGGAGCACCTGAAGGGCTACGACGGCGCCCAGCCCGTGCGCATCGGCAACGGCGCCTACAACCAGAACCAGCACGACATCTGGGGCACCATGCTCGACGCGGTGTACCTGCACGTGAAGTCGCGCCAGCAGGTCCCCGAGACGTTGTGGCCGCTGCTGGAGCGGCAGGTGAACGCCGCGATCACGCACTGGCGCGAGCCCGACCGCGGGATCTGGGAGGTGCGCGGCGAACCGCAGCACTTCACCTCCTCGAAGGTGATGTGCTGGGTGGCGCTGGATCGCGGCGCCAAACTGGCCGAACTGCACGGCCAGTTCCAGCGCGCCACCGAGTGGTACACGATCGCCGAGGAGATCAGGGACGACGTGCTCGCCAACGGCGTGACGAGCGAGGGCGTCTTCACCCAGGTCTACGGCGGGGACACCCTGGACGCCGCGCTGCTGCTCGTGGTGCTGACCCGCTTCCTCCCGCCCGACGACCACCGGGTGCGCGCCACCGTGCTCGCCATCGCCGACCGGCTCACCGAGAACGGGCTGGTGCTGCGCTACCGCACCGAGACCACCGACGACGGACTCACCGGTGAGGAGGGCACCTTCACCATCTGCTCGTTCTGGCTGGTCTCGGCGCTGGTCGAGATCGGCGAGCTCCAGCGGGCACGGCACCTGTGCGAGCGCCTGCTCGGCTTCGCCAGCCCGCTGCGGCTCTACGCCGAGGAGATCGACCCGCGCAGCGGACGGCACCTGGGCAACTACCCGCAGGCGTTCACCCATCTGGCGCTGATCAACGCGGTCACCCACGTGATCAGGGCCGAGGCCAAGCGCGGGGCCGGACAGTTCCAGCCCGCACACTCCCCGCCGATCAGCCCCGCCTGAGCTGTGCCGCCGTCCGCGGCGGGTTACGCGGCGAGCGAGTCGGCGCGGTCGCGGACGGCGCGCAGCTTGCCCAGGTTGGTGTCGAGTTCGGCGATGCGGTCCTCGCGCCGGTCGCCGTACTTGCCGTAGGCGTCCTCCGCGACGCGCAGCGCATCGTCGGCGGTGCGCAGCGTGTCGGTGGCGATGTCGGTGAAGTGATCGCGCAACGTCCGCTGCATGGCGCGCAACCGGTTTCGCGATTCCTTGCTCACCTGGAAGATCACGTCGTCCATCAGCCTGGCCACCGCCACCTTGGCCTCGGCGCGGCGGCGCAGCTGACGGTTCTTGCGGTCGTCCCAGATCGCGTTGACGCCGAGCAGCACGCCCGCGCCCGCCGAATACCAGTTCACCAGCGACATGCCGAGCAGACTGGTCGCGAGACCGACCATCAGGATGCCGCCGTAGGAACCCCGGAGGCCGGACAGAACCTGTTGGGTCACACTGGCTTTGGCACTCTCCAGCGACTCCAGCGGCGCCACCGGCTCCAGCACCTCGCCCGGGTTGGCCAAGCGCAGATCGGGCAGCGGCGGGGTGCGGTTGTCGGCGGGGAACTTCGCGGCGACCTGCTCGCACAGCTCCACCGAGCGGTAGTGCGCCATGACGAAGTTCTCCTCGACGGCCTCGCAGATGCGGGCGTCGAGGTCGGCGCCGAAATCCCTCCAGCCGCGCGCCGGATCCGCCTTGGCGATCTCGGCCTCGGCGTCACGCACCAGGCTGCGTAGCCGGTGGCGTAGGTCGTGCTCGATGTCGGCCATCAGTTCGGTGGCGCCGTCGACGAGGGTGACCTGCCAGTTGGCGGTGCGCTGGCGCAGCTGATCGGCCTCTTCACGGGCCGCGAGCAGCTGCTGGGTGATCTGGGCGCGGCGGCGCGGATCGCGCAGCGCCTCGGCCTCGGTGTAGAGGGTGACGGCGAGATGGTCGGTCACCAGCCGGATGTCGCGCAGGGCGGCATCGCGGGCCACCGTGTCGGCGCGCGCCACCACGTAGTCGCGCAGGTGGTCGATCAGCTGCGGCACCCCGGACTCGATATCGCGCTGGTAGTTGCCCGCCTGGCGGTGCAGCAGCGCCGAGACCGGCGCGACGGCGAACCCGAGACCGGCCGCGTCCAGCAGATCGCGGTTGCGCTGCTGCACGTGCGACCAGTGCGGGTGGATGTCGATCTTGTTGAGCACGCAGACGACCGTCGGGCAGAGCTGCTGCACCCGCTGCAGGTACTCCAGCTGCACCGGCGTCAACTCGGCCGAGGCCTCGGCGACGTAGAGCACCGCGTCGGCGGCGGCGATCATCGACCACCGGGTGTGCTCGTCGCCCGCGCCCGGCGCGTCCATCAGGACGATGCCGTCGGCGAGCAGCGAACTCGGCTCGGTGAACTCGGCGCGGATCACGCCGTGCGCGGCCAGCGCCGGACCCGGATTCAGCGGATCCACCGGCTGGCGTTCGGTGCGGCCCGGGCCGGTCGACTTGACCAGCGTGGCGCTCGACTCCGGCCCGTACTCCACGATCACCGGTGCGCTCAGCGCGGAATCGGTGGCGCTCACCTGCGCCCCGACCAGGCTGTTGACCAGCGTGCTCATGCCGTTCTTCGGGTCGCCGACGACGACGAGACGGACCCGGGGATCACCAACCCTGGCGCGCACCATGCTCAGCCGACCGCCGAGATCGTCGCGGCCCGCGGATCTGGCCATCTCCCGCAGTTCGTCCAGTACCCGGATGAGCGGCGCCATCGCGTCCGGATGTTTCACCGTCGCGGACTCCAGTCCGGCTGCGGCAGACAACCCTCCTCCTCACTTCTCGTGTTCGCGCTCGACCGTGCGACGTGCGTACTCCCCGGTGGTCCGGATCAGACCAGTGTCATATCCGGTCCGGCGACGGGGTGGTGCGTCTCGGTCATGATGGTGGTCCCTGGCAGCAGGCCCGCGTCGAGTCCGCCGTGCTCGATCGATATCGGAGCGACCGCGTGGTGGTAGCTCACGTGGTCGAGCTCGTCGCTGATCGGACGGGTCTTCGGCGGTTCGACCACTACCGGCGGTTTGACCGGCACGACCGGGGTCGGCACCGGGGCGACGGTCGGGACCGACGCGGTCGGCACGTCGATGTCGACCGAAGGCACGGTAGGCGCCTGCGTCGGGATGTCGTGCGTCGGGGGTTGCGTGGGCACCGAGACCGTAGGGACGTCGGGTGTCGTCTGGCCGCCGGTCGGATACGTGGTGTCCACGCCGGAGCCGGGGTTCGTGGTGCCGCCGGTATTGCCGCCCGTCGCGCCACCGGTCGTGCCCGTGCTGCCGCCCGTGGTTCCGGTGCTACCGCCGGTGGTGCCGCCACCCGGGATGGTGACGTCGTCGTCCGGGGTGGAGGGCCGCGGCGTGACCGTGACGCCGGGCGTCTTCGTGGTCACGTCCGTGCCCGGCGTCGGCACGATCGTCACGCCCGGCGTCTTGGTGACGCCGGGTTCCAGGGTCGGCAGCGTGCCGGTGTCCGGCTTGGTCGGGATCGGCACGCTGGGGGTCGGCACCGTCTTGGTGATCGTGGTCGGCGCGCCGGGCGTGGTCCCCGGGTAGATGTCGGTCGGCTTCGGGGTGTCGGTCACCGACGTCGGCCCGGGAGTCGGCCGCGCGGGCGGGTCGAACAGCGCGGGCGCCACGGCCGCGGGGGCGGTCAGCGGCGACGGGCCCGTCGGCGTGCCGATGACGTTCGCGATGGGCGTGGTCGCGGCCTCCGGCTGGATGGTGGTCTGCAGCGGAGTGGCCACCACCGGCGCCGCGACGGCGGCAGGCGCGACCACGGCGGGGGCCACGGGAGCGGGCGGCGGCGCGACGGGGGCGACCGGCGCGGGCGCGGCGGCGACCGCCGGAGCGATCGGCTGCGGCGCGGCGGCCGCGGGCGCCGCATGCGAGACGGGGGCGCTCGCACCGGGCGTCGAGAGGCCACTCGCGAAACCGGCGCCGCCCGCGTTCGGACCGTGCTGCTCGGCGGCGCCGCGCGCGGAACCGGTCTCCGGCCGCGAACCCTCGAGCCAATCGGAGAAGTCGTCGAGCTGGTCACCGATGTTGGTGCCCGCGGCCGTCTTCACGGTCAGGCCCGCGGACGCCTCGACCCGCAGATCGGTGGTCAGATACGCGCCGTCGGGCCCGATGCCGAAATCGACGTCCAGGTGGGTCCAGACCTCGGCGCCGGCGTCGACGCCCAAGTACACGCCGAAATCCCCCGGCGACCCGACTCCGTCGAACATGTCGCCGGCGCCGAGCGAATCGCCTGCGCGCAGCGAATTGTCCACCGGCCGAGTGCTTTCGGCGGCCGACTCGCTCTCGTTCGACAACTTGGTGGCGGGCAGCTTCGGCGCGAACGGATTGGAGCCCGGAGCGAGGAAGCCCTCGTTACCTGGTAGGCCGAAACCGTGACCCGCCTGACCCAGCCCGTGGCCCGGCAGGCCGAAACCCTGGTTCTGCTCCCACCATTCGTACGGGGAACCGCCGCCCGGCGCGGCCTCGGCGGGCCCGGGCTGGGTCTGATCCCACGGCCCGTAGTCCGGCGTCGGGGCGAACCCGGGCGTCGGTGCGCCCTGGCTGTCCCACCACCCGTAGGGCGACTCGGACTCCGTTTCGCCTGGCCGGTTGCCGGTCCAGTACTCCGACGGCTCGGGCGCGGGCGGAGGTTCGAGGTGGAACTCGGGCGCGGGTTGGGGCGCGGCCACGGTGTGCGGCGGCCCCGAGGTGAGCGGCGGCGCGTACGGCAGCGAATCGGGCTCCGGATCCGGGAAGGTGACCACCGGGCTCGGCAGATCGGGATCCGGATCGGTGTTGTGCGCCCAGCCCGCGTTCCAGCTGTCCAGTCGCTGGCCGCCCTGAGCCGGGACGCCGCCACCGTTGGAGGCGATCAGTGCGCCACCGGTCACGTACGCTCCAGCCCTCGCGACGCGTGCGACACCGGTCGCCACACGGTACGCGGTGTCACCCGCGGGCTCGGCAAGATCGGTGTCGTCGTCGAAAGGCAGGTCACGCGTCATGCAAGCTCCACATCTCGGGTTTTCGGATCCTCATCTCGCTGGGAAGACCGAGTGAAGATCACCTAACGATATCCGGAAAACCCAGCTGTCACATTCTCCAAGACACCGGAGCGCGTGACGGTAACGAGCACAACAACCTTGCCATCCTGCTAACCGGAACGGAAGCCCCCTTTTCACGGGCCATCCGGACTGGACGAACGCCTCGACTGGACGCGAGATCCGGCCTACTTCTTCTCCTTCGGCTTGTCGGCCTGAGCGTCGGAAGAGAGCGCGGCGACGAAGGCTTCCTGCGGGACCTCGACACGGCCGATGGTCTTCATCCGCTTCTTGCCCTCCTTCTGCTTCTCCAGCAGCTTGCGCTTACGGCTGATGTCACCGCCGTAGCACTTGGCGAGCACGTCCTTGCGGATGGCGCGGATGTTCTCGCGGGCAATGATCTTCGACCCGATCGCGGCCTGGATGGGCACCTCGAACTGCTGGCGCGGGATCAGCTCGCGCAGCTTGGTGGTCATCTTGTGGCCGTAGGCCTGGGCCGCGTCCTTGTGCACGATCGCCGAGAACGCGTCGACCGCCTCGCCCTGCAACAGGATGTCCACCTTCACCAGCTGCGATTCCTGCTCGCCCGACTCTTCGTAATCCAGTGAGGCGTAGCCGCGGGTGCGCGACTTCAGCGAGTCGAAGAAGTCGAAGATGATCTCGGCCATCGGCAAGGTGTAGCGCAGCTCGACGCGGGTCTCGGACAGGTAGTCCATACCGCCCAGCTCGCCGCGCCGGGACTGGCACAGCTCCATGATCGAGCCGATGAACTCGCTCGGCGAGATGATGGTGCACTTCACGACCGGCTCGAACACCTTGCGCACCTTGCCTTCCGGCCAGTACGAGGGGTTCGTCACGATGTGCTCGGCGCCGTCCTCCATCTCCACCCGGTACACCACGTTGGGCGCGGTGGAGATGAGGTCCAAGTCGAACTCGCGCTGCAGCCGCTCCCTGGTGATCTCCATGTGCAGCAGGCCGAGGAAGCCACAGCGGAAACCGAAGCCGAGCGCCACCGAGGTCTCCGGTGTGTAGCTGAGCGCGGCGTCGTTGAGCTGGAGCTTGTCCAGCGCGTCGCGCAGGTCCGGGTAGTCCGAGCCGTCCACGGGGTACAGACCGGAGTAGACCATGGGCCGCGGCTCGCGGTAGCCGGTGAGCGGTTCGGTCGCGCCGTTGCGCGCGGCGGTGACGGTGTCGCCGACCTTGGACTGGCGCACGTCCTTCACGCCGGTGATCAGGTAGCCCACCTCGCCGACGCCGAGCCCGTCGGTCGGCTTCGGCTCCGGCGAGACGATGCCGATCTCCAGCAGCTCGTGGGTCGCGCCGGTGGACATCATCTTGATCTTCTCGCGCGGGGTGAGCTTGCCGTCCACCACACGTACGTAGGTGACCACGCCGCGGTAGGTGTCGTAGACCGAGTCGAAGATCATCGCGCGGGCGGGCGCGTCGCCGTCGCCGACCGGCGGCGGCACCTGCTTGATCACCTCGTTCAGCAGCTCGGGCACGCCGACGCCGGTCTTGCCGGAGACGCGCAGCACGTCCGAGGGCTCGCAGCCGACGATGTGCGCCAGCTCGGCGGCGTAGCGGTCCGGGTCGGCGGCGGGCAGGTCGATCTTGTTGAGCACCGGAATGACGGTGAGGTCTTTGTCCAGGGCCAGATACAGATTGGCCAGGGTCTGCGCCTCGATGCCTTGGGCCGCGTCCACCAGCAGGATCGCGCCCTCACAGGCCTCCAGCGCACGGGAGACCTCGTAGGTGAAGTCGACGTGGCCGGGGGTGTCGATGAGGTGCATCACGTAGTCGGTGCCGTCCACCTGCCACGGCAACCGGACGTTCTGCGCCTTGATGGTGATGCCGCGCTCGCGCTCGATGTCCATCCGGTCCAGGTACTGGGCGCGCATCGCCCGCTCCTCGACCACACCGGTGAGCTGCAACATCCGGTCGGCCAGCGTCGACTTGCCGTGGTCGATGTGCGCGATGATGCAGAAGTTCCGGATCCGGGACGGATCGGTGAACGTCTTGTCGGCGAAGCTGGCGGGCACTCCACTCCTCAGCTGGGTATCGGCAAACTGTGGTCTATCGTCCCATGAGCGCGGGTGTGCCCGGTCCACTGGTCCGGCCCCGACGCCGCGCCGTCCCGGTCGGCACCGCCACGCCCGGTTTTCCTGAGATGTCCCCCGCCGCGACGGGCCGTCCGAGCGGCCCGCGATCCCTACCGCAAATCCTCAGCTGTGCCAAGCGGATTGCGTGCCGGATGAGAAGTCGTCACCACACCGTTATCCTCCAACGATGGCCCGAAGTTGGAACTCTCTCGGCAAGCAGTTGAGCCTGATCGCGAAGGAGCAGGGTCCCAAGATCGTCCGGCAGCAGGGACCGCGGCTGGTGGAACGGCTGGTCGGCTCGCTCGCGCAGCGTCGCAACGGCAGCGTGTCCGTGCGACCGGCCGCGTCGACGCCGGTCCCCACGGCGCAGCGAGCCAGGCAGATCGTCTACTGCCCGCACCTGGACGGCCGCGCCGATCCCGGCGAGATCGTGTGGACCTGGGTGCCGTACGAGGAGGACCCGAGCAACGGCAAGGACCGCCCGGTGCTCGTGGTCGGCCGCGACCGCCGCACCCTGCTCGGCCTGATGCTCTCGTCTAATCCCGAACGCGCGCACGACCGCAACTGGATCGGCATCGGCAGCGGCAGCTGGGACCACGACGGCAGGCCGAGCTGGGTGCGCTTGGACCGGGTGCTGGACGTTCCCGAGGCGGGCATCCGCCGCGAGGGCGCCATCCTGGCCCGCAAGACCTTCGACCTGGTCGCGCACCGGCTGGTCGTCGAGTACCACTGGAGCTGAACGCGACGGCCCGATGCCGGCCGCGCCGGAATCGGGCCGTCGGCGCGAACCGTTCTCAGCTGATCATTTCCCGGCTCCGGCCGTACAGCAGGCCGTAGATCAGCGCGCCGAGCACGCCGCCGATCAGCGGGAAGATCACGAACGCCCACACCTGCCCTGGCGCGCCCTCCTGGTAGAACGCGACGCCGAGGCTGCGCGCCGGGTTCACCGAGGTGTAGTCCACCGGGAGGGAGACCAGGTGGATCGCCGCGAGGGTGACGCCGATGGACAAACCGGCCAGCGGCACGTCGGAGATCTGGTCGGTGCAGGCGAGCACCACGAAGACCAGCAGCGCCGTCAGCATCACCTCGATGATGATCATCGCGGCCATGCCGTAGCCGTTCTGGATGACGACCTCGCCGAGCGGCCCGGTCTTGGCCGACGGGCTGTGCTTGCCCCAACCGTTGGCGCCGAGGCCGTCGACCCTGCGGTCGTAGGACGGCAGATTCTTCGCGATCGCGAACAGCACGAGCCCGGCCAGGAAAGCGCCGATCAGCTGCGCGATCGCATAGCCGCCCGCGCTGATCGGGGTGAGCCTGCCCATGATGAGCTGACCGAGCGTGACCGCCGGATTGACGTGACAGCCCGAGATCGGCCCGATCGCGTAGACCAGGAACATCAGCGTGAGACCGAAGGCGAGCGCGACCCCGAGCGCGCCGACCCGCTCACCGGCCAGCACCAAGGTGCCGACACCGACCATCACCAGAATGAACGTGCCGAGCGCCTCGGCCGCCCATTTCTTCAAGTCGGGGATCGGCCTGTCCTCGGCCAGTTCCTCGACAACTTCCTGCGCCGTGGGAGACATACAGACACACCTTCCGCCATCTCGAGCTACCGGTAGACGAGGTATTGCTGCGAACCCAGACCATTCAAGATCAAACGGTGCTTGTAGGTGGGACGCTACGCCAGACGGGTGATCTCTACAACGACTTCGAGGTCCGTCGAGCCACCGCCGGAAAAGATTCCCTTCAGCGGCGGCACGTCGGCGTAATCGCGCCCGACGCCCACCGAGACGTGCTGTTCGCTGATCGGAATGTTGTTCGTCGGGTCGTGTCCCCACCACTGCCCCGTCCACGCCTCGATCCAGGCGTGCGACTGGCCCGCCACCGTCTCGTCGACGGCGGCCGCCGGATTCGGGTGCAGGTATCCGGAGACGTAGCGGCTCGGAATCCCCATGCTGCGCAACAACACCAGCGTCAGGTGCGCATAGTCCTGGCAAACGCCGTTGCGGTCGGCGAAGGCCTCCACCGCCGAGGTGTGCACCGAGGTGGTGCCCGCCAGGTAGGTCATCTCCCGGTGCACCCACTCCGCCGCCTCCAGCACCGCCTCGGCGGGCGAGACGCCGCGACACAGCAGGCTCGCGATCTCGGCCAGCTCCGGATCGCGCGGCGCGTAGGCGGTGGGCGTGAGCATCTCGCCGAAGCGGTCGGCCAGGTGCGCGCCGCGCAACTCCTCCCAGGACAACTCCTCGGGCGGCCCGGTGAACGGTTCGGTCTCCACCACCGACGAGCCCGTCACCTCCAGCTCGGTGTGCGGTGCGTGCAGATCGAACGCGGTGACCGCGGTACCCCAGTAGTCGGTGTAGCGGTACGACCGGGTCGCGGGCACCGTCTCGACCCGGTTCAGGATCACGTTCTGTCTGCTGTCCGCCCGCGGGGTGAGCCGCGCCTCGTTGAACGACCGGGTGACCGGCGCGTCGTACACGTATCCCGTGGTGTGCACCACCCTGATCCGCCAGGTCATAGCTCCCCCACCACCGGCACCTGGCTGTCGTGGCTGCTGCGCAGGTCGGTCCAGGCCACCCACGGCGCGGCGTGGAAATACTGCAATGCGATGGCCTCGCTCACCTCGCGGCAGGTGCGCTGTAGCGCGAGCAGCCGATCCTGCAGGTCTTCCAGCAGCGCGCCGGGCGGCAGGAATTCGAGTTCGCTGCGCGCCCTGCCGAGCAGGCGCTGTGCCTCGTGCCTCGCACCGACCCGGCTGCTCGGGCGCTGGTCCAGCTCGGCGAGACAGGACTCGGCGACCCGCACCGCGTGAAACACCGAGCGCGGGAAAAGCCGGTCGAGCAGGATGAATTCGACGACCAGGCCCGCGTCCAGCGCGCCGCGGTGGGTGCGCAGGTAGGTGTCGTGCGCGCCCGCCGACCGCAGCAGCGTCACCCAGGCGGGCGAGGACGTGCGGTCGCCCGCGCGGGACAGCAGCAGGCGCACCATCATGTCCACCCGCTCGATGGATCGGCCCAGCAGCAGAAAGCGGTAGCCGTCGTCGCGGCTGAGCGTGGAATCCGACAGCCCGGCGAACATGGCCGTCCGATCCTTGACGTAGGCGAAGAATTCGTGCGGGCCGAGACTGCGCGCGGCCTTCTCCGCGGCGGTCAGCCCGTTGTAGGTCGCGTTCAGGCACTCCCACATTTCGCTGGAGGTGACTTCGCGCGCGCCCTTGGCGTTTTCGCGCGCGTTGGCGATCGAGTCGACGATCGAGCCGCCGTGTTCGTGGCCGAACGCGACCAGGTCGGTCACCGCCCAGACGTCGAGTACGCCTCGGGGCGGTTCGATGCCGAGCACCCGCAGCAGCACCCGGGAGGTGCGGTCCGGGTCGACGGTGGCGTCCTCGAGCAGTTGGTGCACCGCGATATCGAGGATGCGGGCGGTGTCGTCGGCCCGCTCGACGTAGCGTCCGATCCAGTACAGGGATTCGGCATTGCGGGCCAGCATCGGCTATTCCTTCCCTGAGCGCCGGGTGGATCGCCGCCGCGGCACTGTCGATCGCGGGCCGCCCTGGCGTTGCTCCTGCTGTTGTTGCTGCTGTTGCCGATTGGCCTGCGCGGCGGTGAGCTCGCGGCCGACCTCGCGCGAATCCGATTGCGGCGGATCGCTCACCAACTCCCCACCCGCCAGCTCGCGTTCCGCCGGCGAAGCACGCCCGGCCAGCACCCAGGTGTCCTTGCTGCCGCCGCCCTGACTGGAATTGACCACCAGCGAGCCCTCGGGCAGCGCGACCCGGGTGAGTCCGCCGGGCAGCACCCAGATGTCGTCGCCGTCGTTCACCGCGAACGGACGCAGGTCGACGTGCCGGGGCACCAGATCGTCGCCGATCTTGGTCGGCACCGTGGACAGCTGCACCACCGGCTGCGCGATCCAGCCGCGCGGGTCCTCCTCGACCCTGCGCCGCACCGCCTCCAGCTCGCTGGGGCTCGCGTCCGGCCCGATGACGATGCCGTAGCCGCCGGAGCCCTCCACCGGTTTGATCACCAGTTCGGCCAGCCGGTCCATGACCTGCTCGCGTTCGTCGTCGAGCCAGCAGCGGTAGGTGTCGACATTCGGCAGCACCGGCTTCTCGCCGAGGTAGTACTCGATGATCTTCGGCACGTAGGTGTAGACGAGTTTGTCGTCGCCGACGCCGTTGCCCACCGCGCTGGAGATGACCACGTTCCCGGCGCGGGCCGCGTTCAGCACGCCCGCGACGCCGAGCACCGAGTCGGGCCGGAAGTGCATCGGGTCGAGGAAGGTGTCATCGATGCGGCGGTAGATCACGTCCACCTGCCGTTCGCCCTCGGTGGTGCGCATGTAGACGAAGTTGTCCCGGCAGAACAGGTCCCTGCCCTCGACCAGTTCCACGCCCATCTGCCTGGCCAGCAGCGAATGCTCGAAGTAGGCGGAGTTGTGTACGCCGGGCGTTAGCACCACCACGGTCGGGTCGGCTTCGTTCGGCGCGGCGGACGCGCGCAACGCCCGCAACAGGTGGCTGGGATAGTCGCCGACGGCACGCACCCGGTGCGAGGAGAACAGATCGGGAAAGACCCTGGCCATGGTGCGGCGGTTCTCCATGACGTACGACACCCCGGACGGCGAGCGCACGTTGTCCTCCAGCACCCGGAAGTCGCCGCGCTCGTCGCGGATGAGGTCGATGCCCGCGACGTGGATGCGGACGCCGTTGGGCGGGACCAGGCCCGCGGCCTCGCGATGGAAGTGCTGGCAGGAGTTGACCAGCCGCCTCGGGACGACCGCGTCGCGCAGGATGTGCTGCTCGCCGTAGACGTCGGCGAGGAACAGCTCCAGCGCCACCACCCGCTGCTTGATACCGCGCTCCAGCTTGTTCCACTCCGCCGCCGCGATCACCCGCGGCACCAGATCCAGCGGGAACGGGCGCTCCTGACCGGACAGCGAGAAGGTGATGCCCTGGTCGATGAAGGCGCGGTCGAGCGCGTCCGAGCGGCGCGCCAGGTCCGCGACATCGATGGGCGCGAGGGCGGCGAAGATCCCCTTGTACGGCTGGCGCACCCTGCCCGCGTGGTCGAACATCTCGTCGAAAGCCGCCGCGAAACGGCCCGGGCCGTACCCCTGGAACAGCTCCGTCGAGGTTGCCCGCCCGTTGCCGTTCCGCCGTCCCTGGAGCCTGTTCGAATTCGGCGCCGTAGACCGTCCCGAACGCGGCGGGGAGGCGGAAGTCATGCAAAAATCGTGCAACACGCAGGGGTGACGCCATGTGAGACGCAGGTAAATTTCTTGCATCGTCCGGCCACCGCCGAAATTCGGCCACGGTCCCGCCGTCCGGACAGGCCCCGACGCGCCGATTTCGTGTGCCGCGCGGCGGCTGGTAACCTCGACCTTCGGCGTCGCGATACCCGTTCACCTCGGGCGTGTCGTACGCGCAAGACTTCTCAGTACATACCACTCAGCGACAGGAACACGAGGAAACAGGCGTGGCCAACATCAAGTCCCAGATGAAGCGGATCCGTACCAACGAGGCGGCGCGCAAGCGCAACCAGTCGGTCAAGTCCGCGCTGCGCACCGCGATCCGCAGCTTCCGGGAAGCCGCTGCCGCCGGTGACAAGGATCAGGCCGGCGAGCGTCTCCAGTTCGCCAGCCGCAAGCTGGACAAGGCCGCCTCGAAGGGCGTGATCCACGCCAACCAGGCCGCCAACAAGAAGTCGGCGCTCGCGCTGGCCTACAACAAGCTCGGCTGATTCGCCGGTCCCGGGCATCCGGGATCCATTCTTCTGACGCCAGCCGCCGCGGCCTCGATGACCACGGCGGCTTTTGTCGTGTCCGACCCGAATCCGAGCCTCGTCGACGAGTTCACCGGACCGTAGCCGAGATGTCGGTGTCGGGGGCTACGATTCCGCGCATGGTAACCGTGTACGCGAATCAGACCGTGGTCAGAGCCGAGGACCTCCCGGAGGTCATCCGCGCCGCCGAGGTGCTCGGGCTCGGCCTGAAGATCGAGAACGTCATGGTCCCCGACGACGACGGTGGTTACTCGCTGGAGTGGATCGTGACCCGGGAAGACGATGTGCCCGTGTACGACGAATGGGAAGGCCGGTTCGAGGAATCGGACGAGGACGACGACGAACTGCTGCTCAGCTCGGCGGACTGAGCGACCGGCTCGGCGGGCGTCGTCCCAGGGACTCAGCCCCGCGGACGCCGCTCGGTCCGGCCGACACAGCTCGGCTCGACGGACACTGCTCGACTCAGCTCGGCGGGCTCAGCTCCGCCGCGCGCGGATTCTTTGCCGCGGCTCCGGCCATCAGGCGGTTCAATGCCGTCTGTGAGTCGGCGTCCGCGGCCCGATAGATGACGATCCGCTGGTCGGGATCCTGCACGGGCATCAGCACCTCGTAGGTGACGACCAGCGGCCCGACCTCCGGGTGGCACAGCGGCTCGTTCCCGCGCCCCTGCACCTTCACGTCGTGACGGTCCCAGGCGCGCGCGAACTCCTCGCTGTGCGCCGTGAACTCGCCGATCAGGTCGGCCAGTCGCTGATCGTCCGGGTGCGCCGCCCATGCCGCGCGCAGGTCCGCGACACCTTCCCGGATGACGCGCTCACGCTCCACGTAGAACTCGCGCAGCGCCGGATCGAGCAGGCACAACCACATCGAGTTGCGCCGCCGTTCCGTAGTGCGTCGAAATCCATTATGAGACAAGCCATTTCGCGATTCCATGCCATCGACCGTCTGGAACACGCCACCGCCGTCGACCTCGGTTTCCCGCACGAATTCCTGTCCCGCCCGCTCACCAGAAGCGTCACTTTCGGCGACCTGAAAATCGAACAGCGGGCCTGAGCCCACTGGCCTGGTCGTCGCTTTCACAGGTCCTCGCAGCACCTAAAACTCCTGCGAGGCGTCTGTGCAGGGCTGTCAGTTCACGCAGGGGATTTGGTCGCCGGAGATGGCGGCGTCCACGGGTTTGCCGACGTCCGGGATGGGGAGAGTGGTCGGGGTGTGGGTGGTGGCCGATGCGGCGGCGAGAGCCGTCGGCATGGTGAAGTCCGAGCCGATGACGACCTTGATGCGGCCCGTGGGCACGGTCGCGGACCGGATGACAGACAGGCCGCCGAGGGTCCGGGCCAGGCGGGCGGCGTCGGCGTCGTTGCCGGGGCCGTAGTACACGGCCGAGGCCGAGCCCTCCGAGGACGCGGCGTAGCCGACCGTGCCCGTCAGGTAGCCGCGCGCGGCGAGGGCGGCGGAAACCCGTGCGGCGTAAGCGTCTTCGCCATCGGCGTTGAGCACGTCGACGGTGCTCGACAGCGGCGGCGGTGCGGTCGGCACGGTCTCACCGAACGCGGCGCGCACCTCGCGGCGGATGGCAGCCGGATCGACGATGTTCACGTCCTGACCATCGATCACGTCGTAGCGCAGCACCGGCAGGGTGCGGAACTCCACGGTCGGGCTGGCGGCGGAGCCGACGGTGCGCAGGAAGTCGGTGACGTTCCAGCCGTCGGAGAGCACGATATTGCGGTGCGCGACGTCCATCAGGGCGGAGAGCTTGCCGACGTCGGTGAATGTGCCCGCATTCCGCAGCTCCCTCGCGACCGAGGTGAGGAAGGCCTGCTGGCGGTGGGTGCGGTCCAGATCGCCGTTCTCCAAGCCGTGGCGCTGGCGGACGAAGGCCAGCGCCTGGGCCGGATCGAGGCGCTGGCGACCGGCCGGGAAGTCGGCGCCGGAGTATTCGAGATCGCGCACCGGCTTGCGCAGGCACACGTCGACGCCGTTGAGCGCCTTGGCCAGATCGTAGAAACCGGCGAGGGTGACCTCGGCGAACCGGTCGATCGGCACGCCGGTCAGATTGCGCACCGCCTGCACGATCGAGGCACGGCCCGCCTCCCGGCCCGCCCGCTCCAGCTTCGTGCGATCGGTCTCGCCCCGCGCCTCCATTTGTTCCTGCACCAACGCCTTCTTCAGGCCGTACGCCTCCTTGATCTTCATGTGGGTGTAGCCCGGGATGCCGGAGACGGCCACGTAGTCGTCACGCGGGATGGAAACCGCGGTGATCTTCTTCAGGTCGGCGGGGATGTGCACCAGGATCAGCGTGTTGGCGTTGTAGCCGCCCTGGTCGCTGTCGCCCGCGTGGAGCTGATCGAGGATTTCCTGGGGAAGGTCGTTGCCGTTCTGGTCTTTTCGCGTATCCAGGCCGATCAGGAGGATGTTCATCGCGCCGCCCAGCGATCGCGGCGCGTCGTCGCCGAGCGCGTGGGAACGGCCGAAGCCGGCGTCGAAGCCGTTCTCGGTGGCCCAGCCCACCGCGGCGCCGGCCAGCACGAGCGCCGACAAGCCGCCCGCCATCACCTTCGCCACCGTGCGACCGAAGCCGCGGGGTGGTGTGGGCAGCTGAAGCACGTCGCGGGACGCCCGACGCCGCCCGTTGCGGTCGGAAGCATCGATGCGGGGAGCCCGCGCTCGTCGCTCGTTCATCCCAATCCAGTTTGACACGGATTGGGTAACCAATCATTTGCCGCAATCGATACTGTCTGGGGTCACCCCGCGCCGTGCAGGTCGAGAATGCTCGTCAAAGCGTGTTCGAGGGCGTAACTGGAGTCCGCCGCGCCGCCCTTCACGTCGGCGTTCAAGGTCGCGACCACCTGCATGGCGGTGCCGATGGTGGCCGGAGTCCAGCCGCGCGCCTGGGCCTGCGCCTTCTTCACCTTCCACGGCGGCATGCCCAGCTGCTGGGCGAGCTTGAACGGGTCGCCGCGACCCGCCGAACCGACCCTGGCGATGGTGTGCACCGAATCGGCGAGCGCGTCGGCCAGCAGCACGTGCGGGACGCCGCGATCGTTGGCCCACCGCAGCGCCTCCATCGCGCCGGGCCGGTCGCCCGCGACGGCGAGCTCGGCCACGTCGAACCCGGACACCTCCGCCTTCCCCGAGTAGTACTGCCGCACCGCGGCGACATCGATCTTGCCACCGGTGTCGGCCGCCAATTGCGAACAGGCGGCGGCCAATTCACGCAGATCCGAGCCGACCGCCTCCAGCACGACCTGCACGACGTCCGCCGCCACCCGCACCCCCGCGGCGCGGAACTCGCCGCGCACGAACTCCGTCCGCTCGGCCGCCTTGGTCAGCTTGGCGCAGTTGTGCACCACCGCCCCCGACTTCTGCAGCACGGGCGCGAGCGCCTTGGCCCGCCCGCCGCCGGAATGCAGCACCACCAGCACCACGCCGTCCGGCGGATCCCCCGCGGCCTCCGTGATCACCGCGACGGCTTCCTTCCCCGCCTCGGCCGCCGACTCCAGGACGATCACCCGATCCTCCGCGAACAAAGACGGACTCAACAGTTCCGCCAGCTCCGCGGTACTCGCGTCCCCCGCCCGCAGCCGGTCCACCGGCACCGCGTCCCCATCCGGCGCCACCGCCCTGACCTGCGCGGTGATCCCCGCCACCGCACGCTCGATCAACAGCTCTTCCTCGCCGAGGACCAGATGCACCGCCGCAGACCGTTCGCTCACCCGCCCGATCCTACGGTCCCCCGCCGACAGGGTTGTTCGCCCGCACCGACGACCCGTGACCAGCTGATCGTGCGCGAATTCGGGACGACATGGGTGCAGGTGCGTGTAGTCGAAGCTGCGGAGCGCGGCGATCGCTCGGGTGCGTGCGTCATGTCGCGGCGGCGACGGTGTCGACTGGGGCGCAGGCCGACCCTGCACAGCCCCAACCAGGGGGAGGCCGACTGGGAAGTGGATCGGCCGGGGCGCAAGCCGACCCGCGCAGGCCGACCAGGAGTGGATCGGCCGGAGCGCAAGCCGACCCGCGCAGGCCGACCAGGCGCGGATCGGCCGCCAGCACGGCTGAACGATCTCGGCCGTTCACGTGTTCAGGCCGGAGCGCACACCGACCGGGCGCAGGCCAACTAGACGCAGGCCGATCCGCAATCCGATCTGGTGCGGGTCTGCCGCCACGCGGCTGCTGTTGTCGCGGACGCTTACGCGGCGGTCAGGGTTCGGTGGACCACGAGGTGTCGGCGCTGTGCCCGCGCCGACAACCGGTGGCAGTGGCACGAACGTCCATGTGTCCACCTGCACGGCGGGTGCGAGCATGCTCCTCATCGCTGGCCTGCTCCTTTCGGATTCCGGGGCTGAGCGATCTCGGTCGTTCATGTGCTCGGTCCGGAGCGCGTGGTGAGGATGCGTAGGTCGGACGGGCCTCCGGCGATCAGCACATCCCCGTGCAGATCGGTGCGAGCGATCGTGGTGCCGAGGGTGTGCAACTCGGTGAGGATTTTGGGATGCGGGTGGCCGAAGGTGTTGTCCGCGCCGCTGCTGATGATGGCCAGCCGAGGGCGCACGGCGGCGAGGAATTCGCTTGTCGTGGTCCGTGATCCGTGATGTGGAACCTTCAAGATGTCGGCGCGCAGCGCTGCCGGTTCGCGGAGCAGGCGCAGCTGGGCCGGGGATTCGATGTCGCCGGTGAACAGGATTCGGCCGGCCGGGGTGGTGGCCACGATGACCAGGGAGCGGTCGTTCGGTTCGTCGGCGAGGTGTGGGCCGCCCGGACCGGGTCCGGCTGGCGCGAGAACGGTCAATTCCACGGCGCCGAAACGAAGTACGTGTCCGCTGGCCAGTTCGAGCAGCGGAATGCCGGTGCGTCCAGCGATCTCCGCCACTTGGGCCGCGCCGGTGAGCGGCGTACGTTCGTCGGTGACGCGTCGGCGCGCAGGCAGGGCGATCTCACCGATGCCCGGCGTGACGGCATCAATCGCACGAACTCCTGTTGTCCGTGCTGTCGAGTGTTCGGTGTGCGCGCTCGCATCAGGATGGGCCGTCGGCGCGCCGCATGCAGCTGTCGACCCGACTCCGCCGATGCCCGGGCCACCAAGGTCGGATGGGACGGCTGAAAGTCCCGAAGGCATTGTTTCGCCGAGCTCCTCCGGGGCAGCAGAAAGTTCCGGAGACATCGCTTCATCGGGTTCGCTCGGGCCAGCACAAGCCCTCGAGGGCACCGCGCCCTCGAGTTCGCTCGAGGCCGCACAAAGCCCCGAAAGCGCCGCTCTATCCACTCCAGTCGTGGCACAAAGCCCCGAAAGCGCCGCTCCATCCACTCCATCCAGGGCAGCGAAACGTCCCCAAGGCATTGCTTCACGAGCGTCGCCCAGCGCGGAACAACTTGCCGAAGGCACCACTTCATCGACTCCACGCGGGGCAGTACAAAGCCCCGAAGGCACCGCGCCGTCGATTCCGCCCAGGACGGCACAATGCCCCGAAGGCAGCACTTCGCCAGCTCCGCCCGACGCGGCAGAACAAAGCCTCGAAGGCACCGCGCCCTCGAGTTCGCTCGGGGCGGCACAACGCCCCGAAGGCACCGCTTCACCAGCGTCGCCCAGCGCGGAACAACTTGCCGAAGGCACCACTTCATCGACTCCGCCCGGGGCGGTGCACGGCCCCGAAGGCACCGTGCCCTCGAGTTCGCTCGGGGCGGCACAATGCCCCGAAGGCAGCACTTCGCCAGCTCCACCCGACGCGGCAGAACGTTTGGAAGGCACCGCTGCATCGACTCCGCCCGGTGCGGCAGACGGTCCCGAAGATATCGCCTCGCTGAGTTCCCCTGGGGCGGTGGCGATGGCGGCGACCGTGCGGCCGTGGAGTGCGCCGGTGAGGCCGCCGATGTGGTCGGCGTGGGGGTGGGTCAGGGCGAGGAGGGCGATGTGGTGGATGCGGAGGCGGTCCAGGCAGGTGCGCATGGTGCGCGGATCGGGGCCGACGTCGATGACGATGGCGGTGCCAGGGCCGGTGGCGAGGGCCAGGCCGTCGCCCTGGCCGATGTCGCAGGCCGCGAGAACCCAATCGGACGGAGGCCAGCCGGGATGCCAGAGCCGGGCGGGCAGCAGGACGGCGGCCGCGGCCAGCACCGCGACGGTCGCGAGCCGGCGTACCAGGGCGGCACGCAGCGCCCACACCACCACGATCACGAGCGCGGCAGCGGTCAGGCCACCGACCGAACCGGCGGGCACGGTGATCGTCGCGCCGGGCAGCGCCGCGGTGCGTTCGGCGACCTCGAGCAACCACCACAGCGGCGGGCCCGCGCAACGCAGGATCAGCTCCGCGAGCGGCGACCACACCGATGCGCAGGCAGCGCCGAGCGCGCCGACGACGGTGATCGGCGCGATCACCAGTGCGACAAGCACATTCGCCAGGATGGCGACGACGCTGACCCGGCCGGTCAGGGCGACCATGATCGGCACGGTGACCGTGAAGGCCGCGGCCGAGACCGCGACCACCTCGGCGGGCAGCCGCCACCAACCGCGGGCCCGCAGCCAATCGGCCCAGCCGGGCGCGAGCAGGATCAGTCCGGCGGTCGCCAGCACCGACAGCGCGAATCCGGCGTTCACCGCGAGTTCCGGCCAGACCAGCAACAGGCCGATCACTGCCGCGCACAACGCGGGCAGCGCCTGTTTGCGGCGGCCGGTGACCAGCGCGAGCAACGTGACAGCACCCATCGCGGCGGCCCGCAGCACGCTCGGATCCGGCCGGGCCACCACCACGAACATGAGCAGCGCCCCCGCCGCGGCCGTCGCCGCCACGCGGGGACCCACCGAGAGCGCCCGCACGACGAACAAGACGACCGACAGCAGGATCGTGAAGTTCGCGCCACTCACTACGCAAAGATGCTGCAAGCCCGCGGTTTCGAAGTCCTTGCGGACGGGTTCTGGCAGGCCGGAAGTATCACCGAGAACCAACGCCGGGATCAGTCCCGCCGCATCCGGGGGCAATGCGGCGGTCGCCGCGCCCGCGAAGTCGTCTCGCACCGACGCGGCCGCCCGCTGCCACCACGGCGGTGCCGCAACAGGTTTCGGAGGCCCCAGGGCATGCAGCGTGGCGACCGTCAGATCGCGATGCTTCGGCGGCTGTGGTTGCGCCCGGAATTCGATCGGCTGCCCGGGCAGCAGGTCACCCCACTCCGTGCCCGCCGCAAGGATCACGACCCGGCCGCCGGACCGCACCGTCGCTTCGGCGCTGTGATATTCGCGCAGCGCGGCCCGGACGATCCAACGCGGTTCACCACCGAAACCATTGGCCCGCATCGGCTTCGGGTCGTCCGTCGGGGTGACGACAACCCGTACGCCTCGCGCATCGGATGCGTCGCGACGCGATGTTCCCGCCACGCCGCCGCCATCGCGAAACCCGCCCCGAGCAGCGCAGCAGCGAGCAACGTCCACGCCACGGCCCGACGCCCCTGGGAAACCTCACCCTTCCCTCGTATCCCCGACACGATCACCACCATTGCCGCGACGACCACTACAGCCACCGCTACCGTCACCCCCGCCCCGACTCCCGCGACGACGGCGACTCCGAGGACCAGGACCGCCGAGAGCGTGCACGCCACGGCCAATCGCACGAAACGCTTCGTGCGGTAACGCGACATCGACCGCAATCCGACAGCCACCGCCGCCGTTGCTGCTACAGCCACCACGGCTACCACTACCGTCGCACCGGCCCCGACCCCTACAACGACGGCGACTCCGGCCCCAAAGACCACGGCGGTCAAGAAGGTGCATGCCATGGCACGCTGCACGAAACGCTCCGGGCGCGACGCTGACATCGACACCGGTCCGACTGCCACCGCTACCGCTGCCGCGACAACCACGGCCACCACTACCGTCACCCCGGCACCGACTTCCACGACGACGACTCCGCCCCCGAGGACCACGGCAGTCAAGAGCATGCACGCCACGGGCAACCGCACAAAACGCTTCGTGCGAACGGCTGACAGCGACACCGGTCCGACCGCCATCGCCAGTACCACGGCCACGGCCACGGCCACGGCCACGGCCACGGCCACGGCCACGGCCACGGCCACGGTGAGATCGGTACCGGTACCAGCACTCGAAAGTCCAACCACCACAGCGACAGCGACGCCGAGAAGCAGGGTCAGCGGAACGACCCGCCCTCGCGCGAAACGTTCCCGCTGCACCATCGCCGCCAATCCGGCTGCCGTCACCAGCAATCCGAGCGCGACCGCGATCCCGACCGACCAGCCCGAGGTCAGCGCGGCGATCGTCACTCCCCAGCAGCACAGGGCGGTGGGGAGCAGCCGCGCGTCCACAGTCGGCAGGGCGTCGGCTGCCTCCGGGTCCCGCGCATCGAGGGACGTGGTCATATCATCACCAGATCGCGCAGGCGGGCCAGCCGCGCGGGGCCGATGCCGTCTACTTCGCCGAGTTGTTCGAGGGCGGTGAAGCGGCCGTTCGCCGTGCGCCACGCGACGATTGCGCCCGCGGTGACCGGGCCGACGCCGGGCAAGGCGTCCAACTCCGCCTCGGTGGCCCTGTTGAGATCGACCTTGCCGGACGACCCGGCGCTCGGGCGGGAGGCCGCACTCGGGCCGGTCGTGGTGATCGTGGTGCTGCCGAGTTGGGTCGGCCCGGGCGACGGAGCGGCGAGTCCGACGAGGATCTGGTCACCGTCCTTCACGCGCTGGGCGAGGTTGATGCCGGTCAGATCGGCGCCGTCGCGGGCGCCGCCCGCCGCCGCGAGCGCATCCGCCACCCGAGCGCCCTCGGGCAGCCGCACCAATCCGCCGCGGTGGACCAGTCCGACAACACTGACGACCAGCTCGGCGGTCCCCGCCGCGGGCATCGCCCCCGTTGTGGCTGGAACCGGCTGCGCCGGAGAACGGTTCGGACGTGAGCCGAGCGGAGTCGTGCTGGTATGCACCGCGGGCAACGGTGGCACCGCGTGCGCCACCGGGCGCTCACGGAAAACCACGACCGTCGCCACGAGCACGGCGGCCAATCCGACCACCGCCAACGCCAGCACGCCGCGGCGGCCGGGATCGATACGCGCACCGTGAAAGCGCTCCGGGACGAAGCGCTCCCACCAGCCCGGACCGCGCGGGGGTTCGTCCAACCAACGTGGCGTACTCACCTGACCGACCGCCGCCTCGTCGTCCGCAACCTCGCCGGTATCCACGACACGACCGGAATACGCCGCGGAACGACGGCCGGACGCCGCCATACTCACCTGACCGACGGCCGCCTCGTCGTCCGCGACCTCGCTGGAATCCACGACATCACTGGAATACGCCGCGGAACGATGGTCGGGCGCCGCCGTACTCGATGTCGGTCGCGACCGAACGCGCTCGGGGGCCGCCACTCGACTCTTGGTTCGAACCCGTGCTTCCTCGACTCGCGACGCCGCTTCACCAGATTCGGGGTGATCGACCGCCATCGCTTCCCCGAACACGTCCGATTCCAGCGGCGGCAGGCGTTCCAAATGCCAACGCCCCGAATTCTTCTCAGACCGTCCTCGGATCCGCTGCCATTCCTCCCGATGTGACGCAGAGGAATCCCCGCCTACCGACGCCCACACGCTTCCATCGGAGCTCGTGGGCGCTTCCCTGTCCGCCATCTGGTGCGAGCCCGCCACCGCTGCGGGCAATGGCATCCCGCCATGCACCGAATCGACATTCGACGGCTGGACACTGACATCCACAATGTCGGTCTCGCCCAACCCAGCCACCGGATTCGCGAACACCGAACCACGCGGCGACGCTTCGACACCCGCCGCGACAACAGCCACATCCCAGACTGCCGACGCCCGCGCGCTGTCCACGGAGCTCACGGATACGTCCTCGTCCGACCCAGGCCGCGCGCCCGCCCTCACCGCGAGGCCGCCACGCACCGAACCGATATTCGACCGCCGAACGCCGACATCCACAGTCTCGGTCGCGCCCGACCCAGCCGCCCGACTCGCGAACACCGAACCACGCGGCGACGCTTCGACACCCGCCGCGACAACAGCCACATCCCCGTCTACCGACGCCCGCGCGCTGTCCACGGAACTCACGGACACGTCCTCGTCCGACACAGGCCGCGCGCCCGCCTCCACCGCGAGCCCGCCACGCACCGAACCGGCACTCGACATCCGAACGCCGACATCGACAATGTCTGTCTCGCCCGACCTAGCCGCCCTCGCGAACACCGAACCAGGCGGCGACGCTCCGGAACGCACGACAACGACATCCTCCGACCGGGCGCGATCGCCGAAGGACAGGGTCGTCCCTGCACCCGCGGCCCTGCTCGCGCCTACCCGGACGGTCAGCGCGCCGAGCTGCCGTCGAATCCGCTCGCGTTCGTCATGTCGTCGCATGCCCGCGACCGTACGCAGCCGACCGGACCGAACAGCCCGCTGCGACCAGGCATTTCCGTAGACCTGTTGATAACCGCTCCGCTGTGGACAACCCCATCCGCGAAACCCTGACCCGCGTAGATCCAGGCGCGACGGCCGCACGGCATCACTTCAATTGCTTGGCGAAGCAATTCGACAGCGGCAACACCTCGTAGGGCGGGAAGATCGGAATGCGGTGGTACCCGCTGCGGACGTAGAACCGCACGGCCTCCGGCTGCAGATGGCCGGTTTGCAGGATCAGCCGGGGCAGCCCCTCGGCGCGGGCGGCGTCTTCGCCCGCGTTCCAACGCATCGCCGCGTGACCGGCGGCCCACCCGAATAGGCGACGAAGGTGCGGTGCACGGTGGACTCGTCGACCGCGTTCCGAGTGCCGCGCACGGTGCGGGCCAGGTCGGCGTACCGGGGACCGACCTCGGCGGCCATCTCCTCGCGCAGGGTCACCGCGTCGGGATGCGCCCAATCGACCGCGACCACGGTCAGCGGCGGACGTGTCGGCGGCGTCGAACTCGTCATTGTCCCGAAGTTATCCGGCATCGCGCGCGATCGTCACGGTTGCGCTCATCGTGATCGCTCGTCCGTCACGCGCAGCCGCCGGGAACCACGAGCACACCGACCGCGCCGAGTCCGAGGTGCACACCGAGCACCGGTCCGAACTCCGCGACGATGAGTTCACGGATCCCTGGAATCAGTTCGCGCAGTTGCCCGGCCACGGTTTCGGCCGCCTCGGCCGCCTCGAGGTGCTGCACTGCCACTGCCGCGCCGTCTTCTCCGGCGGCGTCCACCGCGGCGGCCACGAGTTTGGCGTACGCCTTGGACCGGGTGCGCGCCTTCTCGCGCAGTTCGAGGCGGCCCTCCACGATTTGCAGCAGCGGTTTGGTGACCAGCTCGCTGCCGAAGAACGCCGCCGCGCTGCTCAGCCGTCCACCCCTGCGCAGCTGCTCGGTCCGGTTGACCAGGAAGAAGGTGCGCGCACGACTGGCGGCCGCGACCGCGGTGTCGTAGACGATGTCCAGCGACGCACCGGCTTTCGCTCGCCGCGCGGCCGCCAGAGTCGGGAGTCCGGTGGCCAGGCCCGCGCCGAGGGAATCGACGAGCCGCACCCGGTCGGCGGCGTCCATGTCGCGCACGGCTTGCCTGCCCGCCTCCCAGGTGCCGGACAGCTGACGCGAAAGATGCACCGCGACAACACCGTCTCCCCCGCTGCGCGCCAGCGCCCGCTCGTAGACCTCGCGCAGCTCGCCCGGCGAGGCTCCCGAGGTGGTCACGGTGTCTGCGGCGTAGTCGATGTCGATCGGTTCCACGCCCTCGCGGATGGCACGGTCGCCGACGAGGACGTGCAGCGGTACGACGGCGATATCCAGCTCGGCGACGAGTTCGGCGGGGAGGCTGGCGGACGAATCGGTGACGACCACGACGGCCAACTACCGAACCTCCTGCAAGGTCTTGACCATCGCGTTGGCTACCGCGGTGTGCCCAGCCCAACCCCAGTGGATGCCATCCGGATTGGCGTCGCCGGAGAAGATGTTCTCCCGCACCGCTTCACCGAGATCCACCAGCGGCACCGCGCTGCGCTCCGACCAGGCCTGCAGCGCCTTCACCGCGCGCGGCCGCCCGGAGTGCACCCGTCCGTACGCCTCGCAGTTGTGCACCGAGGGCAGTACGGCGACGAACGGCAGATCCGGGCGCAGCTGTGCCAGCGCCTCGCGGGACTGCTCCAGGTAGTCGACGCTCACCTTCGGCGGCAGCGCGACCGGGCGACCCAGCTTCGACAGCTTCGGCTGAAGCCAGTTGTAGACCGTGCGAACGCGCCTGCGCAGCCCCGGCGGACGCACATAGCGGATGAGCTCGCGCAGCGCGGTCGGTAGTGGTGACGGCAGGGTGTCCATGCCGCCGACGGCGAAGACCACCGCGCTCGCGTTGGGTACGGCGGCCCACACCCGAGGGTCGCCGATCAGCGCCCAGTACGCGTCGCGGCAGGTCCAGCCGATCCGGCCGACCAGTTCCACGTCCCAATCCAGTTCGGCGCCCACGAGATTCGGCCAGATCCGCGGATCATCCGCGGGCAGACCGCCCTTCGGACCGAAATAGGAGAGCGAGTCGGCCATCACCAAGAGAACCGGGCGCTTGGCCGGGGCCGCCTCGGGTGCGGGCACCACCTCACCCACGGTTACCGTACTCGCAGCTTCGCCCGCGGGCTCGGCGGGAAGGTCTTCGCCCGAATGCTCGTTGGGCACAGCCGAAAGCGGTGCGGCGGAAGGAATCAGCGCCGAAACGAAGGCAGACGCGGCTACTGAATCCGATACCGATACCGCGGTGGGGGCGGTCGATGCGGCCGTCACCCCGGGAACCGACGCAGGGTCCACGGGCTCGGGTTCACCGGTCGGCACGGAGTCCGCACCGTCGCCGCCCTCGGGCGTCGAGAGCGATGGGTCGGCCTCTCCGGCAGCCTCTTCCGCCGAAGGTTCGATTGATTCGAACACGGCACCGTTCGCGCCATCCTCGACCCCAACGGACCGCAGCTCACCGACGACAGCCTCGCCGCCCTCACGCACAGCTCCGGCTCCGGCTCCGGAATCACTATCCGGAACCGACGCTTCGACCACGTCGCCCACATCCGCGACGCTCGCTCGAGCGACACCGTCGCCCGACGGGGCCACGAGTTGTCCAGCGGCGCCATCGATTTGCGAGGCCGTCTCGATCCCCGCTTGCCCACGCGCGGCCGACTCTTCGGACGCCGCGTCCACGGTCAGGCCCCCCAGCGCGCCGTCCCCGGCACTGTTTTCGGCACCTGGCTCGCCATCGTCCACCGCGACGCCTTCGGCCACCGACGCGGCGTCGACCACCATGGCGGCATCGGCTACGGCGCTTGCCTCGCCGTCGGCACGCACCACGGCGGCATCGGCTACGACACTCGGATCACCATCCGCACCAACCCCATCGGCATCCGACTCATCCGCGACCTCACCACCCGACGCGCCAGAACCGTCACCGACGCCCACATCGGACGAGGAACTCGCACCCGGCTCCCCCACCGAATCGACGTCCCGCTTCGCCGGCGGCCCGCCGAACAACGCATCCGGCAGGTGCCGTTCCGGCTTGGCCGTCACCTGTTTGAACAACTCGTCCGGCACCGTCCGCAGGGGTTCGTCGCCCTTCGCGGCGTTCTTGCCCGACGGGGCGGGCTTGGCCGCGGGACCGCCGAACAACGCATCCGGAAGCTGGCGTTCCGGCCGGGCGGTCACCTGCTGGAACAGTTCGTCGGGCACCGATCTGATCGGTTCTTCAGAGGACATCGGGAGCTACCTTTGCCGCTGCGTTCCACACATCGAGGCGCCACCCGGGCTGTTCGATGCCTGGACCGTGGCTGCTCAGTTGCACCCAGCTGGTATTGGCCAATCCACCGAGGATCGGCCAGTTCTGTGGCGGCAGGTCGAGCAGCGCGGCCGTCAGGGCGGCGATCAGCCCGCCGTGCGCCACCAGGATGATAGTCCGGCCCGGCCAATCCTGTCGCTCGCTGAACAGTTCCTGGACGACGGGAAGCGAGCGCGCACCCACCTCGAGCTTGCTTTCGCCGTTGGGCGGCCGGTACGTGGCGTCCAGCCGCCAGGCCACGCGCGCGCCGGGATAGTCGGCGTCCACCTCGAGGTGGGTCAGCCCCTCCCAGTCACCGAGGTGGGTCTCTCGCAGGCGCGGGTCACGCACGACGGGCACCGTGGTGTGCTCCCCCAGCGCGAGCGCGGTGTCGTGGGCGCGCTTCAGATCGGAGGAGACGATCGCGATGGCGTTGCGCGAGACCAGTTCGCGCGCCGCCTCTTTGGCTTGTCTTCGGCCGAGATCGGTGAGATCGGTATCGATCTGGCCCTGCATACGATCCGAGGCATTCCATTCGGTCTGCCCGTGCCGCAACAGGATCAGGGTGCGCACACTGGCATACTTGCTCACTCGGCGCCGTTCCCCTCGGCACCCTCCGCGGCGCGCGGATCACCGACGCCTGCCACCGGAACCACCGGGCAGTCCTTCCACAGCCGTTCCAGCGCATAGAAATTGCGCTCGTCGTTGTGCTGGATGTGCACCACGACGTCGACGTAGTCCAGCAGCGCCCAGCGGCCCTCGCGGGTGCCCTCCCTGCGGACCGGCTTGTGACCGGCCTGCCGCAGCCGCTCCTCCACGTTGTCGACGATCGCGTTCACCTGGCGCTCGTTCGGCGCGGACGCGATCACGAAGCAGTCGGTGATCACCAGTTGCTCGGAGACGTCGAGGACGACCACGTCGGAAGCCAGCTTCTCGTCCGCCGCCCGCGCGGCGACCTGCGCCATCTCGACCGACTCGACAGATGCGCTCATGCCTGCCTGCTACCTTCCGCTGGTTCGGGCACGTAGAGGTGCCGCTTCGATATGTACTGCACCACGCCGTCGGGGACGAGGTACCACACCGGCCGATTCTCGGCGGCGCGTCGCCTGCACTCGCTGGACGAGATGGCCAGAGCCGGGATCTCGATCATGGTCACCGCATCGGCCGGAAGATCACGCAGATGTTCCTGGAGATGATCGGCGTTCAGCTCGTAGCCAGGACGGCTCACCCCGACGAACTTCGCCAGTTCGAACAGTTCCGCCCAATCCTGCCACGACAGGATGTTGGCCAGTGCGTCCGCTCCCGTGATGAAGTACAGCTCGGCGTCCGGATACTGGGCGTGCATCTCGCGCAGGGTGTCCACCGTGTAGGTGACCTTGCCGCGGTCGATGTCGGCCCTGCTGACCGAGAATCGCGGGTTGGAGGCCGTCGCGATGACGGTCATCAGGTACCTGTCCTCGGCCGGACTGACCTTTTTGTGTGCTTTCTGCCACGGTTGTCCGGTGGGGACGAAGATCACTTCGTCCAGGTCGAACCGGTTGGCGACTTCGCTGGCGGCGACCAGGTGCCCGTGGTGGATCGGGTCGAAGGTGCCGCCCATCACCCCCAGCTTGCGTCCGGTCCGGCCTTTCTCTTGCATGAGTGCCGAGCTTAATGCTCTGCCGCGAACCGCCGCCCGGACGCCCGGTCCTGGGACGAACGTCCAGTTCGGCGGCATGGCCCGTCCCGGAGCGGGAAGGTCACCGACGGCAGGCCGAGTCGGTCACCGCCGGTTTCGACCCCGCAGGTCAGGCCCCGTCCGTCGAGCCGAAGCGGCGGACGAACTCGCCCGCCAGTCCCCCGCCCGCCGCGGCGACCAATGCGCCGACGGCCGGATGGACGATCAGCCCAGTCACCGCGCCGGCGAGCTCGGGCAGCCGCCGCGCGAACCAGTTGCGGACGTACTCCATGGTCGACAGGTCCGGCTCGGACGCGGTCACCGCCTCCTCCAGCTCGTCGACACGCTCGGCGGCCTGGTCGCGCAGCGGCCCTTCGGCGGGCAGCTGGGCGCGCAGCCGCTCGAACTCGGCGCGCAACGCGGTGAGATCGGCGCCGGCGTTCTGGGTCGAGTCCCGGCCTGCCTCCACCCGGCTGACGGTGTTGTGGTGCCCGACGGCGATCTGCCCCGGCACGTCGCCGCCGACGTTCAGGTGGTAGTTGGCTCCGGATGCTTCGGTCACGGGTGGTGTCCTCTCAGTTCGTGGGGAAGGGGATGGACGGGGGCTCCACCGTGCTGGACGACGGCGGCAGGGTCACCGTGGGCGACGGCGGGGTCGTCGTCGTGGTGGTGGTCGTTGTCGACGGCGGAGTAGTGGTGGAAGAGGACGAGCCGGTCGGCGGGGTGGTGCCCGTCGGTGGGAGTACCGCGCTGCCGCGCAGTTCGAAGGTGATGGCCGAGCCACCCGAGTCGGACGGGATGACCAGCTTGGCGGCATAGTCGCCGGGCTCCGTGGGGCTGAAGGTGAAGTCGTACATACATCCGCTGACTCCGACGGGCGGGCAGGGGTTGGGCGTCGCTCGAAAGACCGGGTCGCCCGAGAGCGCGGCGGCCGCCTCGTTGTCGCACGACAGCCAGGGAAATCCCGCCGCCTGGGTCACAGGTTCCCCGCCCGGCACCGCCTCGAAGGTGACCAGGTAGGTCTGCGGAGCGCAGTCGGTGGCCCCCGGTCCGGGATCTGTCCGCTGCGTCCGCGGCGGAGGCGGGGCCTGAGCCGGGCCGCTGGTCTGTTCCGGGGTCGTGGTGACCGGGAGCAGACCGGTCGTCGCGGTGGACAGCACCGTCGTGATCGGCGCTTGGCCGACCGCGGGCGGCGCCTCGCCGGAGGTGAGGCGGACTCCGGTGACCGTCGCGGCCGCCGCGAGCGCCGCGACCACCGTGCCGGTGGCGACGGGATGACCGAGCGCGACCGAACGCAGCGCGCTCTGCACCGCCTGCGATCCGGCTTGCTGCGCCGCGACGACCGTGGCGCCCGCCCCGACGCCGACGGTCACCCCGACCGCCATCCCGAGCGCCTGCTCGCGCACGTGACTTTCCCTGGTGAAGTACGCGAGATCGGCGGCGTGACCCACCTGGGTCGCCGCCTGCAAGCCGACCGCGAGCACCTCCTTCCAGCATCCCCAGCGCAGGGCCCTGCCGAGGACCGGCGAGACGGCCCTGGCGAGTTCGCGCACCGAATCGTGCCGTCCGCGGACCATGCCCGCCCGCAACACCCGGACGACCACGGCGTCCAGTTCCAGGATCTCCGCGGCGGTCGCCGTACGGACGGCCCAATCACGCAGCGGGGCAATGAAATCGGCGGGATCCGGCAGTGGACCCTGCCAGTCGGCGGTGAGCGCGGTGGGGTTGCCGGTCAGGCGATAGCCCGCCGCGGTGGGCTCGGCCAGGTGGATGCGTTCCAGCGCCGCGAGGTCGGCCGTCGTGTCCGGCCTGCGAAGCAGAATGCCGAGCAGCGCGGGTTTCACCGGCACGCCCGCCAGCGCGCACAGCACGCCGAGTGCGTCGCGCACATGCCCCGCGAGTCCGGCGATCATCGCTCGTTGCAGCAGGCCGGGGTCGGCGAAGAGCTCGCCGGCGCCCGAGTGCGCGACCCACGCGGCGGCGCGCACCAGGGCGAGTGGGTGTCCACGCGCCGCACGGGACAGCCGCCTCGCCGCGTCCGAGTAGCCGAGACCGCGGCCGAGCACGCCCGCGAGCAGCGCCATGGCCTGCGGCTCGGGCAAGCCCTGGAGTTCCAGCGAACGTCCTTGTCCCCACAGCGTTCTCGTCGTCGTCGCGACGATCAGATCGCCCGCGGGCACGATGTCGAGCACGCTGTCCAGATCGGCGGCGGAACCGTCGAAGTCATCGATCACGATGAGCGCGCGGATCGATCCCATCAGCCGCCGCAACACCGTCTGGTCCGGCCGGTAGTCGACAGCGTCGTAGCAGGCCTGGAACAGCGACTGGATCAGATCCTCGACCGCGAGACCGGCCGCCGAAAGATAGACGACGGAATGCCCGCCCCGGGCGCGATCCGCCGCGAACCGGCGCAGCAACGTGGTTTTCCCCACCCCCGGCGGTCCCGAGATTTCCACCGGCACACCGCGATCCAGCGACTCGGCGACGAACCGCAATTCGGGCAGTCGGCCGATCATGTCGCCGCGCGCACGCGGAATCGGCACTCCCACCGGCCGGGTCCGCCGCCGCACCTCGGGCGGCGGACCGTCGCGGACGAAAACCTGTGACCCCTGCGCATTGATCACGACGTTGTTCTCGCCGACGACAACCTGCCCCGCGACGCTCCCGCCGACAGTGACGCGATGAAACCTGTTGTCTTCCCCATTCATGCGAATCTCCCCGGCGACGTCAGTCGTAGCGCAAAGAGTAATCGATGGATTCTCCTCGGGCGCAGCTATTTTCGCGACATGAAACCCTCGGAAATTCGTTCGGGCAATCAGTCAATTCCCCGCACACCGACGGCGGCCGGAAACTGTCCGAAACAATCGGTGGCGAAGGAATTGCTCAGCCGCCGAACACATCCCGCATTCCCGGCGCGAGGTCCGCGTCGAGCTGGTACCACGGGACGGTGACCACGATGTCGCCGGTGAGGTCCTCGGCCGGGGCGCCGAAGTGGATCTGCATGCCCGCCGGGGTCGCCAGCCAGACGCGGTAGTTGTACTCGGCGGGCTCGAGTGCGCTGGCCGAGAGGCCGGACTGCGGCGGAAGGAGGCCGGCGGCCCGGGCGGCAAGGGTGTCCAGGCCGCGGTGGAGGTCGGTGAACAGGTCGGCGAGGGTGAGCGTGCGGCCGGTCCGCACGTCGGTCACGTGACTCGTGCGCAGGACGACGGTCGCGTCGCCGGTGTCGACCGACACCGACAGCAGCCCGCTCAGCACCCGCGGCCCGAGATAGGTGGCCTGGCCGGGGCCGGGCGCGAGGGTGGTTCGCGCGTCCACCTGGTCGATCCAGAAGCGTGCCGCCGCGAGCATGCCCGCGTTGAACGCCGCCGCGGCGGGATCGCCGCCCACGATCTGCGGGACGTCGAGGACGTATCCGGGCCCGGTGACGAGCTCCGAGAACCCGGCGTGCGCCACGGCGCTCGGCGGAGCCGCCACGGCGTCCGGCTCGATGGCCGCCGCGCAGGTGGTCAGCAGCCCGGCCATCGCCACCACGACGACAGTGGCGGCGGCGTAGATCTTCATTCCGGTCTCCGAATTCGCGACGCACCGAGGCGTTCTCGGTGTCTGTCGCTACGGTCCGGCACACCGCCAAAGAAAGGCTGAGCATCCGCTGAAGAACGCCATCAGCGTTCCCGCATGTCCTCGAGCTGGTTGCGCGTGTATTCGAGTTCGAGGGTCACCTGGGCCGAGGGTTCGCGCTGCGCCAGCGCCTCGAGGTCGGCGAGCACCTCGCCGAGCGCGGCGATCCCGTCCGCCCGTTCGGACTCCGAGTCCGCGGACCAGTACCGCAGCCAAGCCGCCGAACGCAGGCACCGCGAGCGCGGTCCGATGCGACCGAGTTCGCCCCACAGCTGGGCGGCGCGCAGGTACGCAAGCCGCGCCTGATCCTCCGCGCCGCCCGCGTCCAACGCGGAGGCGGCCGACCAGACCAGCTCGGCCTGGAGCTCGACACGTCCGCGATCGGCGCGGACCAGCCGTGCGCCTTCGAGAAACTGCTCTCCCGCTTCGCGATACTTACCGGTGAGTCGCAGCGATTTGCCGAATTGTCCACGCAGCACCGCCATTTCGGCCGCCGGATAAGGCGATGCGCCCGCCGCGAGCGGTGGCTCGAACAGTTCGACGGCCTCGGCGTGCCGCCCGGCCCGATGGAGTGCGCGGGCGGCGACCAAGGTCAGATGCACCGCGTCCGCCTCCGACACTCCACCCCAGCGAGCAGCGGCGTGCAGTGCCGTCTCCGCCAGCTCCAACTCCCGCCCCGGGCGGCCCGCCAGCACCATGACCAGCTGCGAATGCCACCGCGCGAGCGTCTCGGCGGGCAGCGCGCCCGCACCGAGCGCCAGCGCCTTGCGCAGATACTCCTCCGCCTCGCCGGGGGTGTCGAGCAGCCGAGCCGCGGCCAGCTCGGCCAACCGCTCGGCGTCCTCGCCCCGTTGATCCCCTTCCCCATCGCCGGTCTGCCCGGCGCACCCCGCCTCGACGCCTTCCGGCGCTCCGTTCCCCATGCGGGGGATCGTGATCGGGGCCGCCAAAGAAATCCTTAACGAATCCTGATCGTGCGTCGCGCGTCCGGGACTATGTGGGGCGTTTGGATTTCGGCAGCTTGCTCACGATCGCGTCGTAGGACTGGTCGACGAGCTCGCGCAGCTCGTCGGTAGGGACCGCGCCGCCGAGCCGGATGCTGTTCCATCCGTATCGGCCGATGTAGGCCGAGGCGGTGACGTCGTCCGGGTAGATGTGCACGAGTTCGTCGGCCTCGTCGCGGTTTCGGCCGCACTTCAGGCCGACCGAAGCACCGCCGAGGAACGCGAAGATCTTGTCGCCGACCTTCGCGACCACATCGCCCTCCCACGGTTCGTCCTGCCAGGCGCCCGGTTTGGCGAGGCAGTAGGCCAGCAGCTGCGCATCGTCCATCTCAGATCGGCAGGAGCCGGGAGACCACGTCGGTCAGCTGTCTGGCCGAACGGCATTCGTGCATCTCGATCACCTCGCGGTAGCGGTCGGCGGCGGAATCGCCGGAGCCCCACTGGGTTCGCGGCTCCGGGTTGAGCCAGTGCGCGTGCTTGGCGACCCCGACCAGCGCGCGCAACGTATCCAGCTGCGGGTCACGGTAATTCGTGCGGGCGTCGCCAAGGATCAGCAAGGAGCTGCGGCTGGTGACGGCGTCGGGGAATTCGCGGGCGAACGCGGTCAGCGCGCCGCCGTAGTCGGAATGCCCGTCGAAGCCGACGACGTCGGACTCGGTGAAGATCTTGGTCATCGCCTCGTCGAGCTGGGTGTTCGGGTCGAAGAACCGGGTCACCTCGTCGGCGTTGTCGACGAACGCGAAAATCCGGACCCGCGAGAACTGTTCGCGCAACGCGCTCACCAGCAGCAGGGTGAAATTGCTGAAACCGGCGACGGATCCGGAGACGTCGCACAGCAGAACCAATTCCGGCCGCCCCGGATGCGGCTTGCGGTTCACCAGGTCGATCGGCACGCCGCCGGTCGACATGGACTTGCGCAGCGTACGCCGCAGATCGATCTCGCCGCGGCGAGCGTGCTTGCGCCGCACGGCAAGACGCGACGCCAGGATCCTGGCCAGCCGCTGGGTGCTGCGCCGCAACTCGGCCAGCTCTCGTTCGGAGGCGCGCAGGAAGTCCACGTCCTCGGCCTGCCGCGCGACGCCGTAACTCGCGACCCGCTCGCGGCCGATGCGTTCGGCCACCCGCCTGCGCGTCTCGGCCTCCACGGCGGTGCGGAAGCCGTCGATGCGCTGCCGGGCCGCCCGGCGGGCGACCTCGGCGTCGAACGCGCTGGTGTCCGGCCCGACGGCCAGCCCGGCCAGGATCTTGGCGAGCAGCGTCTGCGGCTGAACCTCCTTGAGCGCCTGATAGGCCGAGAACGACGGCCCGCGCGCGGACTGATACTGGCCGAGTTGCTCGACCAGCTGACCCACCAGCTGGTCGAGCTGCCGACCCGGGTCGTCCATCGCGAGCAGTTCGGCCAGCATTTCGCGCAAGGCGGGAATGTCCACCTCACCGGCGGGCGTACGCGGAATCTCCACCTCGTCCGCGGCGACGCCGCGCTGCCCCACCGCCACCGGGAACCACAGGTCGAACAGCCCGTCGAAGGTCGCGCGATGGGTGGTGCGGCGCAGCAGCGCGCAGGCCAGACCCTCGCGCAGCACCTCGCGGTCCAGCAGATCCAGCACCGTCATCACCCGGCCCGCGTCGACGGTCTCCGACGGACCGACCGGAATGCCGCGCGCCCGCAGCGCCTCGACGAAGCCGACGAGATGACCGGGCAGCCCGTGCGGGGCGTCCAGCGACACCGTCTCCGCCGGGCCCGATCCCGTGACCATGGCTCAGGCCAGCTTCAGCTCGGCCAGCGCGCGCTGGTGATCGCTCTGATGCTTGAGCACCACGCCGAGGGTGGCGCGCACGGTGGAGTCGTCCAGGTCCTTCAACCCGAGCGCCAGCAGGGTGCGACCCCAGTCGATGGATTCGGCGACCGAGGGCAGCTTCTTCAACTGCATGCCGCGCAGCACGTGCACGATGCGCACCAGCTGGGCGGACACCGCGGCCGACAGCTCGGGCACCCGGCTGGCCAGGATGCGGCGCTCCAGTTCCTCGTGCGGGAAGTCCAGGTGCAGGTACAGGCAGCGGCGCTTGAGCGCTTCCGACAGCTCCCTGGTGGCGTTGGAGGTCAGCACCACGAACGGCTTACGGCTGGCGGTGATCGTGCCCAGTTCCGGAACGGTGACGGCGAAATCGCTGAGCACCTCGAGCAGCAGGCCCTCGATCTCGACGTCGGCCTTGTCGGTCTCGTCGATCAGCAGCACCGTCGGGTCGGTGCGGCGGATCGCGGTGAGCAGCGGACGGGAGAGCAGGAACTCCTCGGTGAAGACGTCGGCCTTCGTTTCCTGCCAATCGTTTTCGCTGGAGGCCTGGATGCGCAGGATCTGCTTGGCGTGGTTCCACTCGTACAGCGCGCGGGCCTCGTCGACGCCCTCGTAGCACTGCAAGCGCACCAGTTCCGCGCCCGCGGTCTGCGCGACCGCGCGGGCCAGCTCGGTCTTGCCGACACCGGCCGGGCCCTCGATGAGCAGCGGCTTGCCCAGCCGATCGGCGAGGAACACCGAGGTGGCGGTGGCCTTGTCGGCCAGATAGCCGGTGGTGGCGAGCCGCTCGATCACGTCGTCGACCGAGGTGAAGATCGGCTCTTGCGGTGCATCGGCCACTGGTCAGTCCTTCCTTCGTAAAGCGGGAGGCTGTCGCCTCCGAAAACGCCCGCGCGGCGGCGGACTACGCCGGGCGGGTCTGCCCGTCGCCCCAGACGATCCACTTGGTGGACGTGAGCTCCGGCAGCGCCATCGGGCCGCGCGCGTGCAGCTTCTGGGTCGAGATGCCGATCTCGGCGCCGAAACCGAACTGCTCGCCGTCGGTGAACGCGGTGGACGCGTTGACCATGACGGCCGCGGCATCGACCCGGCCGGTGAACTCCCGCGCCGCCGCCAGCTCGGCGGTGACGATGGCCTCGGTGTGGCCGGTGCCCCAGGTGTTGATGTGCTCCACGGCCGCGTCCAGATCGTCGACGATCTTGAGCGCGATGTCCAGGGTGAGGTACTCCTCGCCCCAGTCGGCGTCGGTGGCGGGCACCTGACCGGGCAGGTCGCCGTGGATGGTGACGCCGTGCCGCTCCAAGGCCGCGGTGAGCTTGGGCAGCGCGGTGCCGGCGATGGCCTTGTCGATGAGGACCGTCTCGGCCGCGTTGCAGACGCTCGGACGGCGGGTCTTGGCGTTGATCAGGATCTGCTCGGCCATCTCCAAGTCGGCGGCCGCGTGCACGTAGACGTGGCAGTTGCCGGTGCCGGTCTCGATGGTCGGCACGGTGGCGTCGCGCACCACCGCGTTGATCAGCCCGGCGCCGCCGCGCGGGATCACCACGTCGACCAGGCCGCGCGCTTGGATCAGGTGGGTCACGCTGGAGCGGTCGTGGCTGGGCAGCAGCTGCACGGCGTCGGCCGGGATGCCCTGCGCCGTCAGGGCTTTGCGCAGGACGTCGACCAAGGCGGCATTGGACTCGGCGGCCGAGGAGGAGCCGCGAAGCAGTGCGGCGTTGCCCGACTTCAGCGCGAGACCGAAGGCGTCGACCGTGACGTTCGGCCGCGCCTCGTAGACCATGCCGACCACACCGAGCGGTACCCGCACCTGACGAACCTCGAGTCCGTTGGGCAGCGTCGAGCCACGCACCACGTCACCGACCGGGTCCGGCAGACCGGCGACTTGGCGCAGTCCGGAGGCGATGCCGTCGATGCGCGCCTTGGTGAGCCGCAGCCGATCGAGCAGCGAGGCCTCGGTGCCCGCGGCCTCGGCGGTCGCGATGTCCTTGTCGTTGGCCGCAAGCACGGTGTCGGCCGCGCCGAGCAGCGCGTCCGCCGCGGCGTGCAGCGCCTCGTTCTTCTGCGCGGTGGTCAGCTGGGCCAGCGCCCTGGACGCGACGCGGGCCTTTCGCGCGGCGTCGTGTACCGCCTCGCGGACATCCAGCTCGGTCGTCGTTCCTACCGTCATGGCTAACAGCCTACGCACCGGGTCGGCGGTGCTTTCCACGTGCACGAGCAGCCCGGCGCGCGGCCGGGGCGTTCGGATGCGTGCGTGCGGAGCGACCGGGGACTACCGTCCGGCGGTATGACCGCTGACGCCCCCGTCATCGCCGTGCTCGGCAGTATCAACATGGATCTGGTCACCACCACCCGGCGACGGCCCGCGCCCGGGGAGACGGTGCTCGGCAGCGGGTTCACCATGGTCCCCGGCGGCAAGGGCTCGAATCAGGCTATCGCGGCGCGACGAGCGGGCGGCACCGTAGCGTTCCTCGGCGCGGTCGGATCGGACGTTTTCGCGGGTGACCTGCGCCGGGTGCTCACCGAGTCGGGCGTCGGCGCCGACCGGCTGCGCACGGTGCCTGGCCCGAGCGGGATCGCCGCCATCGTGGTGGACAGCACAGGCGAGAACAGCATCGTCGTGGTGAGCGGGGCGAACGCGGCGCTGACCGAGCTGACGGCCGACGACCTCGCGCTGATCGGCGCGTCCGATGTCCTGCTGTGCCAGTTGGAGATTCCAGTGCCGACCGTCGCCGCCGCGGCGCGGCACGCGCGCGCGAAGGGCACCATCGTGATGCTCAATCCATCTCCCGCGCAACGTCTTCCGTCCGAGCTGTGGGAGGAAGTCGATGTGGCCGTGGTGAATTCGGGCGAGGCGGCCCAGCTGGGCGCGGCGCTGCACGCGGTCCGGCACCTGGTGGTCACCCAGGGAGCAGCCGGTGCGACCTATCGCGGTCCGGACGGTGCGGAACTGTCGGTTCCCGGCGTCCCGGTGGACGTCGTCGACACCACCGGCGCGGGCGACGCCTTCACCGGCGCGCTGGCCGCGGCGTGGCATCGCGGACCGCGCGCCGCACTCGAATGGGCGTGCGCCGCAGGCGCTCTCGCCACCACCAGGCTCGGCGCCAGCAGTGCGATCCCGGACCGCGAGCGGATCGAGGCCCTACTGCGCGAGCACGCGAACTAGCCGGACCTTCCCGCCGCTCCGGGCCGCCCAGCGGACCACTACGGGCAGCTCGATCGGGGCCCGGCGCGTCCACCCCGCGTTGTCCCGCGACCGCGCCGCGCAGCGCCTATCGTTGGGATTCATGCCCACCATGCCCGAGCGCATTCCGGCCGACGGGGACGCGGCGGCGCCGATCGATCACATCGACGCCGAGATGATCGCGCTGTCCTTCGTGGACAACGCGGGCATCACGCGGGTGAAGACGGTCCCCGCCGCGCGTCTGGCGCATGCGGCGCGCTTCGGCGTCGGCGTCTCGCCGTGTTTCGAGACCTTCGGATTCGACGATCTGATGACGGTGGGCCGCTATCTCGGCGGACCCGACGGGGACCTGCGGCTCGTGCCCGATCTCGCCGCGCTCACCGAACTCGCCGGTCAGCCCGGCTGGGCCTGGGCGCCCGCCGACAAGTACACCCAGGACGGCACACGGTTCGCGGCCTGCCAGCGCGGTTTCGCGACGCGGCAGGTGGAAGCGGCGCGGCGGGCGGGAGTGCGGCTGTCGATGGCCTTCGAGACCGAGTGGGCGCTGGGCCGAGCCGAGGATCCGATCGGTTTCACCCCCGCCATCCACGGCCCGGGCTACGGCATCATCCGGCTCGGGCAAGTAGCCGAGTACGCGCGCGAATTGGTGAGCCTGCTGATTCGGCAGGGCCTCAGGGTCGAGCAGTTTCACCCGGAATACGCCGTGTCGCAGCTGGAGATCTCCATCGCGCCCAGCGATCCGGTCGCCGCGGCCGACGCGGCGGTGCTGCTGCGGCACACCATCCGGCAGCTCAGCGGGAAGTACGGCTGGCGCGCGACGTTCGCACCCTGCCTCGCTCCCGGCGGCGCGGGTTCCGGTGCGCACCTGCATCTTTCGGCGCACGACGAAAACGGTTCGCTGTTCGCCGAAGGGCCCGGTCCCTACGGCATGAAGGAGGCGGGCGCGGCGTTCCTCGCAGGCGTGCTGCGGGAACTGCCCGCACTGGTCGCGATCGGCGCCGGGAATCCGGCCAGCTTCCTGCGGCTGCAACCCTCCCGGTGGGCGGGGATCTGGCAGTGCTGGGGACGCGAAACACGTGAGGCGGCACTTCGTTTCGTCACGGGTGTGCAAGGCACCGAGCGCTGGGCCGCCAATGCGGAGGTCAAATGCTTCGACGGGACGGGCAATCCGTATCTCATCGTCGGTGCGGTGATCGCCGCCGGACTCGCGGGCATTGCGGAGGGCCTGATCCTGCCCAACGAAATCACCGGTGACCCAGCGACTTTCGCACGCCGCTTTCAAGTCCGCAGACTGCCTGCCGATCCAGCGGAGGCGGCCGCGCACCTGGCCGCGTCCACAGTGCTGGCCGAGGCCATGGGGCCCGAACTACACGACTCGCTGCTCACCGTGCGGCGGGCCGAGGCCGAGCGCTACCGCGGCGCCAGACCCGAAGAGCTCGTCGCGTTCACGCTCTGGCGGTTCTGATGACGCTCACCGACGCCGTCACTCTCACCGATCACCACTGCCACGGCGTCAGGGCGGCCGATCTGGACCGTCCCGGCTTCGAGGCACTGCTCGGCGAGGGACCGCGCGGTTCGTTCGACTCGGCCCTCGGGCTCGCCGTCCGGCGCTGGTGCGCCCCCGTACTCGACCTGCCGCCGCACACCGGGGCGGACGCCTACCTGGCGCGCCGCGCCGATCTCGGCTGGCGCGAGGTGACCGCGCGGCTGCTCGGCGCGGCGGGCACGGCGCGCTGGCTCGTCGACACCGGCCTGCCCGACGGGCTCACCGACCTGGCCGAGTTCGGCGAACTGGCCGGTGGGGAGATCGGTGAGATCGTGCGGCTCGAACAGGTCGCCGAACAGGTCGTCGCCGAGGTGGGCGGCACCGCGAAGGCCTTCGACCGCATCGAGGCCGCGGTGCGCGAACGGGCCGCGGGCGCGGCCGGGCTCAAGACGGTCGCGGCGTACCGGACCGGCTTGGACTTCCCGCTGACCACCACGCCGCCGCCGACGCTCGCGCCCGAACACCGGCTCAGCGATCCGGCCACACTCGGCTGGCTCGTCGGACTCGGCGCGCGGATCGGCGCGGAACTCGGCCTGCCGCTACAGATCCACACCGGCTTCGGCGACCCCGACCTGCGCCTCCAGCACGCCGACCCGCTGCTGCTCACCGACTTCCTGCGCGCGACCGCGCCCACGGGACTCACGGTCGTGCTGTTGCACTGCTGGCCGTTCCACCGCAACGCCGCCTACCTCACGCACGTCTTCGAGCACGTCCGGATGGATCTCGGGCTCGCCATTCCGCACGTCGGCCGCGGCGCACGCACGCTGCTGGCCGAAGCGCTCGAGCTCGCGCCGTTCCGCTCGGTGCTCTACTCCTCCGACGGCTACGGCCTCCCCGAACTGCACTACCTCGGAGCCGTGCTGTGGCGCGACGCCCTCGGCAAGCTGCTCGACGAATGGCTGGCCGACGACGTCATCACCCCCGCCGACGCCGACAACCTCGTCTCCACCCTCGCCCACGGCAATGCCGCGAGGGACTACCCGTTCTCCGGCACCTCGCGGAAGCCCACACCGCGGTAGAGCGCGATCGCCGCGACGCGGAAATCCTCGAGGCACGTCGGGCGCCGAATCGGGGACGGCGAGTCGCGTCGAGACGGGCCCGGCGGGGGCGCCGGAACGGGCCTGCCACGCGGCGCTGTGCGGTGCGACGAAGCCCGGTCGCGGCGCGTTTTAATCGAGTGCGCAGCGGTCAACCAGTCTTTACGGTGGAACTATCCGAAGAGAAAGAAAGAAGGTAGACCGATGTTTCCCGTCGAGCTGCGCGGCACCAGGGCGCAGACGCTGATGTGGGCCAACGAGCACGATATCGAGCCTGCCGCGCTGCGGCAGCTGCGAAACATCGCGCAACTCCAGTGGGTGCACGGGCTGCGCGTGATGCCGGACGTGCACCTGGGCAAAGGGGCGACGGTCGGGTCGGTCATCGCGATGAAGAACGCGGTGGCGCCCGCGGCCGTCGGCGTGGACATCGGGTGCGGTATGGAGAGCGTCCGGACGAATCTGACGGCCGCCGACCTGCCCGACAACCTGCATTCGCTGCGGTCGCGGATCGAGGCCGCCGTGCCGGTGGGCTTCCACGCGCACGACGACCCGGTCAACATCGGCAAGGTCGGCGCCGAGGCCTCGGCATTCGGCGTGGGCACCGCCACGTTGCGGTCGGGCTGGGACCGGTTCTGGGGTTCGTTCACCACGCTCGACAAGGGTGTCGGCGCGCGAGAGTCCAAGGCGCACAAGCAGATGGGCACCTTGGGCGGCGGCAATCACTTCATCGAAGTCTGCCTGGACCAGGACGACACGGTGTGGATCCTGCTGCATTCCGGTAGCCGCAACATCGGCAAGGAACTCGCCGAACGGCATATGACCGTCGCCCGTTCGCTGCCGCACAACGTGGACCTACCGGACCGGGATCTGGCCGTATTCCTCTCCGGCACACCGGAAATGGACGCCTACCGGCACGACCTGACCTGGGCACAGGAGTACGCCGCGCGCAACCGCGCGGTGATGCTGGCGCTGGTCTGCCGTGCGGTGCGTGACGAATTCGCCGGTCGCGACGTGCGTTTCGAGACGCCGATCTCCTGCCACCACAACTATGTGGCGGAGGAGATCATCGACGGCATGCCGATGCTCGTCACTCGCAAGGGCGCCGTCCGCGCGGGCGAGGGTGATCTGGCGCTGATCCCTGGCTCGATGGGTACGCGCTCGTATGTCGTGCGAGGCAAGGGAAATCCCGACTCCTTCCAGTCCGCCGCGCACGGCGCGGGACGGCGAATGAGCCGCAACGCCGCCAAGCGGCAGTTCACCGTCGCCGACCTGATCGCCCAGACCGAGGGCGTCGAGTCCCGCAAGGACGCCGGCGTGGTGGACGAGATCCCGGCCGCCTACAAGGACATCGACGAAGTCATCGCCGCCCAGCGCGACCTGGTCGACGTGGTGGCGACGCTGCGCCAGGTCCTCTGCGTGAAGGGCTGACCTCCGACCCGGCCGGACCCTCGCGGTCCGGCTGGGTACGCAGCCGGGGAGGTCCGGCAGGGCCGTCGGCTGGCGACGGCCCTTGCGTAGCCTGAGGATAGCCCGGCGTGGTATCTCACTGCGCCTGCTTGGACAGATCTGAACAGATGCGCTCGACGGCAGCATCCAGACTCCAGGTCGCGTCGATACGTGTCTCGTCGGCGAACGGCAACGGTTGCCAGCCGTGGTACCACGAACGCATATTGTCGACAGTGAATTCCGCCGCCTCCGGTCGCATCTGGTGGCGTCGTACGGTCTCCTCGAACGACAGATCCCACGCGTAGAACAGAGCTCGCTCTGGGCGACGCCTCAGCCGCTCGAGCATCGCCCCGTAGTGGTCGGCATCCAGAATGCCTTCGACTACCACGACCATGCCGCGGTCCAGACACGACGCGACGATCGTCTCGATCAGTGCCACGCTGAAAGCACCGGATTCGTCGTGTTCGCGAAGAATAGTGCGGCGGACAATATCTTGGGCGACCACAGCGCACCGTCCTTTCAGGAAGCGATGCTGGACCTGCCGGGCGACGGTGGACTTACCCGACCCCGAGTTTCCACGCAGGACAACCAATTGCGCCGACGTTCCACTGTCCATATCCGCCATGATGGGCCACGAACGGTGGGCGTACACCAGGGACAGCTCTACGCGCCAGGTCGCTGGGACATTCCGGGCCCGGCCGCTGGTCCCAGGATCATTATCGCAGCGCAGGCGCATCCCAAGCCCGTGGTAGCCCTCGCATCCCAGCTAGACGACCACCCTCACATCATGACACTCCTGAGGTGGCTTTGCTGGCATCGTGGGCTTCGTGGGTGAACTGGTGGAACGGGTCGACGAGCACGATCGGATTCTCTGTATTGTCGACCGGGACAGAGCGATCCAAGAGCGATGGTTGCATCGGGTAGCGACGATTGTGTGTCGGGACAGCACAAGTCGAATCCTCGTTCATCGGCGACCGGAGACCGATCCGCTGTTCCCTGCGCATTACAACTGGTTGATCGGTGGCGCAGTGGCCGTGGGCGAGTCATACCGGGACGCGGCCAGCCGCGAGCTAGCCGAAGAGCTCGGGGTGCGGTGTCGACCGCGGTTTCTGTTCAAGTTTCTGTGTCACGGTGCGATCGCGCCGTATTGGCTGGGGCTGCACGAGACTGTCGTCGACCAAGATGTTCTTCCGGATCCATCCGAGATCGCCTGGTACGACTGGGTGCCGAAGTCGAAGTTGCGGAATGATATGCGGCAGCGGCCGTTCGTCCCCGACAGCATCGAGGCATTCAGCAGATACTCCGCGCTGACCGGAGATTTGTGAATACCGACTGGAGATATCTGTGAGGAATGTGGTCGATAGCCGAGGCTGACTCTGCGGCCGTGTCGCATCGCGCATGTCGTCTAGGTTGTCCGCCGGGGTCGCTCGGGCGGCTCGGTACAGACAGCCAGGAAGCGATGTCAGCCGATGAGGCAGTCAGAGCCGAGGCCAGGTGACGGCGCAAAGGTGTCCGTCGCGCGATAACGCGAACAGGAACTAGAACGCGTTCTATAGTCTGCACATGCAGACAGCGTCGACGGGACAGCCGGGGGCGAGGCGGGCCGATCCGGTGCGGAAGTGGCGGAGGCGGGTGGGGGCGCTCGTCCTCACTGTCTCCCTGGCCTGTGCGGTTCTGGTCGCGGTTGCCTCACCCGCGGTGGCGATTCCGACCACCAGCGATGCGTTCTATCTGCCTCCGGCCGGTTACGAGTCGACCGAGCCGGGCACGATCCTGCGGTCTCGGCCGATTACGCCGGCCGCGCTCCAGCTGATTCCCATGCGGATTCGCGCGTGGCAGTTGCTGTATCGGACAACGGATGCCAACGGTGCTCCGTACGCCGCGGTGACCACGATCCTGATGGCGGATCACGGCAGGCCCGCGACCGCGATCCTGTCGTACGACAGCATGATCGACGCGATCGCGCCGAATTGCATGCCCTCGCACGTACTGCGGACCGGCGCGCCGTGGTTCGAGTTCGGGGGTAGCGGTGGTCCGATCACGCTGTCCACGACAGCCAGCGAAACCGCGATGATCGCGGCGGGCCTGGCCCAGGGGTGGGCGGTGTCGGTGCCTGACCTCGGTGGCGTCGAGAATCGGTTCCTGACGCCGCGGGAACCGGGATACGTTGCGCTCGATGGGGTTCGAGCCGCGCAGAACCTCGCCGCGCTCGGTCCGATCGGGGCGGAGACGCCCGCACTGTTCTGGGGGTACTCCGGCGGCGGAATCGCCACGACGTGGGCCGCGCAGGTGCAGCCGACGTACGCACCGGAACTGAACGTCGCGGGGATGGCCATCGGTGCGCCGGTTCCGGATTTCGCCGCCGCGATCATGAATGGAAACGGTTCTCCGGTAGCCGGTTTGGTCGCGGTCGGCGTGGCAGCATTGCGGCAGGACTCTCCCGAATTCGCGGAGCTCCTCGATCGCATCGTCACCGAGGAAGGCCAGCAGCTGCTCGCGGGAGCGGCGGCGAGCTGCACACCGCAGAACCTGGTCAGCTTCGCGTTCCGTGACTTCGACAGCCTCTTGACCGAGCCGTTGCAGCAGGTCATGAGCGCGCCACTCACCCAGCGCGTGCTCGCGGAACGAGCTCTGGGCGATACCGCCCCCACCGCGCCGCTGTATGTCTACAACGCCGTCGACGACGAATTGAGCACCATCGCGTCCGCCGATCAGTTCGTCGACGGATATTGCGCCGCAGGCACTTCCGTGACCTACCGGCGCGATGTCATCGCCTCCGTGATCTCCGCGCACACCTTCGAATGGGGTCTCGGCGCGCCCGCCGCTTTCGCTTGGCTGAAGGACCGAGCCGCCGATGCGGGCTTCCCGCCGACCGGTTGCGACATCCAGACGGTGTCGACCCCGACCACACCTGCCGCGCTGAGCACCCTCGGACCCGATTACACCGGCGGTCTACTGGCCGCGATCCTCGGACATCGGTGACGCCGGGCACGTCGTCACCGCGCTCACGGAATGCGATTACCCCGGAACGCACATTCGGGTCATCAGACGTGCGCAGGTGTCGCGGATGGCTCCGCGACACCTGCGACTCGCCCAGCGCGGCAGCGCCAAGCGAAGCGCACACCGTCGCCGCGAGCCCATCGCGCGCCGAATTCAGCGGCGGCGCAACGTGCCCGCGATACCCGCACCGACGAGCAGCACACCGGCTAGGAAGATGCTGCCGTTGATCACCCAGGCGTGCACAGCCAGGCGCGTCTCCGCGGACAGTAGCGGCAGCCCGTCGATGAGACGGAAAGTGTCGTCCGGGAACAGGAAGTAGACGATGCCGGGGAACACACCCCATACCAGACCGGCCAGGACCGTTCCCACGGGCGAGTAGGCCGCCAGGGCGGCGACCAAGAGCAGAAGCGCTGCGCCGCCGATGATTTGGAAGGTCGAGCCGAGGCGGTCGGCGGTGTCGCCGAGGATCACCCACTGTCGGGTATCGGCGGCGCCGTGCGCGGCCAACGCGATCCCGATCGGCGTCACCACCAATCCCGTCAGCACCGCGACGAGCGTGCGTCCTGCGTTCCCACTGGTGCGGAACTGCGCGCCGGGCGGGGTCCAGTTCGGGGGCGGCTGGTACTGGTACGACATCGTTCGCCTCCTGCGATCCCGCCATCGCTGTTCATCGTCGCCCCGCGGCGGTGCTCTCGCGCGACCACGGGGTACCACGATGATCTCGCGAAGCCGCCGGTTCGGTGGCGGATCGGGACTTCGTGGGAATCTGCTCGGCGCGTCGACGCGGGGGCGGGCGGCGGAAGGTGTCAGTGGGATGGGGCACCATGGAGCGCGTGACCACGGCCGAGGAGAGTTTCGCGATCGACGGCACCGCTTCCGACCTGCGGGAGCGGGCCGAAGGGCTGCTGCGCGAGCTGGCGGGGGCGGGCGCGCGGCTACGGGAGGATCAGTGGACCGCGATCGAGGCGCTGGTGGTGCGGCGGCAGCGCGCCCTGGTCGTGCAGCGCACTGGGTGGGGCAAGTCGGCCGTCTATTTCATCGCGGCGAAGCTGCTGCGCGCCGAAGGCCGGGGCCCGACGGTGATCGTGTCGCCGCTGCTCGCGCTCATGCGCAATCAGGTGGCGGCGGCCGAGCGCGCCGGAGTGATCGCGGCGACCATCAACTCGGGCAATGTCACCGAGTGGGACGAGATCCACGATCGGGTCGCCGGTGGCGAGATCGACGTCCTGCTGGTCAGCCCGGAGCGGCTGAACAATCCGGACTTCCGCGATCAGGTCCTGCCGAAGCTGGCCGCCGACGCGGGCCTCGTGGTCATCGACGAAGCGCACTGCGTGTCCGACTGGGGCCACGATTTCCGGCCCGACTACCGTCGCATCCGCACCCTGATCGCCGATCTCGGCTCGGACGTGCCGGTGCTGGCCACCACCGCGACCGCCAACGACCGCGTGGTCACCGATGTCGCGACCCAGATCGGCACCGACACCCTGGTGCTGCGCGGCACGCTCGACCGGGAGTCGCTGCACATGTCGGTGGTGCGCCTGGAGGACGCGGTCGAGCGCACGGCCTGGCTGAGCGGCCACCTGCACCGGCTGCCCGGCTCCGGCATCGTCTACACGCTGACCGTCGCGGCCGCCCACGACCTGGCCGACGTGCTGAACTCGCACGGCCACACCGTCGCGGCCTACACCGGGCAGACCGACCCGGCCGAACGCGAGGCGCTGGAATCGGCGCTGCTGCGCAACGAGGTCAAGGCGCTCATCGCGACCTCCGCGCTCGGCATGGGCTTCGACAAACCCGATCTCGGTTTCGTCGTGCACGTCGGCGCGCCCTCCTCACCCATCGCCTACTACCAGCAGGTGGGCCGCGCGGGTCGCGGCACCGAGCGCGCCGAGGTGGTGCTGCTGCCCGGCCCGGAGGACACCCGGATCTGGAGCTACTTCGCCTCGGTGGCCTTCCCGCGCGAGCACATCGTGCGCACCGTGCTGGACGCCCTCGACCTGGACCGTCCGCTGTCCACCGCGGCGCTGGAGCCGCTGGTGGACTTGAACCGTTCCCGGCTGGAGATGGTGCTCAAGGTGCTGGACGTGGACGGCGCGGTGCGCCGGGTGCGCGGCGGCTGGATCAGCACCGGCGAGCCGTGGGCCTACGACACCGAGCGCTACGAACGTCTGGCCGCGGCCCGCGACGTCGAACAGCAAGCGATGCTGGACTACCAGTCGACCACCGGCTGCCGGATGAACTTCCTGCGCCGCCAGCTCGACGACCCTGGCCTGCCCGCACTGGACGCACAAACGCCTGGCTGCGCTCGCTGCGACAACTGCACCGGGTCGCGCCCCGACGCCACGGTCGACGCCGATGCCGTCGCGGCCACCCGCGCCCGCTTGGACCGCCCCGGCCTGGACCTCGCGCCGCGCAAACAGTGGCCGACCGGCATGGCCAAGCTCGGTATCCCGTTGTCGGGCAAGATCGGTGACGGCGCGGAGACCGGCCGAGTGCTCGGCAGGCTCACCGATCTCGGCTGGGGTCAACGCCTGCGCGCCCTGCTGGACGCTCCCGACGATCCCGTCCCCGACGCCGTCTTCGACGCCTGCATCGTGGTCTTGCGCGAGTGGGATTGGTCCACCCGCCCCACCTCGGTCATGGCCCTGGCGTCCGATCGCCACGCCGTGCTGACCGCCACTCTCGCCGCCCGCCTCGCCGAGGTCGGCAGGCTCCGCGATCTCGGCACCCTCGCGACCCGGCCCGGGCAGCCACCGGTCTCCGCGGCCAACTCCGCGCACCGCGTCGCGGGCCTCTACGACTCGTGGGACGTTCCCGACCTCTCCGGCGTCGACGGCCCGATTCTCCTGGTCGACGCCCGCACCGACACCGGCTGGACCCTCACGGTCGCCGCCCACGCCCTCCGCCGCGCGGGCGCACCCGCTGTCCTCCCCTTCGCGCTGGCCTCGGTCACCTGACCGGGTCGCCTACAAACTCAGCGTCGCCCGCAGACTCGCGTCCAGTGACTCGCTCTCCGCGGCGGTCAACTTCCCCAGCTTCTCGGTGAGCCACGGCCGGTAGGCCCGGTGCAGTTCCAGCGCGTCCACCCAGCCGTGTTCGGTGTACACGCCGAGCACATGGCCGGGATCGCTCACCACCACCGGGACGACGTGCAGCCAGCGGTACGGCGAGGTGATGACGGCCGGGTCGGAGACGAGCACCACCGTGCTGCGCCGGGGGAAGGGGGTGCCGTCGCTGAGAGTCGGTGCGTAGCTCCAGATCTCGCCGCGCCTCATGCGGCACCGCGGGACCGGCGGCGGGCGTCGGCGGCGGCGGACTCGGTGAGGTCGAGTTCGTCGTGGGCGGCGGCCAGGTCGGCGGCGTCGTCGACGGCGATGCTGGTGAGACTGTCGTGCACGAGCGCGGAGCGCAGCGACGCGTTGATCAGCGACGAAAGGCTGCGGTTCTGGCGTTCGGCGGCCTGCTTGGCCCATTCGGCGACCTGCGGATCCAGCGTCACCGTGATGCGCGTCGCCTTACTCATACCTTCATGCATACCAGAACGGTGCACCGCGCGGAACCAGTGCGGCGTGCCCGATCGGACGCCGCGAGGCCCGCGTTTTCGACGGACGTCGTGCGCCCTGGCCCGTTAAGCTCGGACCGTGGCGAGCAAGTCCGCATCGGCCGTCGAGCTGGACGTCGGTGACCGCACCGTGCGCATCTCGAACCCGGATCGGGTGTACTTCCCCGAGTCCGGCGCGACCAAGCTCGACCTCGTGCAGTACTACCTGAGCGTCGGCGACGGCATCGTCAACGCTCTGCGCGACCGTCCGTGCATGCTGCACCGCTTCCCCAAGGGCCTGGCCGGCGACAAGGTGCACCAGAAGCGCCTGCCGCAGGGTGCTCCGGAGTGGATTCCGACGGTGCGCGTCTTCTTCCCGCGCTACGGCCGTCACGCCGACGAGCTGTGCGTGCGGGAACTGGCCGACGTGATCTGGGCCGTCCAGATGTCGACGGTCGAGTTCCATCCGTGGAACTCCCGCCGCGCCGACACCGAACGCCCCGACGAGTGGCGCATCGACCTGGACCCGATGCCGGACTGCCCGTGGTCGCGGGTGCAGCGCGTCGCGGGCGTGGTGCACGAGGTGCTCGACGAACTCGGCGCCGTCGGCTGGCCGAAGACCTCGGGCGGCAACGGACTGCACGTGTACGTGCGGATCGCACCGGAGTGGGGTTTCGCCGACGTGCGCAGGGCCGCGCTGGCATTCGCGCACGAGGTGGAGCGCCGCGCCCCCGACGACGTCACGACCACCTGGTGGCGACGCGACCGCGATCCGAAGCTGCTGTTCGTCGACTACAACCAGAACGCCCGCGACCACACCATTGCCGCGGCCTACTCGGTGCGCGGCGTACCGGAGGCGACCGTCTCCACTCCGGTCCGCTGGGACGAGATCCCCGATATCGATCCGCGCGACTTCACGATAAAGACGGTGCCGTCCCGTTACGCCGAGCTCGGCGACCTGCACGCCGGAATCGATGACGCCGTCTTCGCCATCGACGAGCTGCTGGAGTGGGCAGACCGGGAGCGCCTCGAGGTGGATCCGCCGGAGGAGGATTCTTAACGCGTGGTGCTACCGTCGCGGTGGCGAGCAGTCGGTCCGAGCACGGACCGTCGGTGCCGGCGAAGGAGGTCCGCGATCGTGATCGAGCGTCATCGAGTGGTCCAGTGGCTCAGCGTGTCCTCGCGCGCGACGGAGCCGAGCGTCGGCGAGGCGCGGTCGTGAACGAGACGCCGGTCCCGATCGCGATCGGTCCCACCCAACCCGCGCCGACGCTGCTGGAGAAGGCCGTCACCGAGGGCGGCGCGACGCTGAGCGACCTCGCCGAGGCGCGGGCGTTGATCTGGGCGGGCGGGCCCGGGGAGTTCCCGGAGCGGCTGCCCGACTCCGTCGAGTGGGTGCAGCTGCCCGCGGCGGGCGTCGAGGACTGGTTCACCGGGGGTCTGATCGCCCGGCATCCGAACGTCCGGTTCACCTCCGCCGCAGGCGCTTTCGCCGCCAGTGTGGCCGAGCACGCGCTGATGATGCTGCTCGCCGGGGTGCGCTACCTGCCCGAACAGCTGCGCGCGGGCAGCTGGCGCCAGCAGGACTTCTTCCCGCACGTCGGCACCCTGCGCGGTAAGACCGTCACCATCGTCGGCGCGGGCGGCATCGGCCGCGCGCTGATCCCGATGCTCGTCCCGCTCGGCGCGCACATCATCGCGGTGAACCGGTCCGGTCGACCGGTCACCGGTCCAGGCATTCCGTCGACGGTCGAGACGATCTCGGCCGAGCAGGTGTCCAGGGTGTGGCCGCGCACCGATCACGTGGTGGTGGCCGCGCCCGCGACCGCGGACACCCAGCACCTGATCAGCGCCGACGTGCTGGCCCGGCTCAAGCCCTCCTCGTGGGTGATCAATGTGGCCCGCGGCAGCCTGGTCGACACGGACGCGCTGGTGGCGGCGCTCGCTGTCGGCGCGATCGGCGGCGCCGGGCTCGACGTCACCGACCCGGAGCCGCTGCCGGACGGGCACCCGCTCTGGGTGCTGCCGAATGCCATTGTGACGCCGCACGATTCGAATCCGCCGCAGCTGCGTTTCGCCGCGTTCGCCGACCATGTCGAGGCGAACGTCGTCCGGTTCGTCGAGGGGCGCGAACTGCTCGCGCCGATCGATCCCGCGCGCGGCTACTGACCTCCGCACGGGCCCCGGCGACAGGGACCGCACCGAGCCGACCGGCGAGTTCCACCACACCCGGCCACGGGTCCGCACCCGGCGCACAGGACCCCGTCGAGGCGAAACCGCCGCATTCGGCGCGCACGAGCATCGCCACCCCGCCGTTCGCGATGACGTCGTGACGAGAGCGCCCTAATCTGCCATTGACAAATGGCACATTCACAGATGATCCTTGATCCCATGACAAGGTCAACGAGGACCTCGGTCCCCGGCGTTCCCGCCGCGCCCTCCCTGCGTGCCGGTCTTGCCGCCGCGGCCGCCGAGTACGGATTGCGGCCGCTGAACTGCGCCATTCCCCTGAACACGCCGGGCATCTGGTTCGCGCGCAACCTCATCGCTGCGATCATGGCCGCGGCCGGACCACCACCGGCAGGCACCAGCGTCGCCCCGGTTCGCGCGGGCGCGGTGCGCGGCGAATGGGTGCGAGCACCGGGCGTCGAATTCGGCAGGCGCGCGATCTACTACATCCACGGCAGCGGGTACGTCCTCTGCTCTGCCCGCACCCACCGCGGGCTCGCCGCCCGGCTCTCCCGCGAGACCGGTCGCCCGGTATTCCTCATCGATTACCGGCTGGCGCCGGAGCACCGCTTCCCCGCCGCGGCCGACGATGTGGCGGCGGGCTACCGGTGGCTGCTCCATCGCGGCTACGAGGCGAAAGACCTCGCCATCGCCTGTGATTCGGCGGGCGGGCACCTCGCGCTCGATCTGCTGGTGCAGAACGGGACCCGCGCGCTGCCGCCGCCTGCCGCCGTGGCGATGTTCTCGCCGCTGCTCGACCTCACCTTGAGCCTCGCCGCCGGACAGGAACGGCGCAGACGCGATCCGGTCATCTCGGCGCGCGCCGCCGCCCGGCTGCCTCGTCAGTACACCCGCGGCCTCCCCGCCGACGCGCCCCGGCTGCGGCTCACTGTGCCCGCTGGCATCGAACTGCCGCCGATCCTGGTCCAGGCCGGTGGCGCCGAGATGCTCAGCGCGGACGCGCGGCGGCTGCACGAACTGGTGCGCGCCGCGGGCGGCGTCTGCGAGCTGGAGATCTGGCCGGGCCAGGTGCACGTCTTCCAGGCGCTGCCCCGGCTGGTTCCGGAGGCCGACCTGGCGCTGCGCAGGACCGCGGAATTTCTCGGCGCGGCATGGGCCGCGCGCACCGATGTGGAACAGGTGAGCTGAGATGTTGGAAAGACTTGTCTCGCTGAGCTTTCGATCGCGCCGCAGCCACGGGGCGCGGGCTGTGGTGACGGGCGCGGGCAGCGGCATCGGCCGCGCCTTCGCGGTCGAGCTCGCCGCCCGCGGCGGTCAGGTGATCTGCGCCGATATCGACCAGGCGCGCGCCGAGCAGACCGTCGCGATCATCGAGCGCACCCATCCCGGCGCCGCGCACGCCTTCCGCTGCGATGTGTCCCAGCGCGCGGATGTGGAGGTGCTGGCTCGCTTCGCCGAATCGGTTTTCGACAAGCCGGTCTCTCTGGTGATCAACAACGCGGGTGTCGGCATCGGCGGTAAACCCGTGGGCGCCATCGGTTTCGCCGACTGGGAGTGGGCGCTGGGCACCAATCTCTGGGGCGTGGTGCACGGCTGCGAGATCTTCACCCCGATGCTGCGGGAGGCGGGCCGCGGCGGCATCGTCAACGTCGCCTCGGCGGCCGCCTTCGCGGCCGCGCCCTCCATGGCCGTCTACAACACCTCCAAGGCCGCGGTGCTTTCGCTGTCGGAGACCATGGCCGCCGAACTGAGCGGCAGCGGAGTCGCGGTCACGGTGCTGTGCCCGACCTTCGTCAAGACCAACGTGGCCAAGGACGGACGCATCACCGCCCAGTCCATGCGGCTGGCCGAAACTCTCATGCGCTGGACCGGTTTCACCCCGGAACACGTCGCACGCATCACGCTCGACGCCAACGACCGCGGCAGCCTCTACGTCGTACCGCAACTCGACGCGCAGCTGATCTGGCGCCTCAAGCGCTACTTCCCCGCGCCCTACACCCTCGCCCTCGGCCTGCTGGAACGCCTGCTGCCGCAGGACGATTCGACCACTCCGGACCGCGCCGCGGTCACCGACAAGACGGGAGTCTGACATGGCCGCCATCGCTATGGACTTCGAGGACATGCTCCGCAAGATCAAGGACCGCCAGTGGGCGCTGGCCGACATCGACTGGGACGCTCCCGGCGCGGAGACCATCACCCCCGAGCTGCACGCGCGGCTCAAGCCGTTCATGGCCGACCTCATGTGGATCGAGAACGTCGGCGCCCGCGGTTTCGCGGCCATGGCCAAGAAGGCGCCCACCGAAACCCTGCGCGAGATCTACCGCTACTTCCACGCCGAGGAACAGAAGCACGCCAACGCCGAGCTGGCGCTGATGCGCCGCTGGGGCATGCTCGACGGCGACGAGATCCCGCAGCCGAACGTGAACGTCAAGCTGGTCATCGACTTCCTGGACAAGTACTCCGACGACATGTCGCTGTCGTTCCTCGGCACGGTGATCCCGATGCTCGAGGTGGCGCTGGACGGCGCACTGGTCAAGTTCATCATGGACGAGATCGAGGATCCGGTCTGCCAGGAGGCGTTCAAGCGGATCAATGCCGACGAATCTCGGCACCTGGCGGTCGATTTCGCGGTGATGGATCTGCTCGGGCACGCCGAGATGCGCAAGCTGCTCATCGAGCTGATCGGCGGTTGGGTCAAGCCGACCTTCCTGATCGGCGTGCTGAGCTACGTGCCGCTGCTGAACAAGATGCGCGACAACATCGTCGCGATGGGCGTGGACGAGGAGAAGCTCTACACGGCGCTGAAGCGCTACCGCACTGTCGGCGAGCGCAGCGATTTCGCGCGCAGGCTGCCGATGTATCAGATCGTGAAGATGCACGGCGGCTGGGTGGTGAACCGAGACCACCCGTATCACGTGCTGGCCGACGCCCTGGTCAAGATCACCGCGCGGGTGCCGAAGCGGTTGCTGCGCCGAGATCCCACCTGGGCCAAGGAAATCACCTACGAACCGGCTGCTCGAGGGACAACGCCATGACCAATACACAGACGCTCGACGTCGCGGTGATCGGCGGCGGCTTCGCTGGCATCGGCGCCGCGATCCGTTTGAAACAGCGCGGCATCGAGAACTTCGCCATCCTGGAGCGCGACACCGCACTCGGCGGCACCTGGCGCGACAACACCTATCCCGGTGCGGCCTGCGACATTCCGTCGCGGCTCTACTCCTACAGTTTCGCGCCCAATCCGAACTGGTCGCAGACCTATTCCGGCAGCGCGGAGATCCTCGGCTACATCGAGTCGATGGCGACGCAGTATCGGCTGCGCCCGCACGTTCGATTCGGTTGCACCGTCACCGGACTCGCGTTCGACGAGGACGCGGGCATGTGGGACATCGCGGTGGAAGGCGCCGCGCCCGTGCGGGCACGCACCGTGGTGCTCGCCTCCGGACCGCTGGCGAACGCGAGCTTCCCCGCCCTCCGCGGCATAGAGACCTACGAAGGGCACAAGATCCACAGTGCCCGTTGGGATCACGACTACGACTTCACCGGCAAGCGGGTCGCGGTGATCGGCACCGGGGCGAGCGCGGTGCAGATCATCCCCGAGCTGGTCGACAAGGCCGCCTCGGTCAAGGTGTTCCAGCGCACGCCCGGCTGGGTGCTGCCCCGGGTGAACCGGCGCACCAGCCCGCTCACCAAGAGCCTCTACCGGCACGTGCCAGGGGCGGAATCGCTGGCCAGGCGCGCCTGGTTCTACGGGCACGAGTCGGTGGCGCTCGGCGTCGTGTGGAACACCCCGCTGACCCGCGTCGTCGAGCTGGCCGGACGGGCCCAGCTGCGCAGGCAGGTGCGCGACCCGTGGCTGCGCCGCCAGCTGACGCCGGACTTTCGTGCCGGGTGCAAGCGCCTGCTGATGACCGACGACTACTACCCGGCGTTGCAGCGCGACAACTGCAAGCTGATCACCTGGCCGATCGCGCGACTCGCACCGCACGGCATCCGCACCGCGGAAGGTGTTGAGCACCAGGCGGATTGCATCGTGTTCGCGACCGGGTTCGACGTGTCCAAAGCCGGGACGCCGATCCCGATCACCGGCCGCGACGGCCGGGTGCTCGCCGAGGAGTGGTCGCGGGGCGCGTACGCGTACAAGAGCGTCGCCGTGTCGGGCTATCCGAATCTGTTCTTCACCTTCGGGCCGAATTCCGGACCCGGCCACAATTCGGCGCTGGTGTACATGGAGGCCCAGATCGACTACCTGGTCGAGGCGATCGGCACCGTCCTGGACCGGGACCTGCGCATGCTCGACGTCCGCAGGGACCGCCAGGACCGATACAACACGGCGATCCAGCGCAGGCTCACCGCGACCACCTGGAACTCCGGCTGCCACAGCTGGTACCTGACCGACGACGGCTTCAACGCCACCATGTATCCCGGTTTCGCGACGCAGTACGTGCACCAGCTGCGCGAGCTGCGGCTCGAGGACTATCACGTGGTGGCCGCAGACGCGGGTGCGCGGGCGGCCCGGATCGCGGCGGTCTCCTAGCGGGCGAGCCGGCCGACCCGCCGGAACGACGTGAGCCCGGCGCGCGCCCGTAGGTGCCGCCGGGCTCGTCTCGCTAGACTCGGTTCTTTCGACGATCAAGGTCGCGGCCGCCGGGGCATCCGGTGCGCCGCGGCGGGCGAGGAGGTGAGCACGGTGGCCGAGTATCGGATCGACGATCTGGCCCGCGCGGCGGGCACCACCACCCGCAACGTGCGCGCCTACCAGGAGCGCGGCCTGCTGCCGCCGCCGATCGGCAAGGACGGCAGGGCAAGCATCTACGACGAAACGCACCTGGACCGGCTGCGGCTGATCGACGCGCTGTTGCAGCGCGGCTTCACCACCGCGCACATCGCCGATTTCATCACCAGCTGGGAGACCGGCAAGGACCTGACCGAGGTGCTCGGCCTCCAGCACGCGGTCACCGCCGCCTGGGCGAAGACCGAGACCTTCGAGGTCCCGCGCGAGCTGATCGAGACGCTGCTCGGCGCCGAGGCCGCCGATCTGGTCGACCGGCTGACCGAGATGAAGCTGGTCCGGGTCGAGGGCGAGACCGTGGTGTTCACCGACACCCAGCTGCTGGCCTCCTTCGCCGAACTGCACGAATACGGCTTGGAGCTACGCACCCTCATCGAGATCTACGCCAAGGTCGCCGACCGGATCGACGACATCACCCACATCATGATCACCGCCGCCAAGCAGCACATCATCGACGAGCACGGCCCGGGCTGGCTGCCCGAGACCAGCGGCGAAATCGCCGAGACCACAACGATGTTGAACAAGATGCGGGAGCTGGCCACCGCGTCGGTGCACGCCACCCTCGCGCGGTCGCTCGACGTGACGCTGCGCCGCGAACTCGGCGAGTATCTCGCCACCGCCGCCGAGCGGGAAGCCAAGCGCACCGGCAAACGCTCCTGACGCACGTCATCGCCGCGCGTAGAGCACCGCGGCACAGCCGTACCCGACGGCGGTGAGCCCGAGACACCACAGCACCGCCGCGACGGCCTGCCCTCCCCCGCCGCTCGCCAGGAGACCGCGCACGGTGCCGATCACCGGTGTGGCGGGCTGGTTCTCGGCGAACGAGCGCAGCCAGCCGGGCATGGTACCGATCGGGACGAACGCGCCGCTGACATAAGGAACGAACATGACGGCGTAGGTGAACCCGCCCGCGGCCTCCGGACTCCTGGCCAGCACGCCGAGCGCGACCGCGATCCAGGTGACGGCGTGCACGAACAACACGATGAGCCCGAACGCGGCCGCCCAGTCGAACATGCCTGCGCCGGAACGGAATCCGAGCGCGAAGGCGATCGCGAGCACGATGCCGACGGCAGCGAGGTTACGGACGACGCCCTCCCCCACATGTCCCGCGAGCAGCGCCTGCCGGAAGGCGGGCAGCGTACGGAACCTCTCCACAGCGCCGGAGATCATGTCCGTCGATACCGCCGTCGCGGTAATGGACGCGCCGAAACCAGTGCACAGCAGGATGATTCCCGGCAGCACATAATCGAGGTAGGGCATGCCGACCTGGATCGCGCCGCCGAAGACGTAGACGAACAGCAGCATGATCAGGATCGGCAGCAGCAGCGAGACGATCAGGGTGTCGCGGCTGCGCAGGGTACGGCGCGTCGCGCGCCGGAACATGACCGCGGAATCCGCGACCGCCGCCGCCAACCGTCTCATCCGCGCCGGGCGAGTGCGCGCGTCGTCCTGCCAGGGCTGGACAGGCGGGTACCGAAGGCGTTGGACGCGGTCAGGATCACGTCGCGGCACGCTCGACGATGTCGGCCGTGCGCCGGGTCGCGTCCGAGCTCGAATGCAGCCGCGCAGCCAGGCTTTTCGCCCGCTGCCTGGTCTCCGGTGCGAGCAGGGTCCGGACGCCTTCGGTCAGCCGCTCCGCGTCCAGCCGCTGGAACGGCAGATGCGCGCCGACTCCGAGCCGTGCGACCTGACCGCCCCACATCGGCTGATCGAACGACACCGAGCAGACCAGCGTCGGCAGGCCTGCGCGCAGGCTCTCGAAGGTGGTGCCGATTCCGCCGTGATGCACGGCCGCGGCGCACAGCGGGAAGACGATGTCGTGCGCGAGCGGTCCGACGACCCGCACGTTCGGGCCGGTCTCGGCGTTCGCGGCGTCCAGATCGCTCCATCCCGCGCTCACCAGCCCGCGCCTGCCGAGCCGCGCGCAGACCTGCTCCACGATGGCCAGCACCGCGTGCGTGTCTCTGATGGGCATGCTGCCGAACCCGAAGTACACCGGCGGCTCGCCCTCCGCGATCCAGGCCAGCACCTCGCCGTGATCGGCGGCGAGCTCACCGACCGCCTCGCGCGCCGAGCGCTCGAGCGGCAGGAAGCCGACTAGCGGCCTGCGCTCACCCCACTCCTCGGCCAGACCAGGCACCAGCGCGCGATCGTAGATCTGCACCTCGGGCACGCCGCGGCGATCCAGCACGGCCGCCGGGCTGGCCACCGACCTGCGCAGGCCCAGTTCGCGGCGCAGCTGGTCGAGGTAGCGCAGGAAGACCACCCGCCGCAGGTTCTCGGCCAGCGCCCAGGTCGCGCGGTTGACCGCGGCGGGCGGACGCCAGTGCGGCGGCAGCGCGCCGGGGAACGGGTACGCCCCGTTCTTGCGGCCGGGGAATCCGTGCATGGTCACCATCGGCACCCCCATCGCCTCAGCCACCGACGCGGCCCGATCCTCGGTGAGCAGCGTGGAGACGATGATGTCGGCGTCTCGGCAGACCTCGACGACCTCCCGGTTCATCCGCTCGGCGTAGTCGGCCATCTGCTTGCCGACCAGCTGCATCAACCGGAAACTGCTGCCCGCGGCCAGCGCGCGCTGCCCCTCGTCGGAGGCGTACAGCTGCTGCACGTCCGGACCGCACGGGATCGCGGTCAGCCCGGCGCGCGCGGTGAAATCGATGAGATTGGGCGGAGCGCCGACGGTCACCTCGTGGCCGCGGCGGCGCAGTTCCAGACCGAGCGCCACCGCGGGTTGCACGTCCCCGCGCGTGCCGGTCAGCGGTATCGCCACCTTCATGCCGTCGCCTCCCGCCGGTCGGCGCGATTCTCCCTCATCGGACCTCCTGCGTCCGTACGGTGGTGGCCATGCACGTCGCGTTGTTCACCGACTTCCATCCCGCCACTCTCGGCGGAATCCAGACATCGGTGAACGCCCTGCGGCGCGGTCTGGCACGGGCCGGTCACCGGGTCACGGTGTTCGCCGCACCCACGCCGGAATCTACCGAACCCGACTCGGACCTGGTGGTCCTTTCGGCACTCGCGGGCGTGCGGGTGAACGGATTCGCGATGGTGCTGCCGACGCCGGAGAACAGTCGCCGCATCGACGCGGCCTTCGCCGACCGCGGTCCGGTCGACGTCGTGCATCTGCACACCACCTACGGTGTCGCGATCGCCGGGCTGCGCGCCGCGCGCCGCCACGGGATTCCGGTCGTGCAGACGGTGCACAGCCGCGACGACGCGTTCATCCAGCACACCTCGCCGACGCCGTACCTGTCCGCGCTCGCCGTGCGGGTGCTGCACGGCCGCTTCGTCGCGCACCGGGAATCGTTGTCGCACAACGAGGAATCTCGCGCGGCACGGCACGCCTGGCACACGATGGTGAACCACGCGCGCGCCGCCGACCGGGTGATCGTGCCGACCGAACACTTCGCCGACCGGTTCCGCGCGCACGGGTTGGACCGCCCGATTCGGGTGATTTCCAACGGTATCGACGACGCACTGCTCGATGCCGCCCGCGCCGCGGCCGCGATCGCGCCGTCGGCGACCGACGCCGCCGGGAGCAGCGGCGAAACAAGCGAAACCTCAGCACCTTTCACCGGTAGTAGCGCGAAACACGCAGCGCCCCTTCGTGTGCTGTGGTGTGGACGGTTGTCGCCGGAGAAGCGACTGCTGGAAGCCCTCGAAGCCGTCCGCCGAACGCCGGGCTGCACGCTGGACATATACGGCACCGGAGATCTGGAGGCCGCGGCCCACGCCGCGATCGAGGCGGGCGGACTCGCGGACCGCGTCCGGCTGCACGGCGGCGTGCCTCAGCTCGATTGCCTCACCGCGATGGCGGCGCACGACGTACTGCTCTTCCCCTCGACGGGATTCGACACCCAGGGCATGGCGCTGCTGGAGGCCGTCGCCATGGAGCTGCCGGTGGTCTACTGCGATCCCGATCTCGCGGAGACTGTGCCGCCGGGCGGCGGTGTGCGGACATCGGCCCCCTCGGTCGAGTCGATCGCCGCCACCCTGCGCGATCTGGCCGCCGATCCGGCGCGGCTGATTCCGATGCGAAAGGTCCTGAGCGAGTATGCCGACACGGCTCGGCAGTCGCGGCTGACCGATCGGATCGTCGCCGAATACACCGACCTGACGGGCGGCGCCGACCGCGCTTCGGCGCAGGCGGCCATCCCCACCGCTCCCGGTCGTCTCCCGCTGCTCGGTCACAGCCTCGCCGCGTTGCGCGGCGGGCTGCCGTTCGTCGCCGGGCTGGCCGAGATCGGGCCGATCGTGCGCATCTACCTCGGCCCGCGCCCCGCCTATGTGCTGACGACGCCCGAACTGATTCGCGAGGTCGGCTTCGGCGAGGCCGGGTCGTTCCATCGCGAGGAACTGCGGGAGGCGATGCACGAGGTGATCCACGGCGCCTCGAACGTGCTCAGCGGCACACCGCACGAACTGCGCCGCCGCATGATCGCCCCGGCGCTGCGCAGGCGCAGGCTCGCCGAGTACACCACCGTCGCCGCGGAGCTGGTCAACGCGTGGGCCGACGCGCTCCCCGCCGATCGCGAGCTGAACCTGGTGAACGAGGCGCACCGGCTGGTGCTGGACATCATCTCGGCCACCCTGTTCACCGCCGATTTCGGCGCGGCGGCGAAACGCGAAGTACGCGAGAACATTCCGTGGCTGCTCGGTCAAGTGATCCAGCGGGCCGCGCTGCCGCCGCCGGTCCGGCGGGTCCGGGTCGTCGCGAATCGCCGCTTCGCCGCGAAGTCCGCCGCGCTACGGGCGCAGATCGGCGCGGTGGTCGCCGAATACCGCAGGGCCGACCGGGATTTCCACGACGTGCTCTCGGCGCTGGTCCGCCACACCGACCCGGAGACCGGTGCGCGCCTGTCCGACGAGGAGATCGTCGACGAGCTGATCCTGATGCTGGCGGCGGGCGTCGGCTCGACGGCTTCGATCATGGCCTGGGTCTGGCACGAGACCATGCGCAACCGCGAGGTCGGTGACGAATTGCGCAGAGAACTGGACGATTTCGTCGGCACCGCGCCGGTCCGCCCGGACCACGTGGTCGCGCTGCCGTATCTGCGGCTGGTGGTGCTGGAGACGTTGCGGTTCTGGGGGCCCTGGGTGAGCACGCAGACCGCCGACGGACCGGTCACCGTCGGCGACGTCACCCTGCCCGACGGCGCGACGGTGGTGTACAGCCCGTACCTCGTGCACCACACCGAGCGCTACTACCCCGCGCCCGAAACCTTCGATCCGGATCGGTGGTTCGCCGGACGGGTCGAGGAGATCGACAAGAAGGCGATCCTGCCGTTCGGCGTGGGAGAGCGGCACTGTCCCGGCAACAACTTCGCCGTCATGACTGTCACGCTTGCCACCGCGGCGCTGTTCGCGCACTGGCGGCCGACGCCCGATCCGAAGTACCGGGTGCGGCCGACCACCCTCGATTTCGTACCCTCGCCGTCCAAACTGCCGGTCGTGCTGCACCACAGATGATCGGCGCGCGGCGTACCAGGGCGACGATCGGCGTAGCAGAGCACGACCGACGCGTGCGGCTGCGACATCCCGTTGTTCCGGGCTGGGACCTGTCCATATCCATCGAACAACCGGGCGGGCGACGTACGCTGCTCGGTGAGCGTGTGCGCCTACGACCGACCGATGGAACGGACCGCCCATGGCCTACGGACGAACCACGATTCCGCCCCTCCCCCTGCTGCGCGCCGTCGAACGCTTTCGCGACGCGCTGGCCGTGCTACATCGGAGAACGGTCCCCGGCCACATCGCGCTGATGGAGATGATGACGTCCGGCTGGCTGGCGCAGGCCATCGCGACGGCCGCCGAGCTCGGCATCGCCGACGAGCTCGCTCACGGTCCGCGACAGGGCTCGGAGCTGGCCACCGCGGTGGGCGCCGACGAGGACGCGCTGCACCGGCTGTTGCGCCTGCTGATCAGCCACGGCATCTTCGCGCGGCGGCGTGACGGCGCCTACCGGCTGACCCCGCAGGCGCGGGCACTGTGCCGGGACAACCCGGTCTCACTGCGCGACGCCTTCCTGTTCTTCGGGTCCGCCCAGCATCGCGGCCACTGGTCGCATCTCACCGACGCGGTGCGCACCGGCACGCCCGTGGGGCCCGCGCTGAACGGGATGCCGTTCTTCGACTACGTGCAGACCGACCGCGAGCTCGGCGAGCTGTTCGACAACGCGATGACGAGCATCAGCACACTCGCCCTCGAACCGCTCTTGGCCGCACACGATTTCGCGCGCTACGACACCATCGTCGACGTCGGCGGCGGCCACGGCAGCCTGCTCGCCGAGATCCTGCTCCGCGCACCGCGATCCCGCGGCATCCTGTTCGACCTGCCCGAGGTGGTCGCCGACGCGGCGCCGGGTCTGGCCGAACGCGGCGTGATCGATCGCTGCACCGTCACGGCCGGATCGTTCTTCGAGTCCGTACCCGAAGGCGGCGACGCCTACCTGCTCAAGCACATCATCCACGATTGGCCGGAACCGGACGCGGGCCGGATCCTGCGCACGCTGCGCACCGTCATGCGCCCCGACGCGCGGCTGCTGCTCGTCGAACTGGTTCTGCCCGAGCACAATCGGCCGCATCCCGGCAAGTACATCGATATCGAGATGCTGGTGAACGCCGGGGGCCGCGAACGGACCGAATCGGACTATCGAGAGCTGTTGGCGCGCTATGGCTTCACGTTGCTGCGCGTCATCCCGACCGCGTCACCGGACAATATCCTGGAAGCATACCCGGCCGATCGGTAGCATCGTGGCAGTGCTCCAGAGGGGGAAGCCATGGCACACGACGAATCTCGCGATCGTTCCGAGGACCCGCGCGCGCACTGGCGGCATCTGCCGCCGGAGCCCACGCGGCACATCGAGGAGATCTATGTCGGACCCAGCGCGTCCGACTACGCCCTCCCTGCCGCCGACCCCGATCAGGACTTCATCCGGCGCTACGGCGGCTGACGCTCAGGTCGTGCACACCAACGCCTGCGCTATCAGCGCGAGGTAGAGGGCGAACACGAAGGCTACGGCAGGCAGGACCGGATGTTCGGGCTTGCCCGAACGCAGGAACCGCCATTCCCCGTACACCGGAATCAGCAACAGCGCCACGGGAATCCACGCCGCGACGGCTCGCACACCGCTGCGCTCCCACGGCTGGACCAGAACCGAATCGACCGCCACCGCGAGGACGCCGAACCCGAGGATCGCGACCGCACAACCTGTGACCCCCCACCGATTCGAGTACAGGTGCTCCCCCGGCCGCCGTTCCCGTGCGGTCTTGCGGGCGAACTCGAAATGCAGGAACGCGCCCGCGAAGATCGCCACGGCGGCGACCGCCTGCCACCGGGCGGCGACCTCTCCGGTGTCGATCGCCGAGATGAGCACGTAGCCTGCGATCAGGATCTGAATCGGGTACGTGACGACGAGATTGAGCAGGATTCCGGTGCGCACCGCGGCCGACCACCGCTCCACGGCCCACAGGAACAATCCGTACGCCAGAACCGCCGCGATCGCCACGCCGGAGACCGCCGACAGGACGAGACTCGCGCCGACCGCTCCGATCGCCAGCACGCCCATGGCCGCGCGCAGCTCGCCCGTGCTCACCGCACCCGTGACCAGGGGCCGATCCGGATTGTGCACCCGGTCGTAGTCCAGGTCCTTCTGTTCGTCGACCATCCGCAGATACAGCAGCACGAAGGCGACGACGACGATGCGCGAAACTGTGGCCGAGCTCGGCTGCCACGGTGTCTCCGGCTGGGACACCAGGGCCGCCGTCCCCTCCAAGGCCAGCACGAAGACGACGGCGTAGAGCAGGTAGTGCGGCTTGTACATCACGGCGGTGAAGCGCGCGAGACGCCGCACCGAATCGAGCGGGCTCGGCGCCCGCACCTCGCTGTTCACGCCCCGCCCCACCGCTCCCACGCGGTGACCTCGGTCGCGGGCAGCCTGCGCGGGGTCTCCTTCGGCGGGCCGGGCAGCAGGTGCGCGACCGGAAGCAGCGCGACCTGCGTGACCTCGTCGAAGGGGATGGCCAGCAGCTCGGCGACCTCGCGCTCGTAGGCCAGGTGCGCGGTGGTCATGGTGCCGCCGAGCCCCCGATCGTGCAGTGCGAGCAGGAAATTCCAGACGGCCGGATAGATCGAGCCGTAGAAGCTGGCCAGGTGCAGCGCCGAACCGGTCGCGGGCGGGCGGCCCAGCGAGCACGCCAGCACCAGCGCGGGCACCTCGTGCATGCGTTCGGCCAGGTATTGGCCGGAGGCTAGGTCGCCGAGCTGATCGGGTCGCGGGGTGCGGGCGGACAGGTACGCCGCGAAACCCTTGCGGTAGAACTCCGCGATCTGCTGCCGGGTGCGCGGGTCCTGGACGACGAGGAAGCGCCACGGCTGCCGGTTGGTGCCGCTCGGCGCGTGTGCGGCGGTGTCGAGGCAGTCCAGCAGCTCGGCGCGGTCCACGGGGCGGGTGAGGTCGAGTCGTCTGCGGAACGCGCGGGTCGTCCGCAGCAGCTCGGCGGCGTTCATCGTGGGTCCGCGAGTGACTCGGAATCCAAAGCGTCCGCGTCGAATTCGAGGTCGACGCAGGCCGCGACGGCGCCGGCCTGCCGGATCTCGCAGTGCACGACGGTGGTGTCGAGGCCGGGCTCGGTGATCTCGGCGACGCACTCGGCGGGCAGATCCAGTTCCACGAACCGGTCGAAGGTGCTTGCCAGACAGACCAATCGGGGCTGGTCGCGCAGCACCATGCTCAGCGCGGTCTGCCTGCACGCCTCGATCAGCAGGCTGCCCGGCACGTGGTCGAGCTGGTGATCGAACAGGAACGGATGGGACAGATCGGGGACGAGGGCGGCACGGGCGACGCGACCGTCCCTTTCCGGGGCCGCGATCACGACATTGCGCCGGTTCTCCCGGCCGACCACGGCCGCCTCGGCGCGCTCGCCCAGCGCCGCCGCCCCGTGAAAGGCGCCGATTCCCAGGCTCTCTCGGAATTGATCACGCAGCGCGGCCCACTGCCTCGGCGTCGTCCAGGAGAACGAACCGTCCACGGTGAGCATCGGCTCGCCGCCGGAGAAGATCTCCAGCACCATGTCCAAGCCCTGCAATGCCTCGCCGCGGCGATGCCTGCGCGGTACCCGCACCTGCATCACCAGATCGGCGGGTGCGATGCCGATCTCCCACGCCGGGGTGTCCGAGCCGGTGCCGTTGAAGGTCCGCACGATGAACGCCATATCCGCGGGCACGCCGTAGAACTCGTGGGTCGAGGCGATCGCCGCCTGCCGCGCTGCCTCCATCACCACCAGTGGGTCGTGACGCATGCCGAGCGATCCGGCGTGGTCGCCGTAATAGGCATGCATGCGAGGTAGTTGCGCACCGACCAGGAAGGCGTCGGGCCCGATGGCGTCCAGTGAGGTGACGAACACCTCCGAGACCGCGCAGCGGTGCGCCTGCTGCCTGGGGATGGTGCGGTTGTGCGTGGCGGTCTTCTCGACTGCCGCGGGTGTTGTCACGATCGGCCCTCCAACCATTCTCGCGCGGCCACCGGCGGCAGCGTCTGGCGCTGCGAGCCGACCCGCATCGGAAGCACATAGGACCCGAGCACCAGGACCGACCAGGGATCCAGCTCCGCGCCCGCGGCCCACGCCGAATACAGCAGCCGCGCACCGTCCGCGTCTTCGGCCGGGCCCGCGTCGATTCCGGCGCGGCGCAGCGCGTCCAGGATCGAGCGCAGCGCGTCGTCGCGGTCGAAGCTGCGCACCGGGACACTCGCGTACAGATCGGCGGCCAACGCGCTGACCGCCGCGGTGCGGTCCACCCGCGCCGCCGCTTGCCCGAGCAGATCCGCGCGGGTGTCCTCATCGAAGTAGACGGCCAGTTCGCGCAGCACGTCGGCCGGATCGTCGGGGGTGTGCACCAGGTTCAGCAGGAAGTTGTGCCTGCCGAGCACGTAACGGAGTTCGCCGGGTTTGCGTTCGCGCGGATCGGTGGCGCCCTTGCCCTCGGTGAGGCGGATCGGCACCGGCAGCGCGTCGTCTGTGCCGTGCACCACCAGCACCAGCACCTCCGAGATGCCGATCAGCAGATCGGCCAGCCGCCTGCGCTCGGGCGAGGCGATGTTCCACGCGAAGTACCACAGCGCGCGCACCAAGTGCCGGTTCACCCGCATCCGGTGCGCCGCGACGACGCGGAAACCGTTGGCGGGCAGCCATTGCAGGGTCGGTTCGATGGCGCGCGCCACGATCGCGTCCGGTTTGAGCAACAGCAACGAGTGCTGCCTGGCGAAGCCGACCGGATCGATGCCGAGGCGCTCGAGCTGTTCGACGGCCTCCTGCACGTACGTGTCGTCCGCGTAGGCGTCGATCTTGGCGGCGGTGGGCGTCAGCTCGGCGAGCAGCGCGTGCAGCGACGCGCCGCCTCGATCCAGTGGCGTCGCCGTCATCGCGGCACTCCGCCGAAACCGTTGGCGGCCAACACTTCGTCGATCGAAGGCAGCGGAACGCCGAGGTAGCCGGATTCCAGGCAGTAGTCCAGCAGCAGGCGCAGGTACTCCTTGCCGGTGGGCGGTGCGGGGCGGCCGAGCAGTATTTCGGCGCGGGTGGTGTCGAAGTCGAGCCTGCGCACGAAGTAGCTGGTGTAGAGCGCGCCGATCCGGCGGTAGTACTCGCGCTCGACCGGATCCAGATCGTCCTCGGCGAACGCCGATTCCGGCACGAAGGTCGCCACCTCGAAGGACGGGTACTCGGCCAGCACGTCGGACACCTCGCGCAGCGAGAGCGCGTCGCGACCGAGCGCGTGCAGCGTGCGGTACCTCGCCGAGTCGAAATCCAGTACGGCCGCAGCGATCACGTCGGCCACGTGGTCGACCGGCGCCAGCGCCAGCGTGGCGTCGTAGCGGCCGGGCAGGGTCCGCAGCTTGCCCTCGACCATCAGCTTCACGACGGTGTAAAGGTTCTTGTATTCGCGGATCTCCCCGGTGGACACAGCGCCCGTGACGATGCCGGGCCGCACGATCGCCCACTGGAGTCCCTGCTCGCCTGCCGCACGCACCATTTGTTCGGCGCGGAACTTGCTGCGCTCGTAGCCGTTTCCGAACGACTGGCCGACGTCGAGCTCGTCCTCGCGGACCGTCCCTCCGCGCATCCCGCACACGTACGCGGTGCTGACGTGCACCAGCGGCACATCCCACTCCAGCGCCAAGGCGATCGCGTGTTCTGCGCCGCGCACGTTGAGCTCGTCGTAGTCGGCGGCGGGCGCGTCGAAGGCGGTGGTGGCCGCGCAGTGCACGATCACGCCCACGCGCTCGGCCAGGTCGGCCGTGTCGCGCGCCGACAGGCCGAAGCCGGGGCGGCGGATGTCACCCGCCACCGGCGTGCCCGCCTCCAGGACCGTGCCGTCGTTGCGGACGATCTCGGCGTTGCTGTGCAGCACCGCGGCGACCGGCCTGCTCGCGGCCGAGAGCCGAGCGACCACCTCGGCGCCGACCAGGCCGGTCGCACCGGTGACCAGCACGGTCTCGCGCTCACCCATGACCGTTCCCCCGTGATGCGCCCACGACCAGCGCGATCACCTCGCCGACCCGGCGGACCCCGACGAGGTCCTCCGGACGTTGCCTCGGTAGCTCGAAAGCCCGCTCCAACGCCACGGTCAGCTCCATCAGGCGCAGCGAGTCGAAGCCGAGATCTTCCACGAGGCGGTGCTCGTCGGCGAGGTCGGCGGGCGGTTGCGGCGCCATGGTGTGGACGAGGCGTCGCGCCCGGGCGGCCAGGGTGGTGTCGGCGACGGCGGTCATGAGGGTTCGCTTTCCCGGAGATGGGGCTGGTGGCCACCGGTGGTGAGCAGGTCGCGAGCCTCGTCGAGAGGCAGGTCGGTGTTCAGGTAGGCGGCCAGCCGCAGCCAGTCGTAGCCGATCGCGAGGGTGCGCCGCCACTGTTCGCGCGAGTCGAACGAGGCGGGGAAGACGAGCGCCGAATCGGCGCCGCCCGCCACCTCGCGCACCAACGCGACGAAATCGTCGAGGGTCGCCAGCCCCGCCACGGTGTCGCCGCCGCGCAATAGTTCCGAGAACCGCACCCGGCGTGCGGCATCGAGCCGAGCCAGCACCTCCGCGCGCCGCCGCGTGCCCGGCGGCACCGAGCGCGCGACCGTGGCGACCGGCGCCACGTCGGCGGGCAGCGGATGAACGCCGAAGGCGGACAGCAAGACCCGCACCGCCATGGCGACCATGCGATGCGCGGCGATATCGGCGACACCACCCTGCCCGTTCTTCACCGCGCCAGCCAGATCCTCCCTGGCGTTCTCCAGCACGATGTTCGACCACACCAGGTGCAGTGCGCACTCGGTGAAGCGCCGCGCGGGCAGCGGCGCGAGGGTGACGATCGCGTCGTCGCGGGCCGCGCCGGTCAGTCCCAGCGCGGGCCGGTGCGCGCTCGGCACCGGCGTGTAGGGCGCGACGGGCTTGCACATGGCGAGCGCGGGTTCGATCGGGCCCGCGCCGCGCCACTGCAACCCGACCAGGCCGAGTCGCACGAATTCGGCCAGTTCCGTGGTGATGTCGCGTGGGGCGTGGGCAAGGACGTCGCGCAGGGAATGCTTGAAGACCACCGATCGCCAGGCGCGGGCAGCGTCGTCCGAGAGCGCGAAGACGTCGCGGTCGTGGCGGACGACGTGCACCCGGCCGCCGATGGTCCACGTCGTCACGCCGGGGCGGCGGGCGAACAGGATGCGGTGCGGGTCGTCGGTCGTTTCCTCGATGCCGAGATCGGCAACCAGTTGCCAGAGCGGCCGCCAGGTCGTGTCTTCGGCCGCGCGGCGCGCTCGGGAGTCCGGGAGGAAGGCCGGGGTGTCAGGGTGCGACACCGCCTGTGCCGATCCGGATGCTGTGGCGGACAACGAGTCCGGCTCGACTGTGCGGTGTCCATTGGTCGTCGGCTCGGGCATGGCGTCACCGTTGTCCCCTCGGAGGGTCTCGAAGGTCCACGTCCCGGGGTCGCTCAGCTCCCGGTAGCGGTCGATGACATCGCGAGGGCCGATGCGATCGAGCTGGCTCGGCAGCCATTTGGTCTCGAGATAGGTCTCGCCACGGCGGGCCGCCCACGCCTTCATGGCTTGCAGCAGTCCGTCGCGGGCCCATTCGCTCGCCTCGTCGTGCGCGCGCAGCGTGCGCAGCGCCGCGGCATAACGCAGCGCCTGCACCGCGCGGGCCGTCCACCACTCCGACATCCGAGTTCGGAAGTCGTCGTGCGGAAGCAGCGCGCGCAAGCCGTCGATGTCCACCGCGCCGGGCCGGGCCACCGTGGCGCGCAGGAAACGCTGGCAGCGGTTGAGCAGATCCTCGTTCAGCGCCGCCGGATCGCCCGCGGCCGCCTGACCGAGCTGACGTCGCAGCTGTGCCACCGAGCGGGTGCGGACCTCCACGCGGCGACCGTCGATGAACAGGACCGTCGGCAAGGTCGGCAGGTCCTCGCTTCCGGGGACGACCGCGAGGAAGTCCACGTCGGAGCCTTCGTTGCCGAAGCCTTCGGCCAGCGATCCTTCGAACAGCACCGCCGAATCATCGTGCAGTGCAATACTTTCCAGCGCGGAATCGAGGAGTCGACGCACGCGCTCGGTCGGCAGGGCGGGCACCGGCTCGGCGGATGCCAATGGCCGAACGTCCTCCGTGCGCTCGGCGCGGGACACCATCGATCGCGGGCCGTCCGGCGCCGCGCCGTCCGCGTCTGCGGATCGGCGGTCTTCGGGGGCAGCGGATCCGGGCTGCGCGGCGGCGGTCAGTGCGGTTGTTCCATCGGCTTCGTGGACTTCCACCCCAGTGAGTTCGCCGTCCCGGAACAGCTGCCACAGGTGGCGGCGGCGCGGCTTACCACTGGACGTGCGCCGGATGGTGCCCCGAGGACCCGTGACGATGGTGATCGCGGCGGCGGTGCCGAGCTCACCGCGAATCACCCTTCGCGCCTGAGCTATCCAGTCGCCGGAGGGGGCTTCGGCGAACAGCGCGATGCCCGGTGCGCCTATTTCGGTGAGCGCGACAGCGGCCAGTTTGCCTTTGGTGAGACCGGTCTCCCCCGCCACCCGGGATTCGATGTCTTCCATGAACACCGAGCGCCCGCGCACCTTGAGGCTGGTGCCCATCCTTCCGAGCACGAAAACCTCACCGCGGTACAGGAATCCGGCATCGCCGGTGCGGAGCTCGCCGTCCCGGATCCGGGTCGCGCCGCCGTCGTCGTCCCCGGTGTAGCCCATGGCCACCGAATCGCCGACGACCACTAGTTCGCCGAGCACGCCGTCGGGCAGCTCGCGCCCCGCCTCGTTCACCGCGCGGACGGTCGATTCCGGTGTCGAAAACCCCAGGCCGGTGATCCACCCCGAGCCCTCGACCCGGTGGGCGTCGTCCAGGGTCGCCTCGGTCAGCACCCGAACCGGTTGGCCGAAGCGCAGATTCGGCGTATCGAGGCGCAGCGCGGTGATCGGCCGTCGCCGGGCCGAGGAGGTCACCATGAGTGTGGCCTCGGCCAGTCCGTAGGCCAGGGTATAGGCGTCCGTCGAGAAGCCGCGGGGGCGGGTGAGCTCGGCGAACGCCTGCAGGTCGGCCACCTCCACCGGCTCGGAGCCGACGGCCAGAGTGCGCCAAGCGGACAGGTCCAGATCGGCGATCTCCTCCGGCCGGACGCGGTGCGCCACATAGCCCAACGCGAACGACGGCGAGGGCGTGTGCTGGGCCGAGGCCATCGCGCGCAGCCAACGAGCCGGGTCGCGGACGAACTGGTCCGGGCGCATCAGGTAGAGATCGCCTTGGTTCGTGACGGTCGTCAGGAACGCGCCGACCAGGCCCATATCGTGGTAGAGCGGCAGCCACGACACCATGGCCTCGCCGGGACGCCAGTCGACGAGCCGGGAGATCATGGCGATGTTGTTCGCCAAATTGCGCCAGCTGACCCGCACCCCGCGCGGCGTGCCGGTCGAACCCGAGGTGAACTGCAACAACGCGCAGTCCGCTGGTGCGCCCAGTTCGCGCCGGACGGGCGCCTGCGGCCGCCGTGCCCCGATCACCAGCGGCTCGTCGGTCCGATCGGCGGCGACCGCCGCCCGGCGCACCAGGTCCTCGAATTCCGGCGAGGTCACGACCAGCCGCGGCTCGGCGGCGGCGAGGATGGCGGCGATGTGCGCGACGATCTGGTCGAGATCGCCGAACATGGGCGGCGCGATCGGCGTGAACACACCGCCGCAGGCCCAGACCGCGTAAAAGGCTGCGGTGCAGGCGAATCCGGTGGGCATGATCACGCAGGCGCCCGCGCCGCCCGCGAGTCCGTGTTCCCGCATCAGCGCGGCGATGGACCACGACTGCTCGGCGAGTTCGTGATAGCTGCGAAACTCCCAGCCGTCGGCCTCGTCGGCCAGGTGGACGCCCGTCTCCCGCGCCGGCCGCAGGAGCCAATCTCGCACGGCCGCAACATCTTTGTCAGATACCATCGCGGTGATCTCCTTCGGACAGCACAGTAACCGTTCCGGCCGTTCCGTCCACCCGAATTCGCATACTGGTCCGTATTCTCTTCGTGACGTCCTTGACCTGAACGACGGTCGGCACCCCGAGCTCGCGCGCCACGATCGCCACGTGGGTCAGCGGGCTGCCGCGCTCGATCACCAGCGCCGACGCCGAGGGCAGCGCCGCGACCCAGCCGGGGTCGGTCCGGTAGGCCACCAGGATGCCGCCCGCGACATCGCCCGGCTCGCCGACGACCACCGCGTCGCCTTCCACGATTCCCGCCGCCGACGGCGTGCCGCCGAGGACGGTGCCCACCGCCGCCGCGGGCATCTCACGGACCGGCACCCAGCCCTGCGCGGCCAGTTCCGCCCGACCGAACGCGCCACCCCTGGTGACGAACCGCGCGGGCGCGACCAGCTCGGCGTCGGCGGCGCACTGCGCCTTGCGGGCGGCGACCAGCGCGCGCAACGGACCGGTGTCGGCGCCCTCGTAGCAGCCGCGCAGTTCGTCCACCGTCAGGTGGAACACGTCGGCGAACTCGTCCAGCACGCCGCGTTCCGCCAGATCCCGGCCCATCGCCCGGATCATCCGCTTCACCATGCCGAAAGCCCTGGTGCGGCAGAACCGCAGGCGCTCGCGATGGGCGGCGCACCGCGACACCTTGCCCCGCAGGCGCTCGTAGACCCGGCGGCGTGCGCCGCGCACATGGGCGTCGAGATAAGCCTCCGCCTCGTCGCCCCGATCCGACGGCGCGGCCGCCTCGTGCACCCGGCCGAGCGCGCTGCGCAGCATGATGAACAGCCCCGAGGGGTCCTCACGCAGATCCGGCGTCTCCAGCTTCAGTTCGTCCAGGCTGCGGTAGCCGTAGCGGTCCAGGTAGGCGTCCACCTCGGCGCGGAAGCCGGGGTGATCGGCCAGTGCGGCGAACAGCCGGTCCGGCGAGGTCGACCGCACCAGCGCCGTCAGCTCCGGATCCGCGTCCACCGTCCTGGCGAGCGCGGTCATCGCGCGGGCGGGCTCGGCCGATTCGACGTCGGCGCCGGGCCCGACGACCGCGTAGAGGAACCACTCGGGCGCCTTCGGTAGCAACGCCTTGGTCAGCGCGTAGAGCAGGCCGGTGCAGGTCAGCAGGATCGCGTCGAGCACCATCAGCGGGCCCCACCGCTCGACGAGATCGCGATCGACCCTGCGGTAGGCGGCGTAGGCCTCTTCACCGGACAGCGACGCGTAGTCGAGGCCGTCGTATTCGTCGTAGACGCGGTAGAACTCGGCGAGGAAGTCGTCGACCATGGCGTCGATGCCGAACAGCCGGCGCAGATAGGTCGCCGTGGTCACCGCGCGGGAGCGCAGGCGGGCGAGCGGGTTGCGGAAGACGAAGGGCCGCAATGTCTTCGCGAGATCGTCGGCCAGCGGCTCGGCCACCCCGAGCGCGGCCTCCAGCACCCGGCGATTGAGCGGGTAGCCCGGCGCGATGCCCACCATCCGGTACCAGTGCAGCAGGTTGTAGTACACCCGGCCGTGAAAGTAGCCGAGCAGCACCGGAGTCCACGCGTCGGTCTGCCGCAGCTGGGCGGGCGGCACCCGCAGCGAGGCGGCGTAGCCGCGGTACACGCGACCGTAGATGTCCGCCGCGGTGGTGTAGGTCAGCGGGGAGGTGATGCCGCTGAAACTCTCGATGATGTTCGAGTTGTCCCAGATCCGCAGTTCGCCGGGCGCGAGCCGCTCACCCGCGCCGCGCAGCAGTGCGTCCGGTGTGTTCGCGGGCCGCAGTTCGGTGGTGATCGGGCGGGACTGGAGTACCCACAATCCCACGTCGTCGAGCGCCCACTCGATGTCCTGCGGTGCGCCGCAAACGATTTCGATCTTGCGACCGAGCTCCGCCAGCTCGGCGATCTCGGCGTCGGTGAGCACGGCGCGCTCGCGCAGCGCCGCCGCCACCTCGCCGACCTCGCACCCCTGCTCCGCGGCGGGGGTGTAGCGGCTCTCCTTGTCGCCGACGACCGTGTCCAGCACGGCGCCGGTCGCCTTCTCGACGGTCACCGTGTCCGCGTCCACCGCACCGGACACCAGGCCCTCGCCGAGGCCGTACACCGCGCTGATCACCAGTTCACCGGGCGCGCCGGTGCTGGGATTCGCGGTGAACAGCACGCCGCCGGCCCGTGCCGCCACCAGCCGTTGCAGCACCACGCCCGGCGCGCCGCCGACCGGAAGCGCCCGCGCGAAGGCGTACCGTATCGACCGCTCGGAGAAGGCGGACGCCCAGCAGTCCCGCACCCGGTCGGCCACCGCGGCGACCCCGTTGACGTTGAGGAAGGAGTCGAACTGTCCCGCGTAGGAGTGCTCGGCGCCGTCCTCGGCGACCGTCGAGGAGCGCACCGCGATCGGCCCGCCGCCGATCCTGGCGTACCCGTCGGCGATCAGTTCCCGCAGCTCGGCGGGCAGCGGCGCGGATTCGATCGCGGCGCGCAGTTCTGCGCCCAGCGCCAGCGCGTGCTCCAGGTCGTCCGCCGCGCCGATCGCGGAAACCCGCTCGGCCAGTCCGTGTTCGGCGAGAAAGCGCTCGAACGCGTCGGTGCCGAGCGCCACCCACTCCGGAACACGGAAGCCGCCGTTCTGTACGGCGTGCAATCCGCGCGCCTTGCCGCCCGCCCGCGCGACGATCGTCGCCAGTTCGTCCCACGACCCGAGTACCTGCACGGCATCTCTCCCATCGCCCCTGATCGACGCACCGGAGCCGGGCGCCCCGGGCTCGGTATCGGCCACGCGAAAACCAAGGGTTTGTCTGGATATATCCGAGTTGTCGGCTTGGCGTTAGCCCCTGATCCAGTGGTACCAGTTCCCGAACAGTTCGTCGCGCGGCGCGTGACACCGATATGCTGCGGGCAGTTCGTGGGTTCGGTGAGGAGTGATTCGGCGTGGGTTGGACGTTCACCCCGGACGAGTTCGCCCACGTCTGGCGGGAAACAGGGGTGGATCGTCACCCGTACCCGCTGCGCATCTTGGAGACGCCGCGCACCGAACACGAGGCCGAGGCGCTGCGCACGCAGCTGAACCAGCGCCTGCCGCTCGGCGCCGACCCTGATCTGTCGGCTTGCCTGCGAATCCTCGCCGAACCGCACACCAGGATCGTCGCCATCGGCGGCGCGCACACCCCGAACACCGAGCTGCGACTGCTGGCCTGCACGGTGTACGACCGCGCGGTGCTCGCCGTCCAGGAACCCGGCGCCCGCGCCGATTTCGGCGGCCGCGTGCGCATCTCGATCGGGCACGCGAGCAAGCTCGGCAGCCGCATCGCCACGCTGCTGCCGAGAACACCCGCCGGGCGCGAACCCGCCCGCGCCGCCACCGCCGCCGCGGTCCGCGACACCGAGACCGTCGTCGCCGCCCAGCCCGCCGCGACCCTCATCCGCAGGCTGTTGCTCAAGCCGCACACCGCCGAGGGACACCTGCGCATCGAAGCGCGGCTGGACCGGGACGAACCGGTCCCCGCGATCCACTACACCTGGATCGATGTCCAGGGCGACGGGCGTTACCTGATCAAAGCAGGCGACACGGTGCACATCGTGCCTGCCTCGCCGGAGCAGATCGCCACACAACTCCAGAAACGCATTCCGGCACAGGCCAGGTGAGCGGTCGCCGCGGGTTCGTCCGGCGGCGCATGTTAGGCATACCTTCGTCTTCGCTGCGGTTTTCGACGGACTCCGTCCGGCGGCACCCATTAGGCTTAGGCGGACCGACCGATCAACGGGGGTGCGCATGACGATCGAGAGCAGCCGAGCCGATATAGCGCGGTTCAAGCAGGAAGCGCAGACAGGCACCGTCAAGTTCGACCCGGACGCCGCGCGGCGGTGCGCCGAGATGTACGAGAATCAGGCCGACCGGCTGATCTATCTGCAGCAACGGCTCGAATCCGTAGCCGAACTACAAGGATTCGGCGGCTTCGTCTCCGCGCAGCAACTACAGGCAGGCTTCGGACACAAAGCACGCGACGCGGCGGCACTGCTCGACCACTACATCGAGGCCGCCTACCGCATGAAGGAGGCGTTCCTGATCAGCGCCGGACTCTACGAAGAAGCCGACGCCGCCAACGCGGCCGCGCTGCGCGCGGTGGAAACGAGGCTGCCCCGATGACCGGCACCGACCCCACCTACATCAACTCGATGGAGCACTTCGAGTCGATACCGCACGAGGAGATCTACGCCAAGACCCAGCAGATCGACGCCGGTGAGATCCTGCGCGCGTCGGTCACCTGGCTCGAGGTCGCCGCCGCGCTGGCCACATCGATGCCGCTCACCCGCGGCGGGGCTGATCGCGTCATGAACGGCATGGAATGGGAGGGCGCGGCCGCGAGCGCCGCCTATGCGAGCACCCGCAGCTTCGCTTCCTCCGTCGACGAACTCAGCGCCGTGATGGGACAGGTCGGCGCGCGGCTCGGCGGCGTGGCGGCGGCGGCCGAAGCGGTCAAGCTGGCAGTCGTGCCGCCCGGCAGCTCCGGGCCGATCGGCGCCATCGCGCAACTGCTCGAGGCGGCGAACGTCATCGACGCGCAGATGGCGCAGGAAGCGCTGCGGCAGGAAGCCGTGCTCGCGATGAACATGGTGTACAAGCCCGCCTACACGATGGCAGGCAACGGCGTCCCCGCACTGCCGGAACCGCCTGTGCTGTCCGCCGTTCCGGATGCCGGGGTGATCCCGCAGTCGTCGAACGGATCCGCGGGGTACGGGGCACCGGGCAGCGAAGCTCCCGAAGGGACGGAAAGCGTTCCGCCGGAGTCGGATTCGCAGCCGGAACCGCCCATCGATTCGGTACCCGATCCGTCGGCCCCGGAATCTCGGACGCCGACCCCCGACGCACCGCCTTCCCAAGACGTGCCACCGCCGATTCAGGAGGCCCCGGCACCGCCGACCACCGAGGCACCGCCGCCTACCCAAGACGTGCCACCGCCGACTCAGGAGGCCCCGGCACCGCCGACCACCGAGGCACCGCCGCCTACCCAAGACACGCCACCGCCTACCCAGGACATCCCGGCCCCGCCGACCCAGGACGCACCAGCGCCCACGCAAGAGGCTCCAGCACCGCCACCCACTCTCGACGCGCCACCAACCCAGGAAACTCCGGCACCGCCGACCCAGAACCCGCCGTCGCCTACCCAAGAGGCTCCGGTGCCGCCGCCGATCCACGAGCCGCCTACTCAGGACGTCCCACCCCCTACCCAGGAAGCCCCGGCACCGCCACCAACCCAGGCGCCACCGACCCTGGACACACCCCCGCCCGCCCAAGAGCCCCCGGCACCGCAAGCCCCGCCGACCCAGGACATTCCTGCCCCGCCGCCCACCCAGGCACCGCCTCCGCAGGAACCCCCGGCCCCGCCGACCCAGCAGGCACCCCCGCCTCCCCACCACACACCCGCTCCGCCACCCACCCAGGAGGCTCCGCCGCCACCCGCCCCACCATCCGGCGAAACCCAGCCGCTCCCCGACCTGGGCGGCCAACCCGGCGTCACCGGCCCCATCCCCGAAGCCCAAAACCAGGGCTCCTCCCACACCGACCAACCCGGCGTGGTCCCCCAATCCGGTGCAACCAGCTAACACACCGGAACCCCCAGAGCCTCGCCCCTTTCGCACTCCTCGCCCACACCACAACACCGCGAGGAGTGCAGAGGTATGCGAGCTGCATGTGGCCCTACCAGCACCAATTCGGCGCTAAGCCCCACTGCGGCAAGCGGTTTCGCGCGGCCACGCACACCGCTCGCATGCCTGACACACGCCACGCCGCGAAGAGTCCGATATGCGCCATGGTCGGCAGACCAGATCCTAGGCGGCGCTGACCTGCTGCGGCACGCACGTGGTTCGCACAGTCGCGCACATGGCGCCCCTACTCCTCGCAGACCCTCCGCACTCCTCGCACACGCCGCAACCCCTGCGAGGAGTGCAGACGGTATGCGAGGCGCGTGACGCTGACGGCAGTACCAGCGCGGCGCCAGGCCAACTGCGGCAGGCAGTTTCGCGCGGCCTTGCACACCGCTCGTACTCCTCGCAGACATTTCGCACCGCCAGGCACACGCCACACCCGCGAGGGGTACAGACAGATCCGCTGTGCATGGCGCTGACAGCAGTGCCAGCGCGGCGCTAGGCGAACTGCGACAATCGGTTTCGCGCCGCCTCGAACACGCTCGTACATGCCGTAACCGCTGCGAAGAGTGCGGTATGCGCCATGGTCGGCAGACGAGAACCTCGGCTGCTACGCCATCTGCGGCACGCGGTTTCGCCCGGTCCCGCACAGCGGTGTACACCTCACACGCGCACAGCATTGCGAAGAGCGCAGCCTCACCCAGCACCAACGCGCAACTGGGCTGCGGTACGCGGTCCGGCCTACCGCTGCTGCTCCTCGCAGACCCTCCGTGCTCCTCGCACACGGCGGAACCCCTTGCGAGGAGTACAGATAGGTATACGACGCGCGTGACGCTGACGGCAGTGCCAGCACGGCGCTAAGCCGCCTGCGACAGGCGATTTCGCGCAGCCTCGTACACCGCTTCGCACTCCTCGTACACGCTACAAGCGCCGCGCGGGGTACGGACGGTTCCGATACCCATTGCGCTGACGGCAGCACCGGCACGCGCTAGACCAACTGCGGCAGGCAGTTTCGCGCGGCCTCGTACACCGCTCGTACTCCTCGCAGACATCTCGCACCGCTAGCACACGCCACAAGACCCACGAGGGGTAGAGACAGTATCCGATGCGTATGGCGCTGACACGCAGTACCAGCACGGGCTAAACCAACTGCGACAATCGGTTTCGCGCGGCCTCGTACACCGCCCCAAGCCCCGCGGGGGTGCAGGCGGTATCCGATGCGCGTGACTCTGACGCCAGTACCGTTGCGGCGCTGGGCTGTTGCGATACGCACAGCGTCGCATACGCCCCGCACAGCCGGTGGGTGGATGAGGGATGCGCGCCGGGCGGGGTGGCCCAGGGGGAGGGTTCAGGCTTTGACCAAGTCGTCGGCGTGAATTACCGGGCGTTGCATGGTGTCCGGGAGTTCGGTGGTGGAGCGGCCAAGCATGGTGGAGAGTTCGGTGCTGTCGTATTCGACGACGCCGCGGGCGATCAGGCGGTGATCGGCCGAGAGGAGGTCGACCACGTCGCCGCCGTAGAAGCGGCCTCGGACGGCGGTGATGCCCGCGGCGAGCAGGGAGCGGCGGCGTTGGGCGACGGCCTGGACGGCGCCGTCGTCGAGGACCAGGGCGCCGCGGCTGTCGGCCGCATGGCGGACCCAGAATTTGCGGGCCGACAGGCGGACCGGGCGGGCGGCGAAGGCGGTGCCGACGGTGCCGGAGGCGAGTGCGATGGCGGCCTCCTCGGCGGCGGCGAGCAGGACGGGGACGCCCGCGTCGGCGGCCAGCCGCGCGGCGGAGAGCTTGGAGGCCATGCCGCCGGTGCCGAGCGCGCCACCGCTGCCCGCGATGACGCCGTCCAGATCGGCGCTGCTGCGGACCTCGGGGATGAACTTCGCGGCGCCCTTGCGCGGATCGCCGTCGTAGAGGCCTTCCACGTCGGAGAGCAAGATCAGGGCATCGGCACCGACCAGGTGCGCGACGAGGGCCGCGAGCCGGTCGTTGTCGCCGAACCTGATCTCCTCGGTGGCGACCGTGTCGTTCTCGTTCACCACCGCGACCGCGCCGAGCGAACGCAGCCGGTCCAGGGTGCGCTGGGCATTGCGGTGGTGCTCGCGGCGGGAGAAATCATCGGCGCTGAGCAGCACCTGCCCGACGGTGCGGCCGTAGCGTGCGAAGGAGGTGCCCCACGCGTGCGCCAGCGCCAGCTGACCGACGCTCGCCGCCGCCTGCTTTGTCGCCAGATCCCTTGGGCGGCTGGACAACCCGAGCGGAGCGATACCCGCGCCGATGGCGCCGGACGAGACGACGACGACGTCCGAACCCGCGCGCATGCGGGCCTCGACGGCGTCGGCGAGACGGTCCAACCGCGTCGTGTCCAGACCGCCCTTCAGGCTGGTCAAGGCCGACGAGCCGATCTTCACCACGACACGGCGCGCCGAGGCGATCGCCTGCCGCGCCTCACTGAGCCCGCCGGGCGACACCGCGTCCGCTAGCTCCGAATTCACCTGCGTCACAACTGAACTCCCTGTACCGCAACCGAAAGTGCTGTCCGGCCTGCCACACCGGCCGTCCCGCCGCCGGACGGTAGAAACCGTTCGGCGGCGGCGCTTTTCACGACCGGTCCTCGTCCTCGGTGACCAGGCCGCGGCGCACCCGCGAGGCGTGCTTGCGCTCGGCGGCGCCGACGCGGTCGCTCTGCTCCAAACGAACATCGGTGCCGCGACCGGTCGGCACGCGATCGATACCCGCCGAGATCTGCGGCTCCCAGTCGAAGCTGACGTCGCCGATGGTGACCGGGGCGCCCGGTTCGGCGCCGAGGCGCACCAGCTCGTCCTCGACGCCGAGGCGGGCCAGCCGGTCGGCCAGGTAGCCGACGGCCTCGTCGTTGTCGAACTGGGTCTGCCGCACCCAGCGCTCCGGGCGCGTGCCGCGCACGATGAAGCCGCCCGGCTCCTCCGGATCGGCGATCACGCTGAAGCCGGACTCGTCCACCGCGATCGGCCGGATCACCGGACGCTTCGGCGCGGCCTTCGGGTGCGCCTCGCGGTATTCGCGCACCAGGTCGGCAAGCGCGAAGGTCAAGGGGCGCAAGCCCGCTCGGCTCACGGCGGATATCTCGAAGACCGGCCAGCCGCGCTCGGTGAACTCGGCCGTCACCATCTCGGCCAGCTCGGCGGCGTCGGGGACGTCGGTCTTGTTCAGGATCACCACGCGGGGGCGATCGGCCAGATCACCGAGACCGGCGTCGGCGGCGAGCGCGGGCTTGTACGCGGCCAGCTCGGCCTCGAGCGCGTCGACGTCGGAGACGGGGTCGCGGCCCGGTTCGAGGGTCGCGCAGTCGACGACGTGCGCGAGTACCGCGCAGCGCTCCAGGTGGCGCAGGAAGTCCAGGCCGAGACCGCGGCCCTCACTGGCGCCGGGGATCAGGCCGGGCACGTCGGCGATGGTGAAGGTGGTGTCGCCGCTGGCCACCACGCCGAGGTTCGGAACGAGCGTGGTGAACGGGTAGTCGGCGATCTTCGGCTTGGCCGCGGAGAGCACCGAGACCAGCGAGGACTTGCCCGCCGACGGAAAGCCGACCAGACCGACGTCGGCGACCGACTTCAGTTCCAGGACGAGATCGAGCTCCTCGCCGTCCTCGCCGAGCAGCGCGAAACCGGGCGCCTTGCGCGCCTTCGACGCCAGCGACGCGTTGCCGAGACCGCCGCGTCCGCCGCGGGCGGCGATGTAACGGTTGCCCACGCCGACCAGGTCGGCCAGGATCTCGCCGTCCTTGCCCAGCACGACGGTGCCGTCCGGCACCTTCAACAAGAGGTCGCCGCCGGTCTTGCCGTCCCGGTTGCCGCCCTCGCCGGGCTTGCCGTTACCAGCCTTGGCGTGCGGGTGGAAGTGGAAGTCCAGCAGGGTGTGCACGTTGCCGTCGACCTCGAGGACGACGTCGCCGCCGTTGCCGCCATTGCCGCCGTCCGGTCCGCCGAGCGGCTTGAACTTCTCGCGGTGCACCGACGCGCACCCATGACCGCCCTTTCCGGCACGCACGTACAGCACGACACGGTCGATGAATTTCGACATGGGTCGAATCATCCTCCTTCTGGGCTGGTCGTTCTTCGAGGGCTCGCGCGGATTCTTCGGCGCTCGCCGCCATGAGAACGCGAAAAGCGGGTCAGGGTGACGTACCCTGACCCGCTCGGCTTTGTCTGGATCGGCTAGGCGGTCAGGCCTGAACCGGCTCCGGGACGACGATGTTGACGGTTTTGCGGCCACGCTTGGTGCCGAACTGGACCGCGCCCGCCTCGAGGGCGAACAGGGTGTCGTCACCGCCACGACCGACGTTCACGCCGGGGTGGAAGTGGGTGCCACGCTGACGCACCAGGATCTCGCCTGCCTTGACGGTCTGGCCGCCGAAGCGCTTGACGCCGAGTCGCTGGGCGTTGGAATCGCGTCCGTTCCGGGAGCTGGACGCGCCCTTCTTGTGTGCCATAGCTGAGTCTCCTCGGGATGTCTTACTTGATGCCGGTGACCTTCAGGACCGTCAGCGGCTGACGGTGACCCTGGCGCTTGTGGTAGCCGGTCTTGTTCTTGAACTTGTGAATGCGGATCTTGGGGCCCTTGGTCTGCTCGACCAGCTCCGCGGTCACCGAACGCTCGGCCAGCTTGGCCGCGTCGGTGGTCAGTTCGGCGCCGTCCACCACGAGGACGGGCGAGAGCTCGACGGCGGAACCCGGCGCACCCTCGATCTTTTCGACCTTCACCAGGTCACCGACCGCGACCTTGTACTGCTTTCCGCCGGTCTTGACGATCGCGTACGTTGCCATCGGTCGGCTTCCTCCACTCGATGTCTTCTCGTGCTTCATTCACGCCACAGGTCGCGACGTGAATTGTCTTGGCTGGTTGCCGCACGGGGCGCATACCTCGCTGCGTCAAGCAGCTTCGGGCGCATCGCCAGGCAGCGACCGTCCAAGGCTACCAGACCCCCGGTCTACGACCCAATTCGGCGGCTGGCACCCGCTCGGCAACCCGGTCACGCGCGGATTTCACCGAGCTGTCCGACGCCCGAACGGATTCGGCCGGTCGCCCCTCTCGGGTCCGACCGGCCGAATCACCACACTCGCTCAGCTGGGCGAATCGACCGGCGGGCCTGCGGGACGGCCGACGGCCCTGCGGCGCGGACGCCCACGCTGCGGCAGTTCGACCGGCTCGGGCTGCTGCGAATAGTCGACCGCGGGCGCGCCGCCCTGGTCGGCGCTGGACAGCACGAACACGGCTCCGGCGCTGTCGGCCGCGGGCGCGGCCGCCGAACGCGCCACCCGACGACGGCGAGGCACCTGCCGGGGCTCCGGTTCACCGTTGGCAACCGCTCGATCGGCGGCGGCGACAGCGGCTTCCGCGACCGCCACCTCCTCCCGCACCGACGGCGCGGGCTCCTCCGTCACCGAAACCCGAGCGACCTTCTCCGGCGCCGTCACGAAGGCTTCGACCTGCTCCTCCAGCGCCTCGGCGACCTGCTCGGCCACCTTCTCGACCTCGGCCTCCTCGGCGACCACCGCTTCCGCGACGGCCTCCTCGGCCACGACCGCGACGGCTTCCTCGGTCACCGCTTCGACCTCGGCGACCGCCTCGGCCCACGGCTCGACCTCGGTGGCCTCCTCGGCAACCGCCTCCTGTGCGGCAGCCACGGCGTCGGCCACATTCGCCGCCACCGCATCGGCATCGGTCGCGACGACCTCGGCCTCGGCGACTGCCTCCGCGCCCTGCTCGGCATCGGCGTTGTGCGCGGCCATGGCCAGCGCCACCGGATGCGCCCGCTTGACGGCGGCCTCTTCCTCGGCCGCCTCGCTCGGCGGCGGCGTGCCGTTGGTGGCGGCCGCGGGAGCCGCGCTCTTGTCCCGGCCGCGCCGACGACGCGAGCCGCCCTCGCGACGGGCCGAGGTGTCCTCGGCGGGCGTGAGCTCCACCGGGTAGGTGTGCACCAGGATGCCGCGGCCGTGGCAGTGCTCGCAGGTGGTCGAGAACGCCTCGACCAGCCCGGTGCCCAGCTTCTTACGGGTCATCTGGACCAGGCCGAGCGAGGTCACCTCGGACACCTGGTGCCTGGTGCGGTCCCGGCCGAGCGCCTCGGTCAGGCGGCGCAGCACCAGGTCGCGGTTCGACTCGAGCACCATGTCGATGAAGTCGACGACGATCATGCCGCCGATGTCGCGCAGCCGCATCTGGCGCACGATCTCCTCGGCCGCCTCCAGGTTGTTCCTGGTGACGGTCTCCTCCAGGTTGCTGTTGCCCGACCCGGTGAACTTGCCGGTGTTGACGTCGATGACGGTCATGGCCTCGGTGCGGTCGATCACCAGGGTGCCGCCGGAGGGCAGCCACACCTTGCGATCGAGCGCCTTGGCCAGCTGCTCGTCGATGCGGAAGGTCTCGAAGACGTCCACGCCGTTGTTGTCGTGCCGGGAGACCCGCGCGAGCAGGTCGGGCGCGACGGTGCGGATGTAGCTCTCGACCGTGCTCCACGCCCGGTCGCCCTCGATGACCAGCCGCGAGAAGTCCTCGTTGAACAGGTCGCGGATGACCTTGACCAGGAGATCGGGCTCCTCGTACAGCGTCTTCGGCGCGCCGCCGTCCTTGTTCGCCTGCTTCTCGATGGAGCGCCACGTGGTCTGCAACCGTTCCACGTCGCGGGCCAGCTCGGCCTCGCTGACGCCCTCGGAGGCGGTGCGGATGATCACGCCCGCGTCGGCGGGCACGATGTCGCGCAGGATCTCCTTGAGGCGCTTGCGCTCGGTATCGGGCAGCTTGCGGCTGATGCCGGTGGAGGTGCCGCCGGGCACGTACACCAGGAAGCGACCGGCCAGGCTGATCTGGGTGGTCAGCCGGGCGCCCTTGTGCCCGACCGGGTCCTTGGACACCTGGACGAGCACCTGATCGCCGGGCTTGAGCGCCTGCTCGATCTTGCGCTCCTTGCCGCCGAGCCCGGCGGCCTCCCAGTTCACCTCGCCCGCGTACAGCACGCCGTTGCGGCCGCGGCCGATGTCGACGAACGCCGCCTCCATGCTGGGCAGCACGTTCTGCACCTTGCCGAGGTAGACGTTGCCGACCATGGAGGCCTGGCCGGTGTTGGTGACGAAGTGCTCGACGACGATGTTGTCCTCGAGCACCGCGACCTGGGTGGCGGCCGGGTGTTCGGGGAACGACTTCTCGCGCACCACCATCACCCTGTCCACCGCCTCGCGGCGGGCCAGGAACTCCGACTCGGTCAGGATCGGCGGGCGGCGGCGACCGGCCTCGCGACCGTCGCGGCGACGCTGACGCTTCGCCTCGAGGCGGGTGGAGCCGGTGATGCCCTGCACCTCGTCCGAGGCGGCCCGGCCGCGGCTCTTGGCGCGCGGCTCGCGCTCGTGCACGACAGTGTTCGGCGGGTCGTCGTCGGCGGGCTCGGCTTCGCCCTCACCGCCGACCTTGCGGCGGCGGCGACGACGGCGACGACGGCTCGCGCCCTCGGGCACCGCGTCCTCGGTCTCGCTGTCGGCGTCGCCCTCTTCGGTCGCCTCGGCGGCTTCCGCGCCCTCGGCGGTCTCGGCGGCGGCGGACTCGTCCTCGGTGTCGGACTCGGACTGATCGCCCTCGTCGCCCTCGGTGTCGGAGTCGCCGTGCTGCTCGCCGCGGCCACGGCCGCGACCGCGCCTGCCACGTCGGCGACGGCGCGGCTGGCCTTCACCGTCGCCATGCTGCTCGGCGCTGTCCTGCTCGTCCTCGGTGGTCTCGGGTTCCTCCTCGACGACCTCCTGCGCGACGACCTCCTGAGTGGCGGCCTCCTCGGCGCGCTTGGCCTCGCGCTCGGCACGGCGCTGCTTGCGCATCTGCTCGGCGGCCGCCGCGTCGGGCGACAGGAACAGCGGCGCAGCGATGGAGGGCGCCTCGAAGACCGACGGCGCCGCGACCTGCGGCTCGCCGGGTTCGGCGTGGGTGAACAGCTGCGTCGGCTCGGCGCTCGCCGTCGATAGTCCCGTGTGCACCGGATCCGGGGCGGAGAAGAGCAGCCCGCTCGGCTGTGCGGCCTCGGGCTTCTCGGGCTCCGGCGCTGCCGCCTCCGCCGCCTCGGGCTCGGCGGTAGGCGGTTCGGCTGTCGCGGGGGGAGTCGCCGCATCGGGTTCGGCGGCGCCGAGCGCGTCGCGCACCGACTCCGCGACCGCCCGGTCGACGTTGGATTGCGCGCTGCGCGCGTCGGCACCCAGCTCGGTGAGTTTGGCCAGGATGCGCTTGCTCGTCACTCCCAGCCGCTTGGCAAGCGCGTGAACTCGGATTCGCTCCGGCAATTGATCGGCATCCTGTGATGTTGTTTCCAGCGGCTCTTGATCGGCCACGAAGTCTCCTCGGGCCCCCGGGCGCGTCCCTCCCGGTACGGAGTGACGCGGCCAACGCGGGGGACGCTGTCCGTACACCTCACGCCGTCGACGCGAGGTCCTGTGGTCTCGCCCCGCGTGCCCGGTTGTCACCTGGTTCTTCGTCTTCGGGCTAACTGGTCACGCGGCGCCTGGCTGTTGGCTGAACTCCGCGGAAACGAGCGCTCATCCAGCGTGCCTGCGCGGACCGCCACACCCTCAGCAACCGGGCGCGATTGTCCGTGGCAGCGATGATCGGCATCGAACCGCGGTGTCATCCGGTCGTCATCGCAACCGACCATTCGCGTACCTGCGCGAACTGTCGGTGTCGTTGACGACCACTGCCAGTATCCCACATCGTGCGCCCATGGTTCGCCATCGGCGCGTGAGCGGCCCGATGCCCCGGGTTTGCCGCATCGGCACGACCCGGCGTGACAAGGGATGATGTGATGCGCGAGCCCGCGCGGGTCTTGCCGCGCCGGTGCGGCGCGGCGAGTGTGCGGTGGAACTCAGGCGGGGAACTCGGGAAACCAGAGCCCGATCTCGCGCTTGGCCGACTCCGGGGAGTCCGAGCCGTGCACGAGGTTGTACTGGGTCTCGAGGGCGAAGTCGCCACGGATGCTGCCCGGCACGGCCTTCTCCACGGGGTCGGTGCCGCCGGCGATCTGCCGGAACGCGGCGATGGCGCGCGGGCCCTCCAGGACTGCGGCCACGACCGGGCCGGAGGTGATGAACTCGATCAAGGAGCCGAAGAACGGCTTCTCGGCATGCTCGGCGTAGTGCTCCCCGGCCAGTTCCCCGGACACCTGCTTCAGCTCCAGGGCCACGATCTTCAGGCCCTTGCGCTCGATACGGGCCAGCACCTCGCCGACCAGGCCACGGGCCACGCCGTCCGGCTTGATGAGTACCAACGTCTGCTCAGTCACGGCGCACAGCCTAATTGACCCCGCCGCCCACTACCGAACCAGCATCGGCCGCGATGCTCCCGGCCGCGTTCGATCCGCGTCGGCTCGACGAATTCGCAGCCGATTCCGGATCGCTACCGGTTCATCCGCTGACTGGGCAGCAGCCCCTGGTCCATCCGTCGCTTGACCTCGGAGCGCAGTATCAGGATGAACGCCCAGACGGCCGCGAAGAGCACGCCGATGATGCCGATGGACAGGTGGATGAACACACCGAGGATCACCAGGACCTGGAGGCCGAGGTTGAACGGCAGCGCCCAGGACCGGCGTTGCAGGCCCGCGCCGAGAATCATCAGCAGCGCGAGAATCACCAGGTAGCTGCCGGACAACCAGCTGACGCCACCGCCGACGTCGGCGACCACCGGCAGCGCGAGCAGCACCACGATGGACTCCAGGATCAGCGTGCCCGCCATGACGCCGCGCAGGCCCTTCCACGGATCGGGCGCGGCGGCCGCGCTCGTGCCGGGTTGCTCGGCGGCGGCCGCGTCCTCGCGGCGCTCGCTGGGCTCACTCATGCCGTGCTCACCGGCCCCTTCGTGGATGTCGCATGCTGGATTCCCCGTTCACGCGGGGTCCTTTCCGAACAGTGCCCGGGCCGCGCCCGCGGTGACCACCGAGCCGGTGACGACGACGCCTGCGCCCGAGACGGCTTCGACCGGGTCGCCGACCTCCTCGGCGATGGCGATCGCGGTCTCCAGCGCGTCGGGCAGCGTGTCGGCGGTGACCACGCGTTCGTCGCCGAACCGCTGCACCGCCAGATTCGCCAGGCTGTCGATGTCCATGGCGCGCGGCGAACCGTTGGTGGTGACGACGATCTCGTCGAACACCGGCTCCAGCGCCTCGAGAATGCCCGCGGCGTCCTTGTCGCCGAGCACGGCGACGACGCCGACCAGCTTGCGGAAGTCGAACTCCTCGCCGAGGGTGGCGGCGAGCGCTCGCGCGCCCGCCGGGTTGTGCGCGGCGTCGATGAAGATGGTCGGCGCGCTGCGCATCCGCTCCATACGGCCTGGGCTGGTGACCGAAGCGAACCCGGCGCGCACGGCGTCGATGTCGAGCTGACGCTCCGAGCCCGCGCCGAAGAACGCCTCGACCGCGGCCAGCGCGAGCACCGCGTTGCGGGCCTGGTGCTCACCGTGCAGCGGCAGGAAGATCTCGTCGTACACCCCGCCGAGACCCTGCAACTCGAGCTGCTGACCGCCGACGGCGACGCGACGCGCCAGCACCCGGAACTCCGCGCCCTCACGGGCCACCGCGGCGTCCACCTCGACGGCCCGGCGCAGCAGCACCTCCATCGCCTCGGGCTCCTGCTGCGCGATCACCGCGACGTTGTCGCGCGGGACCAGGCTCTCCGGAGCGCGTTTGATGATTCCGGCCTTCTCCCCCGCGATGGCGGCGAGGTCGGGGCCGAGGTAGTCGACGTGGTCCAGTCCGATCGGGGTGATCACCGCGACTTGGCCGTCGATCACATTGGTGGCGTCCCAGGTGCCGCCCATGCCGGTCTCCACGATCGCCACGTCGACAGGGGCCTCCGCGAACGCGGCGTAGGCCATGCCGGTGAGCACCTCGAACTTGCTCATCGCCGGACCGCCGGCCGCGGCGGACTGCGCGTCGATCATCTCGACGTAGGGCTGTAGCTCGCGGTAGGTCTCGACGTACTTGGCCGGGCTGATCGGCGCGTTGTCGATGCTGATCCGCTCGGTGGCCAGTTGCAGGTGCGGGCTGGTGATGCGGCCTGTCCGCCGGTGCAGCGCGGTGAGCAGGGCGTCGATCATGCGGGTGACCGAGGTCTTGCCGTTGGTGCCCGCGATGTGGATCGCCGGATAGCTCTGCTGCGGGGAGCCGAGCAGATCCATCAGGGTGGCGATGCGGGTGAGCGAGGGCTCGATCTTGGTCTCCGGCCAGCGCTGGTCGAGTTCCGCCTCGACCAGCGCCATCTCGGCGAGCTCCACCGGCGATGGCCCCGACCCGAGCCGGGTGCCGCCGCTGTCGTCGCGGTACTGCCGCTCCGGCTCGTCGTTCATTTGACTGCCAGTTCCGCGAGCCGCGCCCCGATGCGGTCCACCTCGGCGGCGGCGACATCGCGACGGTTCTTGATCTTGGCCACCACCGGTTCCGGGGCCTTGGCCAGGAACGCCTCGTTACCGAGCTTGGCCTCGGTGCCCGCCAGCTCCTTCTCCGCGGCGGCCAGGTCCTTCTCCAGGCGGCGGCGTTCGGCGTCCAGGTCGACCGCGCCCGAGGTGTCCAGTTCGACGGTCACCGTCGCGCCGCTCAGCCGCACCTCCACCGAGGCGGTGGCGGCGAACGCGGCGCCGGGCGCGGTGAGCCGGGCCAGGTTGGCGACCGACGGCTCCAGCCCGGTGAGGTCGGCCTGCTCCAGGCCGATCAGCTTGGCCGCCACCTTCTGCTTGTCGGCCAGGCCCTGATCGCTGCGGAACCGGCGGATCTCGGTGATCAACCGCTGAGCGTCCGAAACACGCTGTGCCGCACCGGTGTCGGCGGCGATCCCGCTGACCTGCGGCCAGGCCGCGATCACCACGGACTCGCCGCCGGTGAGCGCCTGCCACAGCTCCTCGGTGACGAACGGGATCACCGGGTGCAGCAGCCGCAGCACCGAGTCCAGCACGTTGCCGAGCACGATCCTGGTCGTGGCCGCCCGCTCCTCGGATTCGGCGAACTGCACCTTGGCCAGCTCCAGGTACCAGTCGCACAGCTCGTCCCAAGCGAAGTGGTACAGCGCCTCGCACGCCTTGCCGAACTCGTAGGCGTCGAAGGCCGAATCCACCTCGGCCAGAACCTGATCCAGGCGATCCAGGATCCAGCGGTCGGCGTCGGTGAGCGCCGCGCGGTCGGGAAGCGCACCGGGCTCGGCGCCGTTCATGAGCGCGAACTTGGTGGCGTTGAACAGCTTGGTGACGAAGCTGCGCGAGGCCAGCGCGTGCGGCTCGCCGACGGACAGGTCGCCGCCGGGCTGGGCGCCGCGAGCCAAGGTGAAGCGCAGCGCGTCCGCGCCATAGCCCTTGATCCAGTCCAGCGGGTCGATGCCGTTGCCGCGCGACTTCGACATCTTCTTGCCGAACTGGTCGCGGATCAGGCCGTGCAGGAAGACGTCCTTGAACGGCACCTGCACCGCGCCGGAGGTCTTGCCCGCGACGATGGCCGGATCCTCGGAGACGAACATGCCGAACATCATCATTCTGGCCACCCAGAAGAAGAGGATGTCGTAGCCGGTGACCAGCACGCTGGTCGGATAGAACTTCGCCAGCTCCGGCGTCGCGTCGGGCCAGCCCATCGTGGAGAACGGCCACAGGCCGGAGGAGAACCAGGTATCGAGCACGTCCGGGTCCTGCACCCAGCCTTCGGGGGCGGTCTCGTCCGGGCCGACGCAGATCACTTCGCCCTCGGGGCCGTACCAGATCGGGATGCGGTGGCCCCACCACAGCTGACGCGAGATGGTCCAGTCGTGCATGTTGTCGACCCACTCGAACCAGCGCGGCTCCTGGCTGGCCGGGTGGATGACGGTGTCCCCGTTGCGGACCGCGTCGCCCGCGGCCTTGGCCAGCGACTCCACCTTGACCCACCACTGCATGGAGAGCCTGGGCTCGATGGGCTCGCCGGTGCGCTCGGAATGGCCGACGCTGTGCAGATACGGACGCTTCTCCGCGACGACACGACCTTCCGCGGCGAGCCGCTCGCGGACCTTGACGCGGGCCTCGAAACGGTCCATCCCGTCGAATTCGGTTCCGGTGTTCGCGATCCGGCCGCGCTCGTCCATGATCGTCGGCATCGGCAGGTTGTGCCGCAGGCCGATCTCGAAGTCGTTCGGGTCGTGCGCGGGCGTGATCTTCACGGCGCCGGAGCCGAACTCGGGGTCGACGTAGTCGTCGGCCACGATCGGGATCTGGCGGCCGGTGATCGGGTGCTCCAGGGTGGAGCCGATCAGCGCCTGGTAGCGCGGGTCCTCCGGGTGCACCGCGACCGCGGTGTCGCCGAGCATCGTCTCCACCCGGGTGGTCGCCACGATGACGTGCGGTTCGTCGTCGTTCAACGAGCCGTAGCGCAGCGAGATCAGCTCGCCCGCGACTTCCTCGTGCTTGACCTCGATGTCGGAGATGGCGGTGCGCAGCTCGGGCGACCAGTTCACCAGGCGCTCGGCGCGGTAGATGAGGCCCGCGTCGTAGAGGCGCTTGAAGATGGTCTGCACGGCCCGCGAGAGGCCCTCGTCCATGGTGAAGCGGTCGCGGCTCCAGTCGATGCCGTCGCCGAGGGCGCGCATCTGCCACTGGATGGCGCCGCCGGACTCGCGCTTCCAGTCCCAGACCTTCTCGACGAACAGTTCGCGGCCGAAGTCTTCCTTGGTCTTGCCGTCGACGGCGAGTTGCTTCTCCACCACGGTCTGGGTCGCGATGCCCGCGTGGTCCATGCCGGGTAGCCACAGCACCTCGTAGCCCTGCATCCGCTTGCGGCGGGCGAGGGTGTCCATCAGGGTGTGGTCGAGGGCGTGGCCCATGTGCAGGGTGCCGGTGACATTCGGCGGCGGCAGCACGATGGAGTACGCGGGCTTGCCGCTCGCGGTGTCGGCCTGGAAGTACCCAGCCGCTACCCAGCGCTCGTACGTCTCGGTCTCCACGACGCTGGGGTCCCAGCTCTTGGGGAGGGCATCGGCACGATTACGCGAGTTGTCAGGGGCTGCGCTGGTCACTCCGTGATTCTAGGGGTTGGCTCGACATGGCCTCGCCGCCTCCCCGCAGCCCGCGCTCCACGGCGCGACCGGGGTGCGGAAACGAAAGGAGGCGGAGCCTTCGGTGGATGAGGGACACCGAACACTCCGCCTACGCCTCACAGCTTACCGGCGATCCAGAGGGCGACCCTGAATACACAAGTAATTCTCAGCTTCCGCCGACGTCATCACCGGGTCCGCCGCATCCGCCAGGACGCGCGGCGCCGACTCCTGTTCGACCAGGTCGCCGTTGATCGCGATGGCGGCCGCCGATCCCGCGCCCGCGGCGGAGATCACCTGGGCGCCCGGGTCGGCGACATTGCCCGCCGCCCAGACCCCGGGCACGCTGGTCCGCCCGCGCGCGTCGGTGACGACCCAGCCGTCCGGGCCCGTCTCGCACCCGAGCGCGGTCAGCACGTCGCCGTTGGGCACGAACGTCGGCGCGACGAACACCGCGGACCGCGGCACCGCGCGTCCGTCGGCCAGCTCCACACCGCGCAGCCTGCCGTCCTCGACCGCCAACCGCGCGACCTCGCCGGTCACGACGCGCACGCCCCGTGTGGCGAGCCGATCCAGCTCGTCGCGGCTCGGCTCCATCGTGTGCGGGAAGAACGTCACGTCGGCCGACCACTGCGGCAGCAGCAGCGCGACGTGCACGGCCCTGGCCACCGCACCGGGTTCGGTGCCGCCGAGCACGCCGAGCGGTCGATCGCGCACCTCGTAGCCGTGACAGTACGGGCAGTGCAGGACGTCCGCGCCCCAGCGCTCGCGCACACCGGGCAGGTCGGGCAGCACGTCGCGCAGTCCGGTGGCGACGAGCACGCGGCGGGCCGTCAGCTGTCCGCCCGACGCGAGGTGGAGCGTGAATTCGCCGGTGTCACGGTTTCTTTCGGCGCCGGTGACGTCGTCGTCGAGCAGCTCGCCACCGTATCCAGCCACCTCGGCGGCGCCGGTCGCCAGCAACTCGGCGGGCGGCAGGCCGTCCCGGGACAGGAAGCCGTGCATGTGCTGGGCGGGCGCGTTGCGCGGCGCGCCGCCCTTGACCACCGCGACTCGCCGCCGCGCCCTGCTCAACACCAGCGCCGCCGACAGCCCCGCCGCGCCGCCGCCGACGACGACCACGTCATAGGTCGCCCGCTCCGTGTTCTGTTCGCTCATGCCTCCACCTCGCAGACGCTCGGCTCCGGCATGCGCGAAGCGCGCTGGCACATGATTCGTTGTCTCCGTTCACTCATGCGCGATCACCTCCGCGTTCAGGCTGCCCTTCGTGGCCCGATACCGGCAACGAAATTTGCCGTTTCCGGGAAAGGGGCGTGCACTGGGGACATGTATGACCAACCGGGCATCATGCGGGCGCTCGCCGACATCGGCCCCAGGCTGAAGGCGCTGCGCACCCACCGCTCCCTCACCCTGACGGCGCTGTCGGCGACCACCGGCATCTCCAAGAGCACGCTGTCGCGGCTGGAATCCGGGCAGCGCAAGGCGAGCCTGGAGTTGCTGCTGCCCATCGCGATGGCGTTGCAGGTGCCGCTGGACGAGCTCGTGGCGGCGCCCAAGATCGCGGACCCGCGCGTGCACGCCACACCGCGGCAGGTCGACGGATACACCGTGCTGCCGCTGACCGCACGCCCCGGCCCGCTGCAAGCGTTCAAGATGATCCTCCCGCCCGAGCGCAAGGACCCCGATCCCCGCGTGCACGAGGGTTACGAATGGTTGTACGTGCTCTCCGGCAGGCTGCGGTTGATCCTCGGCGAACACGACCTGATCATGGGCCCCGGCGAGACCGCGGAATTCGATACACGGCAACCGCATTGGTTCGGCAGCGCCGGGCGCGGTCCGGTCGAGATCCTGAGCCTGTTCGGCAGCCAGGGCGAGCGCATGCACGTGCGAGCGAGGCCGCGCCGCAGCGCGCGGTGAGTTGCCAGGGCGCGCCGGGAAAGCCGGCCGGTCGGCGACGAATCATCCATTCGCCACCCGAATCTCAGGGTTTTCCCGGTTGCCGAATCGGACCGGACTAGGGAGTCTGGAAGGGGTGAACCCCCCGCTCGATGCTCTACCCCTGTACTCCCCCGAGCCGCGCTTCCCGCTGGCCGCCGCCTGCACGGTGACGCCGGTCGGCGTGCACGACATGCGCGGCCAGACGGTCGACGAATTGCGTTACCCCCCAACGGCGGCACTGATCTTCGCCGGAGTGCCGGGCGCGGGCAAGAGCACGGCGTTGCGGAGGTTCTTCGGCGCGGACGCCACGGCCGAGACGCCGCTCAGCGGGCCGTCCGGTTCGATCGTCCTGGATTCGCAGCACGCGCGGAACCGCTGGCGGCACCGGCTCGGCTGGCTCCCCTATCCGCTGTGGCGTCCGGTCGTGCACGTCGTGCACTACGCGAGCATCCGGGCGGCGCTGCGCGACGCCGACGGCCCGGTGGTGATCCACGACTGCGGCACCTTCGGCTGGAGCCGCAGGATGATCGCGCGCTGGGCGGCCGGCTACCGCAGGGACCTGCACGTAATCATGCTCGACGTGCCTGCGACGGTGGCCAGGGCCGGACAGTATGCCCGCGGCCGCCGCATCAACGGGATGTTCTTCACCCTGCACTGCCGCCGCTGGGACCGCTTGATCCGCGAGCTCGACACCGGCGACCGCGCCGCGCCCGCTCCGTCCTCCTCCGTCGTCATCGTGGACCGTTCCACCGTCAATCGCCTGTCCCGCGTCGCGTTCGACGGGTGAGCGCGCTCAGGGCACCAGGACCGTCAGAGCCGCGGGCACCGCGCGCAACGTGATGGGCAACATCCCGGCCGGTTCGCCGTCCGCGGTGGCGGGCGCGCCCGGTGCGGTGAGAGTGACCGCGGCGGCGCGATATTGCGCGACGGTCGGATGATCGATGCGCTTGCCCGCCGACAGCGCGGGCAGCAAGCGCAGCATCTCCAGTCGCGACACTGCGCCGACCACCGTGAGATCGAGCAGCCCGTCGTCCATCTCGGCGTCGGGGCAGATCAACATGCCGCCGCCATAGGTGCGGGTGTTGCCCACCGCGACCATCACCGCGTCGGTCTCGATCACGCCGTCGCCCGGCGGATTGTCCACCGCGCCTTCGGCGATGCCGGACAGTGCGATCCGATAGGGCACGGTGAAACCACCGGTGATCTCGGCCAGCGCCGCGACGGTGTAGCGGAGCCTGCCCTTGGGCCAGCGCATGTCGTTCGCGCGCAACGTCACCCGCGCGTCGAAACCGGTGCCCGTGACGGTCGCGAACCACATCGGGGTGGCATCCGGTGCGTCCGACTCGATCCGGCCGAGGTCCATCACCGCGGTGCGCCCCGCGAGCACCACGTCGACCGCGGCCGCCGGGTCGTCGGTGGGGACGCCGAGCGCCCGCGCCAGATCGTTGCCCGTGCCGCTCGGCACCAAGCCGAGCGGCACGCCGGTCTGCGCGACGGCCTCGAGAATCACACAGATCAGGCCGTCGCCGCCGACGCACACCACCGCGTCGGGGCGAGCGGCGGGATCCGGATTCGCCAGCGAATCACGGACCAGCCGAACGGATTCGGCGGCCGAAGGCGCGCGGATCTCGGTGACCTCGACGCCGCGCTCGGCGAGCCGTGCGATGGCCACCGTCGCGGTGTCGTGTCCTTTGCCCGCGCCGGACAACCGGTTCGTGACGACCAGTGCGGAGCGGATGCTGCTCGACGCCTCGCGGCTCATCAGATCAGTTTCCCAGGGTTCATGATGCCCGCGGGGTCCAATTCCCGTTTCACCGCGCGCAGCACCCGGATGCCGAGCTCACCGACCTCGGTGGGCAACCAGGGCCGGTGGTCGGCGCCGACCGCGTGGTGGTGGGTGATCGTGCCGCCCGCGGCCATGATCGCGTCGCCCACCGCGCGTTTGGCGGTCTGCCACTGCGCGATCGGGTCGTCGAGTTGCTTGGCGACGACGGTGAAGTACAGCGAAGCGCCGGTCGGATAGGTGTGCGAGATGTGGCACATCACCAGTGCGGGCGTGCCTTGCGCGCCGAGCGAATCGGTCAGCGCCGCGGTCGTCTTCGCCTTCAGCTCGGCGATATTGGACCAGGTCGTCGCGGTCTCCAATGTCTCGCACAGCACCCCGACATCGAGCAGCGCGTCACGCATGTAGGGCGCGGCGAACCGGCCGTGCTCCCATTCGCGGGCCGCCTGCTCGCCGAGCGCGGTGCCGCCCGAAGCCGCCAGCAACGCGGTCGCCTCGGCCGAGCGCGACGCGACGTGCTCCGCGCTGCCCTCGAAGGTGGTGATGGCCAGGCAGCCCGACACCGCCTGGCCGCCGACGTCACCCGAGCGGGCCAGGTTCAGTCCGGTCTCGGCCTCGTCGGAGAGCCGGAGCACCGTCGGAGCCGCGCCCGCCTGCACCACGGCGCGCAGCGCGGCCGCGCCGGTGGCGAAGTCGGGGAACGACCACGCCTGGTAGGCGGTGGTTTCCGGGAGCGGATGCACGCGCAGCGTGACCTCCGTGATCACGCCGAGCGTGCCCTCCGAGCCGACAAACAGCTCGCGCAGGTCCGGCCCTGCGGCGGAGGCGGGCGCGCGCCCCAACTCCAGCGAGCCGGTCGGCGTCGCGATCCTGAGTCGCTGCACCATGTCGTCGAACCGGCCGTATCCCGCCGAGGCCTGGCCGGAGGATCTGGTGGCCGCGAAGCCGCCGATGCTGGCGAATTCGAAGCTCTGCGGGAAGTGGCCGAGCGAAAGTCCTTGCGCGGCGAGCAGTTCCTCGGCCCGCGGTCCGGTGAGGCCCGCGCCGAGGGTCGCCGTGCCGCTCACCGGGTCGACATCGCGGATCCCGTCGATGCGGCGCAGGTCGAGGGCGATGACGGTGTCGAATTGCCCGCGCACCGGATCCACGCCGCCGACCACGCTGGTGCCACCGCCGAAGGGCACCACCGCGATTCCGTGCTCGGCGCAGTAGGCCAGTACCGCGAGCACCTGCTCGTGGTCGGCGGGAAAGACGATGGCGTCGGGGGCGTCCTGCGGGCCCTCGGCGCGGCGGCGCAGCAGATCGAGGGTGCTCTTGCCGCCCGCGTGCCGCAGTCGATCGTGATGGTCGGCCGACACATTGTCCGCACCGACCACCGCGACCAACCCGTCCCGCTGCGCCGGCGTCAACGCCGACGCGCGGAGTGGCACATCACCCTCATCGCGGCGCGCCACCGGTTCGCCGGACACTCCGAAGACCTGCGCGAGCAGGCCGCGGATCTGCGCCGAAAGCGGCTTGTGTCCGGCCGGGATACCCCAGGCGTCCCACACCATACTCGGTACCCGCGCGTGTGCGCCCGGCTTTGCCGCGGGCTCGGAATGCCCGCCTGCCTGCTGCGTCTCGACCATGCGTTACAGTTTGACATATACTGTCAAGCAGTAACTATCCGTCCCGCACTCAGCCCGGTGGTGATTCCCGTGACCGATGACCCGGACGCCGAACTTTCGGCCATCGACCTGGCGATCTTCGACGCCGCACGCGCCTGCGTCCAAGAGTTCGGGGTACGCCGGACCACGCTCACCGAGGTCGCGCGCCGCGCGGGCGTCAGCAGGCCGACCGTATACCGCCGCTGGTCCGACACCGGCGCGCTGGTCGCCGAGCTGTTGGTTCGCGAACTGCGCGGCATTCTCACCGCCGCGATGCCCGACGCGGGCCCGGCGCGGACGCGGCTGGTCGAGGGCGTGGTCGAGGGCGCGGGGATGGTGCGCTCGAACCCATTGTTCGGCAAGATCTTTCGCACCGACACCGACCTGATGCTCACCTATGTCTTCGGCAGGCTCGGCCGCAATCAGCGCATCCTCGTCGAACTGTTCGCCGCCGGGATCAGGGACGGCCAGGACGACGGCTCCATCCGGCCCGGCGATCCCGTCCAGCTGGCCACCATGATGCTGCTCATCGTGCAGTCGGCGGTGCAATCCGCGGGCACTGTCGCGGGGTTGCTGCCCGCCCCCGAGCTGGACACCGAACTGGCCCGCGCCATCGACGGCTACCTCCGCCCCGGCGACCCCGAATGACGAAAGGCTGTGCCATGACCGACAATCCGGCGACCCGAGGGGATTCCGCGCTCGATGCCGAGCGCCGCGCGCGCGAGCTGCGCGCCCTCGGCGACGGCGGCGAGATCGACGTGCTGGTGATCGGCGGCGGCGTCACCGGCGCGGGCGCCGCGCTGGACGCCGCCGCGCGCGGACTGCGCACCGTGCTGGTGGAACGGCACGACCTGGCGTTCGGCACCAGCCGGTGGAGTTCGAAGCTGGTGCACGGCGGTCTGCGATATCTGGCGGGCGGCCGGATCGGGATAGCGCACGAGAGCGCGGTCGAGCGCGGCATCCTGATCGGCGCCACCGCACCGCATCTGGTGCGTCCGTTGCCACAGCTGGTGCCCCTGCTGCCGAATATCGGCGCGGCGCAACAGGCATTGATCCGCGCGGGCTTCGTGGCGGGCGATGCCTTGCGGCGCGGCGCGGGCACCCCGGCCGCGACCCTGCCGCGGTCGCGACGGGTCGCCACCGCGGAGGCGCTGCGCTTGGCTCCGACCGTGCGCAGGGCGGGTCTGCGCGGTGGGCTCCAGGCCTGGGACGGGCAACTGGTGGACGACGCGCGGCTCGTCGTCGCGCTGGCTCGCACCGCGGCCGCCCAGGGCGCCACCATCCTCACCAGGGTGGAAGCCCTCGACGTGACCGGGGATTCGGCCACGCTGCGCGACACCCTTTCCGGCGAGACGCTTTCCGTGCGGGCTCGCGCGGTCGTCAACGCCACCGGCGTGTGGGCCGATCAGGTCGACTCGAGCATCGAGCTGCGTCCGAGCCGGGGCACCCACCTGGTGTTCTCGGCCGAGTCGTTCGGCGGTCTGAGCGCCTCGCTGACGGTGCCGGTGCCCGGCAGCACCAGCCGGTTCGTCTTCGCCTTCCCCGCCGCGCACGGGCGGGTGTACCTCGGCTTGACCGACGAAGACGCGCCGGGCCCGGTGCCCGACGAACCGCAGCCCACCGAGGCCGAGGTGGATTTCCTGCTCGACACCATCAACACCGTGTTGCGAGAACCGTTGACCCACGCCGATATTCGCGGCCGATACGCGGGCCTGCGTCCGCTGCTGAAGACCGGCGACGGCAGCACCGCCGACATCTCCCGCCGGCACGCGGTGCTGACCTCGCCGACCGGCGTGATCACGATCGTCGGCGGCAAGCTCACCACGTACCGCCGGATGGCCGAGGACGTCGTCGACGCGGCGGTGCGCCATGCCCGCCTCGACGCGGCGCCCTGCCCGACCAAACGTCTGCCGCTGGTCGGCGCGGTCTCCGGTGCGTCACGAGATCGCCTCGCCGCCGCCCCGCTGCTGGTGGAACGCTACGGCAGCGAAGCGCCCGCCGTCGCCGCCCTCGCCGCCCTCGACCCGGCCCTGCGCGAGCCGGTCGCCCCCGGGATGGACGTCATCGGAGCCGAATTCGCCTTCGCCCTCTCGCACGAGGGCGCACTGCACGTCGACGACCTGCTCGATCGGCGCACCCGCATCGGCCTGGTTCCGGAGGACCGCGCCGCAGCTCTGCCCGCGGCCACCGCGGCGCTCGCCACGATCTGATCGACGGCGATCGGCTCCGCGCTCATCGTGTATTCCGGGCTGCGCGGGACAGGCCGAGCGTCCGCGACGTCAGTCGAAGACCCACGTATCGAGTTCGGCGCGCATGCAAGCGCGGGGCCAGCGGTCGAGTCCGTGCTCGGCTTCGGCGGTGCGCAGGGCGCGCAGGCCCGGCGTCTCCTCGGCGGCCGTCAGGTACCGGAAGCCGAGGCGCTCGTAGTACGGGCCGTTCCACGCCACCTCGACGAACGTGGTCAGGGTGATGGTGAGCACTCCGTTGGCCCGCGCCCAGTGGACGGCGCGGTCGATGAGCCGCTTGCCCAGGCGTTGCCCGGCGTACTCCGGATCGACCGACACCTGATCGACGTGCGCGTTGCCGTCGACGAGGCCGAGGACGAGATAGGCGATCGGCCGGTCGACAACGTCGGTCGCGACCCAGGCCCGCCCGTCCTGCTGGAATTCGCGCAGCGTGGCGAGCGTCGGCGGCTCGTCGTCAGCGACGGCGGTCATACCGATGTCGGCGAACGGTTTTCCGGCCGCCCGCTCGATGTCCCGCAGAACGGGCAGGTCGGCCTCGGTCGCCGGTCTGATGGAGGGCATGCCAGGAGTATTGCCGGATCACCGGGCGAAAGTCGCGGGGATTTCCAGATCATCGAGGAGATCACTCTCCATGAGACGCACACCCGGGCAGGCGACGTCACGTGATCGGGACGACAGCGGAGAGCCCGAGAACACCGGACGACCGCGAAGTCGGCTCGATCACGGCCGACCGATCCGCCGGGCGAGGACCGGAGAGCCGACCTCGCCCGACTCTCCGCGCTGCCCTGCGGATTCCACGGCCGGAGCGACCGGTCGGGCGGGTCCCCGCGGCCTGTTGCTGTTCCGATCCGCCCCGTCACGTCCTGTGCGAGCCTCTATGCTGGACGCCGGTAGTGCGCGGGAAGGAGGCGCGGGTGCGCAAGAACCCGTCGACCGTAGGGATCGCGCCGGGCGATGGTCTGATTGCACGCTTCGGCGCGGTGGTGGTGTATCTCGCGGGTGAAACCGCTTCCACCGACCGGATCCTCGGCGCCATCGAGGCCGTCGCCGAAGGTGATCATCCCGGGGCCGCGATCGCCCAGCGGCTGGCCGCCGTCGTGTTCGGCAGCGGCTCCGAGCCACCGCCGTTCGGCGTGGTCGCCCCGACCGACGACGGCACCGTGATCCTGCTGCGCGGACCGGTCGCCGCCGAGATCCACGGCGCGGAGGGCGCCCGCAGGCTCTCCGGCGCGCGGGCGTTCACCTGGGTGGACGAGATCGTGCGCGAACCGGTGCGCCGGATCACCGTAGGCGCCGACACCGGCTCCCCGATCACCCCGCTGCCCCGCACCGACCTCCGCGCGGGCGCCGTGCCCGGCGGCGGCTTCGAATGGCGCGTCGCCGTGCGCAAGGCGAGCGCACCGAAGATTCCGCCACGCGCCGCCGCCACCGCGAACCCCGGATCCGCCGAACCACCGGCGACCGCGCCCGCGGGCTTCGAAGCGTTGACGGACGACTCCGACGACACGCGAAAGGACGCCGACTCCCCCGTCGAGTCGAACGCCGGATCCGGTCGGCCGTCCGCCGCTCACCCGCAGGACATCGGCACCAGGGCGATGCCACTCGCCTGGTCCCAGACCGCAGGCTTCGGTTCCGCGCGACCCGAACCCGTTGCGTTGCAGAAGAATCCGGCCACGCGCGGCGTTCGCGTCCCGCCGCCACGTCCGCCGAAGGGCTCGCCCGAAGCCCCGACGGGGGCGCTGGTCTTCGAGGACACCGCCTACCCGCTCGACCGTCCGTATGTCATCGGCCGCAGTCCCACCACCGACGATTCGGTGCGCAACGCCATCGCGTCCCCGCTGTCGGTGCCCAGGGACCGGCACGTCTCCCGCGTGCACGCCTACATCTCGCTGAACCGGGGCAAGGTCTTCGTCCGCGACGCGTCCACACCCGCGGGCACCTATGTCGCGGGGCCGGGCACCGACACCTGGACGCGCATCGGCACCGCCCCCGTCGAGCTGCCGCCAGGCTGGCGCATCCGCATCGGCGAGAAGGTGCTCACCCACCGCACCGACGAACGCCACCCGGCCACCGCCCAAACGCGTCGTTCCTGAGCCTCGCCCGGCCGTTGCTCAGCGCTGCCGCGGTGCGACGGCCGATTCCGGCCCGACGAGGTATGCCGGGCCCCGCGCCGCGGCCTACGATGCGAAGAGCGCGGCAGCAGTCCTGCTGAGACAGTCAGTGCGCGGAGAGGACAATAAGGACATGCATCGACAGGGCCCCACCGAGGACATCGATGAATCCGCGCTGACCGTCACCGCGCCCAAGGAGCAGGCAGCGGGCATCACCGCCGTGGCCGTGGCGCTGAAACGCTCGGTCGAGGAGATGGGGGTCGTCCGCACCGCGCGCACGCTGACCAGGCTCAACCAGGTCAACGGCTTCGACTGCCCCGGCTGCGCGTGGCCGGAGCCCACCGGGCACCGGCGGCCCGCCGAGTTCTGCGAGAACGGCGCCAAGGCCGTCGCCGAGGAGGCGACGCTGCGCACCGTCACGCCGGAGTTCTTCGCCGCCCACTCGGTCGCCGAGCTCGCCGGGAAATCCGGATATTGGCTCGGCCAGCAGGGCAGGCTGACCCATCCGATGGTGCTGCGCCCGGGCGACACCCATTACTCGCCCCTCTCCTGGGACGAGGCGTACCGCGTGATTGCCGATCAGCTGCGCGAGCTGGCCTCGCCCGACGAGGCCGTGTTCTACACCTCGGGCCGCACCGCCAACGAGACCGCGTTCCTCTACCAATTGCTGGTCCGCAGCTACGGCACCAACAATCTGCCGGACTGCTCGAACATGTGCCACGAATCCTCTGGCGCGGCGCTCATCGGCTCCATCGGCATCGGTAAGGGCTCGGTCTCGATCGACGACTTCGGCAAGGCCGATCTGATCATCGTCGCGGGCCAGAATCCCGGCACCAACCATCCCCGCATGCTCAGCGCCCTCGCCGACGCGAAGGCCAACGGCGCCAGGGTCGTCGCGGTCAACCCGCTGCCGGAGACGGGTCTGCTCGGCTTCCGCGATCCGCAGACCGTGCGCGGCGTCACCACGGGCGTCGCGATCGCCGACGACTTCCTCCAGATCCGGCTCGGCGGCGACATGGCCCTGTTCCAAGGTCTGGGCAAGCTGCTGTTCGAGGCCGAGGACCGAGCGCCGGGCACCGTCGTGGACCGCGCGTTCGTCGATGCGCACTGCGCCGGCTTCGCCGAATACGAAAGCCACACGCGCGCGGTGGATCTCGACGTCGTCGCAGCCGCGACCGGACTGTCGAGGGCGGAACTCGGGCGCACCGCGCGCCTGCTCGCCGAATCGCGCAGCACCATCATCTGCTGGGCGATGGGTCTGACCCAGCAGGCGCACGGCGTCGCCACCATCGAGGAGGCGACCAATCTGCTGTTGTTGCGCGGCATGATCGGCAAACCGGGCGCGGGCGTGTGCCCGGTGCGCGGGCACTCCAACGTGCAGGGCGACCGCACCATGGGCATCTGGGAGAAGATGCCCGACTCCTTCCTCGACGCGCTCGACCGCGAGTTCGGCATCACCAGCCCCCGCGAACATGGATGGGACACAGTGCATTCCATCCGCGCCATGCGCGACGGCAGGGCCAAGGTGTTCTTCGGCATGGGCGGCAACTTCGTCTCGGCCACGCCCGACACCGAGGTCACCGAGGCCGCGCTGCGCAATTGCGCACTGACCGTGCAGGTCTCGACCAAGCTGAACCGCAGCCACGTGGTGCACGGACGCACCGCGCTGATCCTGCCCACCCTCGGTCGCACCGACAAGGACGTCGTGGGCGGCGTGAAACAGCATGTGTCGGTGGAGGATTCGATGTCGATGGTGCACCTGTCCACCGGCCGCCTCGAACCCGTCGGCGATCAGCTGCGCAGCGAGGTCGCCATCGTCTGCGAACTGGCCCTCGCGCTGTTCGGCGAGGACCATCCGGTGCCGTGGGCGCGATACCGGCGCGATTACGACAAGATTCGCGACGCAATAGCGCGCGTGGTGCCCGGTTGCGCCGATTACAACACCAAAGTCCGGCAGCGCAACGGCTTCGTGCTACCACATCCCCCGCGCGACAGCCGCGAGTTCCGCACCGCCACCGGCCGCGCCAATTTCGCGGTGAACGAGCTGACCTGGGTTCCGGTACCCGAGGGCAGGCTCGTGCTCCAGACACTGCGCAGCCACGACCAATACAACACCACCATCTACGGCCTCGACGACCGTTACCGCGGCGTGCACGGCGGACGCCGGGTGATCCTGGTGAACACCGACGACATCGCCGAATTCGGCTTCGCCGACGGCGATCTCGTCGATCTGGTCTCGGAGTGGACCGACGGCATCGAGCGACGTGTCCGAGCCTTCCGCGTCGTCGGCTACCCGACGCCGCGCGGCAACGCCGCCGCGTACTACCCCGAGACCAACGCACTCGTCCCGCTGGATCACGTCGCGGCGCGATCCAATACGCCCGTTTCCAAGGCGGTGACCATCCGGCTGGAGCGGCACGTGCACGTCGGAGCCGAATCATGAGCGAGCGTCAGCGAGTGAATCGAAAGCACAGCGCATCCCCGCGCGCGACGCGGCCGAGCGCCAGCGAGGTGGAGTCGTGAGCGAGCGTCAGCGAGTGAACCGAAGGCACAGCGCGTCCCGGCGCGCGACGCGGCCGAGCGGCAGCGAGGCTGGGTCGTGAAGGAGCGTCAGCGAGTGAACCAAAGGCACAGCGCGTCCCGGCGCACGACGCGGCCGAGCGGCAGCGAGGCTGGGTCGTGAAGGAGCGTCAGCGAGTGAACCAAAGGCACAGCGCGTCCCGGCGCACGACGCGGCCGAGCGGCAGCGAGGCTGCGTCGTGAGCCGGGTGACCGCGCGCCGTCGCACACTGCGCCTGTCCCCGTCCGGAGAGATCCAGCGACCCGACACTCTGGCAGTGGAGGAGCCGCTGGAGATCCGGCTCGGCGGGCGGTCGCTGACCGTCACCATGCGCACCCCCGGCGCCGATGTCGACCTGGTGCACGGATTCCTGTTGAGCGAGAGCATCATCGAATCGGCCGATGACGTGGTGAGCGCCCGCTACTGCGCGGGCACCGACGCGGACGGCCGCAACACCTACAACGTGCTCGACGTCGAGCTGCGTGTCCCCGTACCCGCCCGCGCGCGCAACTTCCTCACCACCAGTTCGTGCGGGCTCTGCGGCAAGACCGCCCTCGACGAGGTCAGGGCCCACACCCGTTATCCACTCCCGGACGACACGCCCGCCGTCGACTCGGCCGTACTCGCCGGCATGCCCGAGACGCTGCGCGAGCGGCAATCGGTCTTCGACGCCACCGGCGGCCTGCACGCGGCGGGCTTGTTCACCGCCGACGGGACGGCGCTCGCGGTGCGGGAGGACATCGGCAGGCACAACGCGGTGGACAAGGTGCTGGGCTGGGCCCTGCGTGAAAACCGGATCCCCGCGTCCGATCTGGTGCTCATCGTGAGCGGGCGGGCGTCCTTCGAGCTGGTCCAGAAGGCGGTGATGGCCGGTGTGCCGATGCTCGGAGCGGTGTCGGCGCCGAGCTCGCTGGCGGTGGACCTGGCGGACGAATCCGGTCTCACCCTGGTCGGCTTCCTGCGCGGCGACACCATGAACATCTATGCCGGCGCGCACCGCGTGGACCGGCGATCGGCGGCGCGTCCCGCGAGCTGATGTCGGCTCGCCGCCGCGACGCCTATTGCCCGGTACTCGATGTCCGTTCTACCGTGACTGCACGCCCGAACACCCCTCGGCGAGGAACGGAGCGATGATGCGGATCTCGGTGGAAGGAAAGTCCGGCGGCGTGCGCGTCCGGATGCGTTTCGAGCAGCACCGCCGCCGGTGGCTGGCCGTGCGAATCATGTTGGGGATACTGACCTTCCAGGGCGCGGTGGTGGGTCTGTGGGCGGTGCTCGCGCCGCACTCCTGGTATACGAGTTTCCCCGGATTCGGGATGCAGTGGGTCGCCGTGGACGGCCCCTACAACCACCACTTGGCCAGCGACGTCGGGGCCTTCTTCCTTGCCCTCGCTGCGGTGAGCGGCTTCGCGCTGTGGCGCGGAGGCAGCGCGCTGGCGCAGGCCGCGGGGCTGGGCTGGCTCGTCTTCGCCACCCCGCATGTGATCTACCACGCGTTTCACAAGCCGGACGCGATGAGCGGCGTCAGCTTCACGCTGAGCCTGCTGGCCGCCGCGGCCCTCTTGGCGCTCGGCGCGGCCTGTCTGCTGGTGACTCCGCGTGGGCCGGAGGCGCCCGATCCCCGGCCCATCGAGTTCCGCTTCCCGCGCCGCCGTCCGACGCGCTGAGGCCCGGAAGGTGCCTGGCCGGAGGCGTCGCACGAGGGGCCCGGGCGACCGTCGGCGCGTGGCCGGGTAGGTCGCCTCGGGCGTACTGGCGTGCGCCTCCGGCTCGAGCGGGGTCGCTGCGACGCCGTCAGGCGTCGAGAGCCTTGAGCAGCGCCTCGCGCTGCCGGGCGCCCAGGCCGCCGATGCGGCGGTCCTCGGGGATCTCGGCCTGATCCATCAGCTTCGCGGCCTTCACCGGACCGACGCCGGGCAGGGCCTTGATCACCGCCGCGACCTTGGTCTTCTTCACCAGATCATCCGACTCCGCCTTCTTCAGCAGGTCGGCGACCGACACCTTGCCGGCCTTGACCTTGCCGATCAGTTCGGAGCGCGCTTTGCGCACCGCAGCCGCTTTGGCCAACGCCTCGGTGCGCTGCTCGGCGGTCATCGTGGGCAGTGCCATGTCTCCTCCGCTTTCACTCGTCACTCGAACATCTGGTTGACCGCACCGAGTAAACAGCACGGCACCGGTGGCGGACCGCCGACACACCGGTCAAATGTTGCGATGAGTTTTCTGGCGCGTCGTCGTCAGAACAGGTGAACAACCCGCGCGAAGTGCGCGAAACGGACGAAAGGAAGCCCGCCCATGGAACTGTCGCTCACCCAGTTCGTCACCATCGACGGCGTCTGCCAGGGGCCGGGCGGGCCGCACGAGGACACCGAGGGCGGCTTCACGCACGGCGGCTGGACCGCACCGTACTTCGACGAGGCAGGGGGTCAATTCGTCAGCGAGGTGTTCGCTCGCGCGGATGCCTTCCTGCTCGGCAGGCGGACCTACGAGATCTTCGCCGGATACTGGCCACAGCACGACGACCCCGCCGACCCGATCGCCTCGAAACTCAACGCGCTGCCGAAATACGTTGGCACCCATACCCTCGAGCGCGCCGAGTGGACGGGAACCGAACTGCTGCGGGACGACCTCGTCCGGCAAGTCGCCGACCTCAAATCCCGCCCGGGCCGCGAACTGCAGGTCCACGGCAGCGGCGGCCTCGCGCACACCCTGCTCGCCGCCGGCCTCGTCGACACCCTGTACTTGCTGACCTTCCCCGTGCTCCTCGGCACCGGCAAACGTCTCTTCCGGACCGGATCCAGCCCCGCCGCCTTCCACCTGACCGACTCGCGCACGACACCGGCCGGCGTCCACATCGGCACCTACCGCGCCGCAGGCGTCCCCGAATACGGCACCCTCGGCGAGTAGCCGGCACACACCACCGAACGAAAAAATGTGACCCACGTAACACATCGCGTGACGGCGGCGAAAGAAAATACAGCAGCCTTCGCAACGGGATCAAGGTTCAACGGCGAACCAGGGGGATCAACGGCGCTCCCCACCTCGGGCGCGATTCGTCCACGACGAATCGTCACCGCGTCCCGGCGAGGCAGACACAACCGCACAACGACCCGCGTCCCGATGAACGGCCTTCGGGCTATCCGGCGCGGGCATGGACTGCTAGCCTCCGAATTGGAACACGTTTCAATTCGTCAGGGGTTGACATGACACAACAGATTCGCGATGTCGTCGAGCAGTACGTCAAGCTGGTCGGCACCGGGCCCACGGAATCCATCGTGGAGCTCTACGCGCCGGACGCGACCGTCGAGGATCCCGCGGGCACCCCCGTCCGCCAAGGCCACGACGCCATCCGCGAGTTCTACTCCGTGTTCGACAACCTGGACCGGTCGACCGCGCTGCACGCCGACACCGTGCGGGTCGCGGGCAACCACGCCGCCTTCATGTTCGACGTCGTCACCATGGTCGGCGATCAGCGTTTCACGCTCACGCCGATCGACACGATGGAGTTCGACGAGCAGGGCAAGATCATCAAGATGCGCGCCTACTGGAGCCAGGACGACATGCGCGGCGAGCCGATCTGAGCCGTCCACGCCGCCGACGCCGCCCGGGAATCGCATCCCGGGCGGCGTCGAGGTTTCTCCAGGGTTATGCGGCGTCGAGCAGCGCACCAGCCAGAACGTGCGTCGTCTCGAAGGCCACGACGTCGGCAGCCACCTGAAGCAGCCGGTCCACGCATGGCGGGCCGGTGACCAGGAGCAGCCTGCCGCCGGCCTGGTCGATCCGTGAACGTGCGTCGAACAGCACCCGGAGGCCCGCGACGCCGAAGAACGACACCATGGACAGATCGACGACCACGCGAGGCGCGGCCGTGTCGAGCGCACCGATCAGATGCCGACGCAGCTCGTCGACGGTGAATTGATCCACCTCACCCGCGACGGCGCACAGCGTGATCTCGTCGCTCGGGGAGGTGATCGAAACCCGCACCCGCGCAGCGGGATCGGAACGATGCGGTCGGACTTCGGTGAAGTGAGTGGAAAGAATGGTCGACATGAGGAACCCAGTCCCGTCGCACCCGGCAGCTGAACCCGCGCCGGGCGATGTATTCGCGCCGGGCGCCCGAGGCCCCGGAGCTGGGCTGGCTACTCAACCCTGAGATTCGAGTACCCGAACGAAGACTCCGATACACCTACAATTTCGAGCAAATCTCGACAATTCGGACATTTCGAAAACAAATCCGGACCCGGGGGACAATTCCCACGGGCCCGGATCGCGACTTCGGAATTACGCCGACTTCTCCCGGCGCTCGGCACGCTGCTGTTTGCGCGGCACGATGGTCGGCAGCACATTGTCGTTGACCGTGTCGGCGTTCACGACCACCTTGGCGACGTCGTCGCGGCTGGGAATGTCGTACATCACCGGCAGCAGGACTTCCTCCATGATGGCGCGCAGGCCGCGAGCGCCGGTGCCACGCAGGATGGCCTGGTCGGCGATCGCCTCCAGGGCGTCCTGGGTGAACTCCAGCTCGACGCCGTCCATCTCGAACAGCCGGATGTACTGCTTGACCAGCGCGTTCTTCGGCTCGGACAGGATCTTGACCAGGGATTCCTTGTCCAGGTTCGTCACCGACGCGACGACGGGGAGGCGGCCGATGAACTCCGGGATCAGACCGAACTTGATCAGATCCTCGGGCATCACCTCCGCGAAGTGATCGGTGGTGTCGATCTCGGCCTTGGAGCGCACCTCGGCGCCGAAGCCGATGCCGCGGTGGCCGGTGCGGTCGGAGATGATCTTCTCCAGGCCCGCGAACGCGCCCGCCACGATGAACAGCACGTTCGTGGTGTCGATCTGGATGAACTCCTGGTGCGGGTGCTTGCGTCCGCCCTGCGGCGGCACGCTGGCCTGGGTGCCCTCCAGGATCTTCAGCAGCGCCTGCTGCACGCCCTCGCCGGAGACGTCACGGGTGATCGAGGGGTTCTCGCTCTTGCGGGCGATCTTGTCCACCTCGTCGATGTAGATGATGCCGGTCTCGGCCCTCTTGACGTCGTAGTCGGCGGCCTGGATCAGCTTGAGCAGGATGTTCTCGACATCCTCGCCGACGTAGCCCGCCTCGGTGAGCGCCGTGGCGTCCGCGATGGCGAACGGCACGTTCAGCATCTTCGCGAGGGTCTGCGCCAGGTAGGTCTTGCCGCAGCCGGTGGGGCCGAGCATCAGAATGTTCGACTTGGTCAGCTCGACCGTCTCGCCCCGGCTGTCACGGCCCTTGTCCCCCGCCTGAATGCGCTTGTAGTGGTTGTACACGGCCACGGCGAGGGTGCGCTTGGCGGTGTCCTGCCCGATCACGTAGTTCTCGAGGAACTCACGGATCTCGGCGGGTTTCGGCAGCTCATCGAGTTTGACCTCGCTGGACTCGGCGAGTTCCTCCTCGATGATCTCGTTGCATAGATCGATGCACTCGTCACAGATGTACACGCCAGGTCCCGCAATGAGCTTCTTGACCTGCTTCTGGCTCTTTCCACAGAACGAGCACTTCAGCAGATCGCCGCCGTCTCCGATGCGCGCCATCTCGTGGGTCCCTACTTCCTTGTCCGCGTGCAACCGTCTGTCCAGGTTGCCAGCAATCCGCCGAACTCGGGTGTAATCGCGAACACTTCGAGTAATTCGGGCGGGTCGAGCTTGCCGTCAACCGAGAGCAAAGGTCCCTAGGTTGACCGTACCCGGTGTGCGCGACGGAGGTCGACAACTCGAGCATGTTTCTCGCCGGGGTTGTGCGGGTTCTCACGACATCGAAACACGTTCGGCACACGTTCCACCCGTGAGAGGCCGGTCCCGACGCCCGGCCGACCGCCATGGTGTTCGCGCCGTCCGCCACCCTCGCGAACGGTCGATGTCACCGTAGCGGAAGCGGGGGGGGGGGGGGGGGGGGGGGGGGGGGGGGGGGGGGGGGGGGGGGGGGGGGGGGGGGGGGGGGGGGGGGGGGGGGGGGGGGGT